>NZ_LR594487.1:0-300000 GCF_901686465.1 Halorubrum sp. DM2
GGGCCGCAAGCTCGATACGTAGCACCACAACCGACCGCAAATAACTATCAGACTTCAATATCGGGTTTAAATACTTGGGAAATAGTCAATCAGTATGGATTGTGTTCAGACAATCTTCTTGTCATCGGTTGTTTGCTAGGCACATTCGCAGCAAGCAGACTTTTTAACTAAGCTGCTTTGTGAAATAATGAGGTTATGGGCCTGTATATCGGTACACCCCACGTGCGACTCGTTCAACCAGATCCTTCTCAACAAGACTATTCAGAGCATTATAGATCGTCGATTCAGCATAATCCTCTACTCTAAAATCATTTTTAAAATCCTGTAGCACCACCCGTTCTTCATGGGTCTCCTCAATTGCTCTGAGAACGTCTAATTCACTGGTTGAGAATCCTTTGGCGGACGAATATCGCTCGTGTTCATATAGGATTTTATATAAGTCTTCCAGATTAATTTTTATCCAACCAATATGATCGCCGTCGGGGTTGGGCTGGGTCTCCTCAATCGGTTTTAGATTCTCACCTTGACCGGTGTGGTCGTTAAGTTGCCTCATAGTTCCATGTATCAATTGATTCCATTGCTTGGTCGTAAGCTTACAATCATCTGAGACAGTTACCAGGGTCCAATCGTCTCCTTCAAACTCATCAGCCTCTTCTGGATAGTCAAATGGTGGTGATCTGAACTCCGGCATATCTGTAATTAGTTTTGTGATTATTATAATCTTCACCTTAAGTTTTGTAGCTGTCAATAGAAAGTAAAACTTGAAATTGCGGTTATCAAATCTCAGCTTTGGGGTACAAAAGTTATAGACGCTCTTGTATCGTATTTGTTCCCGCCCAACGATGTTGATGGTCCTAGTCCCCATTTGCCTATTTATATTCTTTTGTCTACTTCTTGTATTAATTACAGCTTTGGTGCTAGCTGAAAAGGCTGAGAGACTTGATGTTCAGATAGAAACTGTTCTTGGCCGCATCTCTGTTCTTGTTAATTATAGTCGTACAGATGAGGCCGATTAATTCTGAGGACTCCAAACAACATTGAGTTCTCCCGCAACTGAGATTTTCTCAATTAAAACCGTCGAGAAGGTACTGGTAATAGACATCCACAAAAAGGAGTTTACTATTATATACTCAACCGGGCAAAACGGAAAGTGTGGCTCACGTCGCGTTATACGCCGGCGTCTCGACCGACCGCCAAGGTCACCAGCGACAGATCCGCGAGCTCGAGGAGTTTGTCGCCGAGTAGTATCCTGACGCAAACGTCGAGCGGTTCGCCGACATCATTTCGGGGACTGACGATGAGGACAGCACTGAGTATCGCCGGCTTCGCGAAGCGATCGCTAATGGGGAGGTCGATATCGTTGTTGTTCATGAATTGTCTTGATTCACTCGGCTCGGTGGTGGCGAGATACATAACTTCCTACAGCACGCTCTTGGACACGAGACGAGCGTCCAGGACCTTGAGGTCGACCTTGATCTTGACGTCGACGAGCGGATTCGAGTCTTAACCAATATCTATCCAGTGAGTGGGTTCTATGTTGGTTAACACACTCTGCCGCTCCCCAGACACCCAGTTGAAGACTCGACGAGGTCGGTTCTACAGTCCGAGCACGCCCGCGATTGCGCCCCCGGCGTCGATCGCGACGGCTGCAGCAGCAATGCCGACGCCCAAGAACGCGTAGTTCGCGATCGGATTCGCTGCCTTCGCGACGCCGAGGGAACAAAAATACTTGACACGGGGTCAAACGGGCGAATCTTCATCGACGTAGGGGCGTCGGCTACGAGGCGTCCGAGAACCGTGGTACCCACGACGCCACTAACGACAACGAGAGTAACCATCTCGGTAACCCTCCCGACAAGCTGAGAAGCGCGCCACCAGCCGCTCTAACAACACCCAAGAGGAGCGCGAATCAGATGATGTGCGTCAGCCCGCAGTGTGAGATGAACGGCACCCGTGATCTCAGTCGGGGATTAGTGCTCCGGCGACGGAGACGCCGCCGCTGGGCTCAATCTGGAGCCGTAGTCGCGCAGCTTGATTTCGGAACCCGGACTGAGATTGATGTCTGTTCGATTTGGCGTTCTGGGTCTTACTGGATACAGTGAAACAGCGAAATCTATCGGGTGATTGGTGGGTAGGTCAGTACAAAATATAATACTATATCGGTTATTTTTTGGACCGTGTGGGAAACTCGAAACCGTTCCGCCAGACCATTGAAAACCACAAAATCGACATACCAGCTCCCTTCTTTTACGCAATCTGGCTCTGCCCGATGTGATGACAAAAAACGCCAACACGGAGTTACGGCTTTTCGGCAACGAGCGCAATCGCGTTCATATGTTGTTCGTGTTCTGTGAAGACTCTCCGCAGCTCCCGAACGCGCTCTCGAGCCGTTGGATGAGTGAGTACGTTGAATCCAAATTTGAGTGTACCGAGCACTCCCTCGTCGGCGAGCACTCGTCGCGGCTCCAGTAGGTGCATCGGTGCCGTCGATTGCCACGTCACCGAAAACCCAGCCGACTCCAGAAGCCCAACCCATTCAGCCACCGTTTGTGGGTGCGCGTTCACATTCGTCGCACCGGCGACATCCCGCTGAATCGTTGTCTTTGTCTCCTCATCGAGATCATCTGGCGTGAGACCAAGTTCGTGGATTCCGTATCGGCCGCCGGAACGTAGCAGGCGAAACGCCTCGTTGACGATCGACGCCTTCCCGTCGTCAGGATGCATCGTCAGCATCGCTTCACCGTACACGACATCCGCGGCCTCATCGGATAGCTCCGCGTTTGCCGCGTTGCCAACGATGAACTCTCGCCCCGGACCGCCGAATTTCGATTTGAGGTCAGCAACCGCTTCACGACTCAGGTCGATACCCGTGTAGGATTGCGGCTCGCAGTCGAAAACGCGCTCGGCGGTGAATCCGACGCCGGGCGCAAACTCGACGACATCGTCCTCGGAGTCAATTTCGAGGGCATCGAGCAACGAGAGCGTCAGCTCCTTTCCGCCAGGTCGGAGCACTCGCTTGCCGAGGTTTGCGAGGAGCCAGTGGGCGGGCTGATTGGCGATATCGGCGTCGTCCATCTTCTCAGTCAGCATCCGGCGAGAGAATGAGTAATGCGCGACTATCGGTCTCGGCTTTCGGGGCGATCGACTGATTGCCATCGAACTGTGCGATCGCTCCCGCATGGAGCGTTTCGGTCTCGTCACCAACGCGGAGCCTGATCTCGCCTTCGAGGACGTAGAAGACGATCGACCGGTCGGGATGTTCGTGTTCAGAAACTCCCTCACCAGCCGGGAGTTCCAAGAGATTTGTGTGCGGTTCCACGTTATCGAAGATTCGTTCGAGCGGCGATGCGTCCAGAGCAGATACGTTTGCGGTCTTCATTGGTCGTGTTCAGGTTCGAAGTCGTTCGTTCGCAGTCCCTCTCGGACCGGTCGATGCTCAGCATCGGTCGGCGGCGGCGCAGTCACTAGCAGCGCTTCGAGTCGTTCTTCCTTGTTTGCGCGAATGCCGCGGTCGGCATCGGCAGGAACGACAACGACATCTCCGGAAGCGACACGACGATCCGTCTCGCCGTCCCGGATGGTTCCCGACCCTCGTTGAATCGAGACGACGAGGTCACTCCCCGGCGCATGTACCGGGATAAACTGGTCCGGTTCGAAGTATCCGAGGACGATCTTCAGTCGCTCGGACCGGAAGATCTCCCGAGTGGAGAACCGTTCAGGGTTGTACTCGCGTTCGGTGTCGAAATTTGTCGCCGGCATTATTTTCCTCCGAACGTGTCACAGCCGAGCGACCACAGGGCAAGTCCAGCGATAAGCGCCGGGATGTGAGCAACGACGAGTAACGGGAGAACGGCGCGCCCAAGTGCGAGAACCTCCCCGAGATGTCGGACGCCGGCTCCGAACAGTGGGAGCGACGCGAGTGCGAGCACAGCAACGACAAGGCGAACTGCGGGTGGTTTGGTGTCGATTTTGTGCCACAGGTGGTGGACGTGATTTCGTATCATTTTAGGCTGGCCTAATCCAGTTTGAAATCTCTGAGGAAGGATCCTAAATTGACTCCCGAACATGTTCACTATTTGTTCTACTACGTTAATATCACTCAGACTTGTGTCGGAATGAACGGGAGAGTTTTCACCGCAACAGAGGCAATTGAGTTTTCCGACGAACACGCCGAGAGCACGCAAATCGTCGAAACGTCCGATTCGGCGGTCTTTGTCTGGAGAGTGAAACCCGGTCAGGAGCTCTCGGGCCATATCCACTCCGACGGCCAAGACACGTGGGTGATGATCCAAGGAACACTCACCTACTATCTTGGAGACGGGCAAACCAAGCAAATCACAGCCGGTCAGGTGGATGTCGATCCAGAGGAAATCGTCCACGGAGGCGTTAACGAAGGGACTGACAACGTGATCTTCGTCTCGATCCATTCAGGTCCGGACATCGGGTATGAAGAAGCTTCCCGGTAGTCTCGATATCTCGTGTGATCGATGGCGGCGCACGGTTCGAAATCACCGGGATCGAGCCTGCTCAATAGATCCTCTACATCTTACACGCGACTTCTAACAACAATTAGGTAGTTGGATAAGTGGCTATAAGATACAGGGCGCAAATTTAGTAGGAATTGATACACTTTACACCGATTCAACTCAGTTAATAAAGCCCTCCTATCACCGCGGGTACCAAGCCATCGGGTGGTCCGCGGTGAGTTCCACCGAGACCGGCTGGTCGAGGTCGAACTCATCGACGTGGTTGTGGAGACAGTGGACCGCGCCGCCGGCGTCAAGCTCGATCCGATAGACGAATGAGGGGCCGACGTACTGCCGCGAGACGATGACGCCGTCCGCTAGGTCAGGGGTCACGGGCGTCGCACGAAGGTCGTCTGGCCGCACGAGGATGTCCACGGATGCGCGGTCGTACACCGTCTCGTACCCCTCCAGTGTGACCGCGTCGACTCGACCGATCGCGGTCTCGACCGACCCGTCACTGAGCTCCCCTTCGAGGAAGGCGGCTTGTCCGAGAAAAGAGGCGACAAACTTCGACTCAGGCCGCTCAAACACCGTCTTCGGACTGCCGACCTGTTCGATCTGGCCGTTGTTCATGACGGCGACGCGGTCGGAGATAGACAGCGCCTCCTCCTGATCGTGGGTGACGGAGACAGCGGTGACACCAGCCTCTTTCAGGATGCGACGAACCTCTTCGCGCATTTTGACGCGGAGGCGCACGTCGAGGTTCGAGAATGGCTCGTCCAAGAGGAGCACCTTGGGCTCGGGCGCAAGCGACCGCGCGAGCGCGATGCGCTGTTTCTGCCCGCCGGAGAGCTGGTCCGGCGTCTTCGCGCCATGGTCGCTCATCTCGACGAGCGCCAACAACTCGTCGACGCGTGCCTCGGTCTCGGTGGCGTCGGCGTCCGTCAGTCCGAACGCGATGTTCTCGCGGACGGTGAGGTGGGGAAACAGCGCGAAGTTCTGGAAGACGATACCCACGTCGCGCCGCTCCGGCGGGACGAACAACCCGTCGCCTGCGACGACCTCGCCGCCAAGCGAGATCCGCCCTTGGGTCGGCTCGTCGAGCCCTGCGATGGTGCGGAGCGTGGTCGTTTTCCCGCAGCCGGACGGGCCGAGGAAAGTCAGGAGCTCCCCGGAATAGACGTCAAGCGAAACATCGTCAACAGCGGTTTCGGGGCCGAACGACTTCGTGACGCCGGACAGCGACAGGACGGGATCGGCCGTCGCATCAGTCGGTCGCTCGTCCGTTTCGGCTGCCCACGGAGGGGCCCCGCGGTTGCCGGCTGTCTCATTAGTCTTGTCGATCGCTCGTGCCATATCGGCTGGGTCCGTGGATATCATCGGTAGTCAGCGGGCGCCGGAGACTAGCGTCCGATACGTACTGTTATACTCTTTAGGTATGCCTAAAACTGTGTCGTTCGAGCCAGTCATAGAATAGTCCTCAACCAAAACATTTCGAGCAATTTTATCCGAATGGATTGTGAATTAAAGTGTCTCCCTCACTCAGGCGTGAAATAAAACAGTTAGAATCGCCCCGTAGAGAGTGTGAGATATATTCAATAAAAAGCACAGAACTGCTGAAACGCACCCTCGTAATGGGTGACTCCCATCAGACTAACAGGATTGTTGTCGCGAGCACACTCGTCACGATGGCGACCGGAAGCCCGACACGAATGAGGTGGACGACGGAGAGATCGACCCCACGTCGACTCGCCTGATCGAGGACGATTAGCGTTGCCGCGCTCGCAATCGGCGTCGCATTCCCCGCAAGCGTGCTGACCGCTGCCAGAAGATACCACCCAGTGAGATCGGATACGGCCGTCGACAACAACACGACGGCAGGCACGTTACTGACGAGGTTCGACAGGACGAACGTCACACCGGCTAAGCCCAATCCGCTGCCGACCTGCTGAAGCGTTTCGACGAGGACGGTATCACGGACACTCCCCACGAGTACGAACAGTCCAACAAACAACACGAGGATTCCCCAGTCCATCTCTGCGAGGATCTTCTGGCCGGGAAGTCGACGAAACAGTTGGAGCCACGCGAGGTGACAAATCCCCATCCCTGCGGCGATGATCCCGGCGGGTACCGTCGGAAGCGCAGCCATCAGTACGAACGTTCCGATCAGAAACGCGCCGCTTGAGATCGCCCACCGACGATCGAGATCGGGGACTGAAATAGTCGATTCAATTGGCGTGCCGTTATGCTGTACTGCGAGCATCGCCGTCGTAACGACGAGAGACACACCAGCGATCGGACCGAGTACACCCACGAACTCGAGCGTTGTGAGGCCGCTCTGGCTGAGGATGTACGCGTTCTGTGGGTTGCCGAGCGGCGTCGCGACGCTCCCGATGTTCGCCCCGAGGATGACCGCGACGAGCGGCCCGGTGGCGTCGACCTCGGCGTCTCGAACAGCCTGTATCAACACGGGCGTCATCAGAAGTACAATAGCGTCATTGAGCGCGAGTGCGCTCAAGATCGCAGCCAACCAGAGTGTCCCGATCACCAGTCGCCGAACCGTCCCCGTCCGTCGGACCAGTTGTGTGGCCGCCCACGGATAAAATCCACTTCTCGACAGCGCCTCGACGTGTGCGAGCATCCCGAACAGCAGCAGGATCGTTTCGCTGTCGATGCTGCGGAGTGCTTCTTCGGGAGAGATAGCTCCAAGTGCGACGACGACGACCGCCCCGGTCGCGGCTGTGATCGACCGAGTGAGCGGATAGACCCGGATCTGCCGGAAAAAGAGCAGCCCGAACGCCGCGAGAACAACGGAGATTACTATCGCGTCAGAAACCATTTTAATATATTTCTTCTGATAAATTATTTGCCGAGGCGGTCCCTATATCCACTGGTGTACGTTGAGCCAAACACAGACGCTGTTTTAGGTAATCCGAAAAATTATTTGTTAATTGAGAAGTTTGAAGTAGCCGGGGGACCTTGTTAGAGACGTAATGAACACACAGAAGACTGTTCGACAGGAGCCGGGGACCGTCAAAGAGAACGCGCTCCGACTTGACACGGGCAAAGCCGAACAGATCGTCGAGGCGTTGAACGCAGACCTCGCGAACGCGTACACCCTCTACCACCAGCTCCACAAACACCACTGGAATGTCGAAGGCGCGGAGTTCCTCGAGGTTCACGTGTTCCTTCAGGAGGTCTACGAGGATGTCGAGGACGCAGCCGACGAGCTCGCGGAGCGGCTCCAGGCGCTCGGGGGCGTCCCGCATGGGAGCATGACCACGCTCGCGGAACACGCGACTGTCGAGGTCGAAGACGAGAACGTCTACGACATCCGGACATCGTTGTCGAACGATCTTGAAGTGATGGGCGACATCATCGAGAGCTACCGTGAACACGTCGAACTGGCCGATAGCCTCGGCGACTACGCGACCGGTGAGATGCTTCGTGAACAGCTCGAAACGCTCGAAGAGCACACCCACCATATCGAGCACTACCTCGAAGACGATACGCTCGTGCTCGAATCGGCGACCCAGTAAGCTACTTGATTTCGGGGCCACTTTCGTCGGTCCGCCCCGGAAGTTCGAGCTCGATTTCGAGTTCCGGCTCGTCGACGCCCTCGTACTCCACTTCCAGTTCGACCGGCTCTCCGAACGCGAAGGGGAGTTCCCACTCGTCGCCGACGATCGTCAGTTTATCGTCGTCACGAAGCTGTTCGCCGAGCGCGATCAGGAACTCGCCCGCCTCACTCGCGTCCAGTCGATACTCCTCCTCGAAGTTCCGTCCCGACCGAATCGTCGATTGCTCGTCATCGACGTCGGACATCTACAGGGCCACCTCGACGGGCTCGTCGATCGCGATCCAGCCGTCGCTGTTCTCACATTCGATGAACACTGCCTTGCCGGGAGCGCTCTCACAGACGGCAAGCTCCGGCCTGTCTTCGGAGGGCAATTCGACGGGTCGCCCCATCTCATCTTGCGTACCGGCTGACATGGATGTCTTTAGGCTAACCTAAAACAAAACGGTTCCGATCCCGTACGGCCGTCAGCAAAGAGAACTTCGATTGGACAAACGCGTTCAAGACCGTGTAGCGTGGCACTTTTATATTTTTAGTCCAACCTAAAAATGTGACCGAAAAACTAACTCATCCTACCTGTGATCGTCGTGATCTCCTCACTACGACCGGTGTTCTCGGGAGTATAGCCGTGACGGGCTGTATGGGTACCGACGAGACGTCACCAGATGCGACAGTAGTCGACTCGATGGATGATTTAGAGACACTGCCAGCTGATGACTACCCGCTCGTTGGACGCTGGCTCGACACCGACGAGGTGGGAGGTGCGGACGATACGTTCAACGGAACGATCGTCGATGCTCGTGGCCTCGATAACCCCGAGATCACGGTCGGTGCGGAGGGGAACGGCGGCCCGGTCGCGTTCGATCCCTCTGCCGTGATTATCTCTCCGGAAACCGTCGTCAAATGGGTCTGGACTGCCCACGGCCATCACAACGTCGTGTCGGATCCCAACGCGCAATTGGGGGAATCGAACCGTGCGTTCTCCTCGGGGGAGATCGTCGAGCGAGAAAACAACCTACATACGGAGGTGTTCGACGAGGCGGGAACCGTTCTCTACCAGTGTGAACCGCATCTGGATTTAGGCATGAAAGGAGCGCTCGTCGTCGACTCACAGGCATAGACCACGTCCCCGATTCGACTGGACGATCGTGGTATCGGTGAAATTCATATCCTATTATGAACGGTTTTACCGAGTCGGCTATTCAGTACTCGGAGAGAGATCCCGCCTCCTCGTCAGGCACCTCATCGGCCGGAACGAGCGTCTCTGCGAGTCGCTCGGCGACCGTCGGGCTGACTAGTCCGGCCATTCGCATCGCCTCGCGTTCGTGCGTATCGAGGTCCAGAACCGAGCGGAAAAACCACGAGAGCGTCACGTAGGTCTCATGTAACGCTTCCGCCTGCTCACAGCCTGAGGACGTCAGTTTTGCCCCCTCGTACGGTTCGTATTCGACGAGCCCCTCTGTCTCAAGTCGCTGGAACATCTCGGTTGTCGCAGCCTGTGAGCGGTCGAGTGCCGTCGCGAGCTGTCCCGACGATATCGGTGGAGACGACTGCTGTTCGGCGATGAACAGAGCGAGGAGGTAGTCTGATTCTGCGGTCATTTGAATTCCCCATCGGCGGTCTCTCCGGTTGTCCGTTGTCCCGCTTCGCGAACCTCTTCGGAAGTATCGTCGTCGTCATTTTCGGGGGTTCCGAACAGTTGGAGGTATAGCCACACCCAGACCTGGGCACGGTGAGAGCGAGGTGTTTCACCCATAGATTATACCCTCTGGGTCAGATGATCGCGAACAGATCGCTGACAGTCCACCAACAGCCCGTTGAGACGCGTTACCGTCGACAGGACAGGATACGAGACCGGAAACTCTTGATAGAGAAACGTCATGAGTGAGCGATGTTTGAGTCCCGCGTTAGGCCCTCGGTTCGTTGTAGCCTGAATAGTCTTCTGTCGAACACGGAGGCGCTCATCACACCGTTCTCGGTGGGCCGATAGCTGTTCGTGGCGTCGCTGAAGCTCGGGGAACCCGAGTTTGAGGAGTGACGTCTGATTGTGCTTTTCTACCCACTCGGTAACGGTTTGACAGTCTTGGGCAGCCGCTTGGAGCGACTCAGTCTCGCGATCGAGCGCACTGCTCATCGCAGTGAGTTCTTGGAGTCGCTGTTGGGCCTTCGAACAGATCGCGCTCTGAACCTGTGGGGTTACGTCGGCATCCGTTTCGGATGCGAGGACGAACGCAAGAGAGTCACCGAGTTCTTCGCGAATCGTTTCGAGGACCGGTTCCTCGCCGTCAAGATCGGCGACGCTGTGGGGACGAACGGTTTCGGTGAATAGCTCACGGACGCGATCGGCGTCGGTGGTCACCGCCTCATGCCGTGATCCGCCTGCGACAGAGAGGGTCCCTCCATCGGCCGACAGGCCTGTCGAGGGCGTCGCTGCCGACTGTGGCGATAGCGACGCGACTCCCGATCGGAAGCGCTCGTAGGCTTTACGCTCCGCGTCGAAGTGTGTCTGCTCCCGCTCGACACGCGTCATCGCACTATCGATGTGGGTCTCGATCGACATCCTAGCGCACCTCCGGAGCGAAAACTGGACCGGACTGATCGAGCGTTTCCGAGTCCTCGACAGGTCGAAATGAGATCTGTATGTTATTCCCAGATGTATCCACTCGGGTCGGAACCCACGCGTCGTCGCACCGGTGGACGGTGAGCGCAATTGGGAGCAGCGGCAAGCGGCCGTCGGACGGCTGGAGCGCGTACCCGGAGACATCAACGATAAGTTCCGCGGCACACCCGTCTGCCTCGCTGTCGGTGACTTGGCTCCCCCGAGAATAAAGACCGGTATTCTGAAGCACGGACAGCGATTCGTCGACTGACTGTTCTCCAGAGGACCGCATCGGGGAGCCCGTTGCGTCTCTCGGCTCGTGTTCCAGTCGTTCTGCCGCCGCCGAGAGGAAGGCGACCTGTTCGGACGAATTGAGGTGGTCGGCGAGTTCGACCGCCATGCTCTCCAGAAGCCGGATACAGAGTCCGTTGGGGTCGGAGAGCTCTTCGGCGTGTGCGAAGTACGCGTCCATGATCGCGGATTCGACGGCGTCGTACCCGCGCTCGGAGAGGGTCTCGAAGACCGCCGCGGCGACGCGGTGACAGAACTCGACGAGTTCGCGGGCGACCGACAGCGAGCGTTTCACGACCGGCTCGGCGAGTGCTGCCGGATAGGTGGACTGCGAGTCACAGCGCCGTCGCTCGATGCGCGCACACCGAGTCTGGATATCCACGGCCTGACACGCGACAATGTCGTAGTACGGAACCTGCGGGTCGTACCGACGGAGCGCCTGTCGGTACTGCGTGGTCGCCTGCGCGGCCGCCCTCGCGGTGGCTCGCGTGTCGAACCGGAGGTCCGAAGCAGGGACGGGGCGGTCGCCGTACCGCGCACAGATGAGGTAGTACTCGCCGTCGTCGCTGGCCAGCGACTCGATGTGGTCGCGGATTTCGGCGAGTGTGGTTCCAATCACAGATGTCCTCCTTGAATTGGATTCATTCCACGGTGACTGATCCCACCATGCCGGCGGCCTCATGCGGGACACAAAAGTACTCGTGTGTCCCGGCCGTTTCGAAGGTGCGTACGTACGACTGTCCGGACTGGACAGCTCCCTCCCCGTTCTCCCAGCCGGTTCGTGCGGCTTCCTCCGATTCGAACCCGCCGGACGCCCAGTAGTCGGCGGCTTCCGGGATTTCGTCCGCGTAGCCGACCACGTTGTGTGGCTCACCGGCGTTGTGCGCCCATGCGACTGTGTCTCCCTGTGAAACCGTGAGTTGCTCCGGCTCGAACGCGACGGCGTTCATCTCGACCACGTGGTCGGCATCGTCGGGTACTCCCTCGACGATGTTGGGGCCGCCTTCCAATTCTGACTCCCCATCCTCTTCGTCGCTCATTTCGGATCCGTCCACGGGAGCCGCGTCCGACGCGCCTGCGACCGCGAACTGCGCGCGCAGCGCCGCCTGTGCGAACCCCTCGGCGGACGCGTCAACGTCCGAGCCCGAGTCGAGCGCGCCGATGTACTCCTCCAACATCCCCTCGAATCCCTCGTAGGCGTCCCGGTCGGCGTCCTCCAATGCCTCGTGGACGCGGGCCTCCTCGAAGTGAGCGAAGGTGTCCTGCATCACCGACGCCGCCTCCGACCCGAACGAACCGCCGGCCGACGCCACCACGGCGTAGATGGCCCCGACCGCCTCGCCGTTGAACTCCTGAGCCTGCTCGGCGACGCTCCCGCCCTCCCGAGCGGCGCTCTCTGTCGCGCTGAGTGCGGCCTCGAAAGATTCGTAGCGGTCGTGATCGGCCTCCTCGAGGGCCTCGTGGAAGCCGCCGGCCCCAGCCTCGAAGTGCCGGAATACCGCCTGGACGACCGAAGCCGCGCGGTCGGAGTCACCGACGTCGTCGAGGACCCCGGCATCGAAGACCCGGGCCGCGGCGTAGCCGCTCTCGACGGCACTCACGTGAGCGGTCGTCCCCGCGGTCGTCTCGAAGGATAACAACGTCTCCCGGATCCCGGCCACGTGGTCCTCGACGGCCGCGTCGTCGCCGTCCTCGAAGGCCTCGATCAGTCCTGTCAGGTGCTCGTCTTCGAAGAGCTCGTAGAGGGACTCGTCGGTCTCTTCAAGCGTTTCGTGGAAGTCGGCCTCGTTTGCCTCGAAGGTCCCGAAGACATTGCGAGCAGTCTCGGCTGCGAGCCCTGCCTCCCCGAGTCGGTACCGCTCCAGTGCGTCTTCGATCCGAGCCTTGACGTAGCCCGCCTCGAGGAGGGCGGGTTCGTCACCGCTGCCGAGCGCTTCGATCCCGTCGACCAACGCGCCGTTGATCGTCTCGACCGCCGCCGTGACACTCTCCGAGTCGTCGTTGTCGATAGCCGTCGAGAGCGCGCTCAGTCCGTCGTCCTCGAACCGGTGGTACGCGTCTTCGCTAGACTCCTCTAACGCCTCGTGCGCTCTGGCGCCCTCGAAGTGGGCAAAGGTGTTTTCGACGCGTTCCGAGGCGGCGTCGGCGTGCCCGCGCTCGTACAGCCAGGCGGCGTCGTGGACGCGCGCCCGGTAGACGGTCAGGGCAGCAGCGTGGGCGAACTCCGTCGAGGCACCACCCAACCCCGTGAGCGCGGCAGCGTCCCACCCCCGCCCCTGAAGGGTACTGATATGCGTAGCGCTGGCGACCGACTCCGGGAGGAGCGAGTAACTGCCCCGAGTAGCCGCCCCGACCACCTCGTTTGCGGCCGCAACAGCAGTCTCGCCATCCTCGCTGTCGGCCGCAGCGGCTCCTCGGTCGAGTGCGGTAACGAAGGCATCAGCGGCCTCCGCGTCGGCTCCAGCCAGCAGTTCGCGAAGCCCCTTCTCCTCGAACTTCGTACCGATATGCGAGAACTCCCCCGCCGCGTCCTCGAAGTCTCCGATCTGCGCGAGCAGTGCCGCGTCCGAGACGTGGGCACCCATCACGAGGACGTTCAGCGGCTTCACCGCCTCGGACCCGATGAGTGCGCCCTGTACACCCCGCAGATGTTCGTCGGCGGTACGCATCGCGTCGTGTGCGCCTTCGAGGTCTTCGGCCTCCAGTGCCCCGCGGAGGTCGCCCAACCCTTCCTCGAACCCCTCGTAGTGTTCCTCGCTAGTGTCCTCGAGCACCTCGTGGGCGTTGTGTTCACCCGAAGCGGTCTCGAACCGCTCGAAGATGCGGCTCGCAACCGACGCGCCGGCGGTGAACTCCTCGGCGTGTCCGAGGATAACGGGGTCGCGCAGGCGGATTCGCATCGCGTTCCACTCCGAGACGACCGCCGCGTCCGTCGGGTCGGGATCCGCTATCCCTGACTCGTCGGTGGACTGTTCGGTTGTAGTGTCGCCGTTCGAGGGTTGATCTGTCTCGTCTCCATCGCTCCCGAGGATCCCAGAACACCCTGCGAGACCGGCGAGGAGTGCTGTACCAGTTCCGCCGAGCAACGTACGCCGTGTCCGTCGCATATGTTTAGGTTAACCTAAAAGTATAAATCAGTTCTGGTTTTTTGGCTGGCCTAAAATAGGCCAATCACGGTGGCTGCCGCTGCTATCTTGGGTAATAGACGATACATTAGAATTAGGAGCGGAACGAGATTCTCTGATCGATAGATTCATTATCCACACAAACACGGTTCATTAGTTCTCGAGATCTGGGTGTGTCTCCTCCTCGTTGGGGTGCGGCTCGGTGAAGCGGTCACACATCACTTCCAGCGAGGTATTTTCGCGCTCGCGTTGCTCCTCGTCGTCGATCTCCTTACAGCCGGGCGGGAGATCTCGGCCGCGGTCAGTGAAGTAGTCCTCAGGGGCGACCCAATCGTGGTAGAACGGTCTGTCGTCGTCTTCGAGGATCGTCACGCCGACTTCCGCGTCGTGGCCGGCGCAGACGACCGCCTGATGGGGCTTATCGGCTAGTCGACCCGCCGCGTACAGTCCCTTGATATCGGTCCGGCCGCGCTCGTCGACGTCGACGAAAGCCTTCCCGCGTTCGATGATTCCGATACCGTCGACGCCGTCGAGGTAGCCGACATCATTCTTCGTCGCCGCGACGACCTATTCTGTGCGGTAGCGGTCGTCCTCGTCGGTCTCGACCGAGATCCCCAAGACGGTCGTTGCTGAGACGTTGCCACGGGTCGAAACGGCGGTATAGGAACTGCTTGAAAACGCTGTCGAACACGCTTGACCTCGACCGACTGTTGACATCACTGTCACTGTCGGCGACGAACGGGTACTGATCACGGTCGCTGATGAGGGTCCCGGGTTTCCTGAGGACGAACGACAAGTACTGGCGAACGGAAAAAAAGAAGCACTTGTTCACGGGCAGGGGGTTGGCCTGTACCTTGCCTACTGGGTCGTCAGGAGCCTTGATAGTGAAATCGAGGTGTCCGAGTCGCAGCCGGGCACGACGATCACGGTCAGACTTCCGGCTGCGTCGAGTTCCCCCCGTGAGCAGTGAGGGTTCAAACGGTCTGTTTTCTGGAGGACTTACGGACGAGACACGCGCACCGTGTTCGGCGTCACCCCGACGAACTATCGGCGACTGATTGGTTCGACAAATCCGAAACGACTACGCTCTATTTGACGAGTTCGGCGATAAGCTCTCGCGCGCTCCGCCGAACGGCCTCGTCGCTCTCAACCGACGGCTCCCAGCCGAGCGCGGACAGCTTCTCGATCGAAAGCCGCATCTTCGGCACGTCGCCGGTCCAACCGCGGTCGCCGCCGGTGTAGCTGTACTCGGGGTCGACGCCCAGCTCCTCACTGACGATGTCCGCGATTCGCGTCACCGAGGTGGTCGTCCGCGTCCCGAGGTTGTAGACGTTGTAGTCGTCGTCCGCGGCTTCGACGACGTGTTGGATCGCGTCGACGCACTCGGAGACGTACATGTACGACTTCTCCTGTCGGCCGTCACCGAGGATCTCCAGTTCGGCCGGGTCGGCGTCAAGCTTCTCGATGAAATCTGGGATGACGTTCCCGCGCTGGCGCGGCCCGACGATGTTCGCGAAGCGGAACACCCACGACTGGACATCGTAGGAGTGCGCGAACGTCGAGATCAGCGCCTCGTCCGCGAGCTTCGCGGAGCCGTACACGGAGATCGGCTCCATGGGCGCGTAGTCTTCGGGCGTCGGCCGCGGCGCCTCGCCATACACCGTCGACGAAGAGGTGAACGCGAAGCGATCGACGCCGACCTCCCGCATCCGCTCTAAGACGTTGTACGTCATCGCGGTGTTGTCCTCGAACAGCGTGCGGTCGTCGTCGTAGTTCGTGTCGGTGAACGCCGCGAAGTGGAAGACGATGTCGAGATCGTCGGTCACCGCGCGGGCGACGGCGGCGGGATCGGTCAGGTCCGCCTCGACGAATTCGGCATCGTCCGGTACGCGGTCGCGAGTCCCCTTCGAGAGGTCGTCGGCGACGCGAACGGTTGCGCCGCGACCGAGCAGGCTGGCGGCGAGGTGGCTTCCGACGAGTCCGGCGCCGCCCGTCACGAGAACGTGCGCATCGTCGAGATTCATACTGGCCCGTTAGCGGTGACGAACAAATACGTGTGGAATCCGAACGCCGCGACGAGGACTGCCGCGCGGCCGCCGTTATAATCCCTCGTGCCCGCCTTCCTGCGCGAGGAGGACGACCATCGAGAGCCCGGAGATGACAAGGAGGATGAGCGTCGGCACCACGGCGTACTGGTACAGCGCAGTCTCCTGTGCGCGCCAGATTTGCGTGACGATGGTGTCGAACTCGGACGGGCGGAGGATCAGCGTGACGGGCAGCTCCTTCATCGTCGTGAGGAAGACGAGCGCGGCACCCGCGACGATTCCCGACCGCGTGAGCGGGAACGTGACCCGTCTGAACGCTCCCATGGATGACTCCCCGAGGGTGCGACCGGCCTCAACCAACTTGGGGTCGACCTGAAGGATCGACGTCCGGCTCGATCCGACGGCCTGCGGGAGAAAGCGGACAACGTACGCGAACACCAACAGCGGCAGCGTCTGGTAGAGCCGCGGCACGTAGCCGGACCCGAAGTAGACGAGCGCCAGCGCGAGCACGATGCCGGGCACCGCGAACCCGACGTACGTCGCGCGCTCGAAGACGACCGCGAGCGGCGAGTCGTGGTTCGCGGCGAAGTACGCGATGGGGATAGCCGCCAGCGCGGCGACGACCGCCGCAGCCGCGGAGACTGAGACGGAGTTGACGACCTGTATCGGCTCGAACGCCATCGACGGCCGTCGACCCGCCTCCGAACGCACCAGCCACAGCCCGAGAATCCACAGCGGGACGAGGAGCGCGAGCGCCGAGACCCCCGCCGGCAGCAGCGTCGCCGGCCACCGGAGTCGTCCCAGCGACACCCGGTGGTCGGTGCGACCCGCGTCGTCGCCGTGCGACGACGCGTCAGAGCGGACGAGCCACTCCAACGCGAGCACGAACAGCACGACAACGAGCAGCTGTAAGGAGAGCAGCGCGGCGTAGTCGCTCCCGAAAGAGTTGTACTCGACGTAGATCTGTCGGGTGAACACCGACAGCCGCATGATCGAGGGCGTCCCGAAGTCTGAGACCGCGTACAGCGCCGCAAGCAGCGACCCGGCGGCGATCGCCGGTCGGATCGCAGGGAGCGTCACCCGACGGAACGAC
This sequence comes from Halorubrum sp. DM2, assembly GCF_901686465.1. Taxonomy (NCBI): domain Archaea; kingdom Methanobacteriati; phylum Methanobacteriota; class Halobacteria; order Halobacteriales; family Haloferacaceae; genus Halorubrum; species Halorubrum sp. DM2. The sequence goes on from NZ_LR594487.1 coordinate 17,197, forward strand.
GCGAGCCGGCCGTGGTTCAGCGTCCGGGCCGCCTCCAACAGCGTGGTGTCGAACGAGAGGAGCGCTGCCCGCGTCGTCAGGTAGACATACGGGTACGTGTACAGCGTAATGACGAGTATCGAGCCGGGCAGGCCGTATATCTCCGGAACGCGTTCGATGCCGAGCGGCGAAAGTACCTCGTGGAATTCGCCTCGAGGCCCGAACGCCGAGACAAACGCGAACGCGCCGACGTAGCTCGGCACGACGAGCGGGAGCGCGGAGACGACCGACCAGAACCGACGGAAGGGGAGGTCAGTCCGGACCGTGAGGTACGCTAGCGGGACGCCCAACAGGATGCAAAAGACCGTGACGCCGGCCATCAACAGCAGGCTGTTGGCCAAGACCTCGGCTGTCGAACCGCTGAAGAGGAGCTCCAGCGCGCGCGACCGCTCGACGGTGACCGCCTCGATCACCAGCCACGCCAGCGGGAACACCATCGTCGCAGCGATGGCCGCGGACAGTAGGGTCAACCCCAGCGGTAGTCGGCCGTCGCCGTCTGTCAGGAAGTCGCGTATCCGGCGTGTCAGACTCATAATCCGGGAAGGGACGTACTTGTCAAGGGGCGGGCGCACCGACTGTTACAAGTTCCGATCCGGTCGTCAATCGGGTCCGACGGATATAATACTTTAGGGGAACCTAAACCGGTTATGAAACTGACGCGGCGCGACGCGGCGGCCGCGCTGGCCGCTGTCGGCGCGACCGGTGGGGTCGCCCTCGCGGCCCGACGCGCAGGCGACGGTCCTGGCGACGGCGGAAGATCGAGTGACGCCGGTGAGGGGAACGACCAACCCCTCGACGAAGCGGCCGTCCGCGCGTCGATGGCCGGGGTCGCGACGGTCCTCTACCCGAGCGAAGTCGACGGCGTCGAGCCGTTCGTCGACGGGTTTCTCGACGGCCGGCTCGACGGATCGGGTCACGCCGAGGGGATCCGCGAGGCGATCGGAGAGCTCGACGGCGCGGCTCGATCGTGGCACGGAGCCCCGATCACCGAGCTCTCCGAGGGCGACCGCGATCGGCTCCTCCGAGAGGTCGGCGCCGACACCGCCGAGGAGGATCCGGACGGGACGCTCGCGGAGCGAGTGCGCTACTACGTCGTCAACGAGCTCCTGCTCGCGTTCTACGCCTCGCCGACCGGCGGCGAGCTAGTCGGACTGGAGAACCCGCAGGGGCACCCGGGCGGGATCAAGAGCTACCGGCGGGGGCCCCAATGAGTGTGGAGGACGCCCAGGACGGGGAGATAACGCGGGCCGCGGTCCGCGACGTCGACCGCTCCCCGGTCGCGAACGCGGACGTCTGCGTCGTCGGCGCGGGGCCCGCGGGCGGGCTCGTGGCGGACCGACTGGCCGCCGACTACGACGTGGTTGTCCTCGACGCCGGCCCCCGGTTCGACCCCGCGGACCGGCTCGCGCGACAGGAGCGGGCGATCCGTCCGAGCTACGACCGGCCCGACGTGTGGGACGTCGGGGGCGAGCGCGACGCCCACGCCAACAGCGGCGAGTGGTTCTACCCGCTGAATCACGCCCGCGTCAAGGGGGTCGGCGGGTCGACGCTCCACTGGCAGGGGATGGTGATGCGGCTCCACGAGGACGACTTCGACTCCGAGACGGAACGCGGCGTCGGGGCGGACTGGCCGATAGAGTACGCCGACCTCCGGCCGTACTACGCCGAGGCGGAACGCGAGTTGGGCGTCGCGGGCGCCTCTGACAACCCTTACGCCCCGCCGCGCGAGGAGCCGCACCCGATGCCCGCGTTCGAGCCCTCCTACAGCGACTCGCTGTTCGCGGAGGCCTGCGAGGAACTCGGGATCGACATGCACTCCGTGCCGAACGCACGCAACTCCGAGGCGTACGACGGGCGCTCCGCCTGCGTCGGTTACGGCACCTGCCAGCCCGTCTGTCCGGCCGGCGCGAAGTACGACGCGACGGTCCACGTCGAGCGCGCGGAGGAGCAGGGGGCGACAGTCATCGACCGCGCGCCGGTCGAGCGGCTCGAACACGACGGGAACGACCGAGTCACCGCTGCCGTCTACGCGACTCCCGACGGCGAGACGCACAGGCAGGAGGCCGACGCCTTCGTCGTCGCCTGCGGGGGCGTGGAGACGCCGCGACTCCTGCTCTTGTCCGAGTCCGACAAGTATCCCGATGGTCTCGCCAACTCCAGCGGGACCGTCGGGAAGTTCTTCATGGACCACCTGTTCGCGGGTGCCGGCGGCGTCCTTGACGAGCCCACTCGACAGAACCACGTCGGCTTCTACACCAGCGCCTGCGACCAGTTCTACGACGAGGCCGACGAGACGCAGGCCCCGTTCAAACTGGAGTTCTTCAACTACGCCGGCCCTTCGCCGGTCGGGATGGCACTTTCCGGCGACGACTGGGGGGACGAACTCGTAGAGCGGCTCCGCGACGGCTACGGCACCCACGTGGCGATGGGCGGGCTGGTCGAACAGCTCCCCCGGTCGGACAGCTACATCGGGCTCGACCCCGACCGCACCGACGACCGCGGCAACCCCGTTCCCGAGATCAGCTGGACCGTCGGCGACCGCGCGCTCGACACGATCGAACGGGCGAACGAGATCCAAGTCGAGATTTTAGAGGAGCTCGGCGTCGATGTCCAGTGGGTCGCCGGCCCGGACGCCACCGGTCCCGCCTACCACCACATGGGCACCACCCGGATGAGCGACGACCCCGATCGGGGCGTCGTCGACGCCGACTGTCGGACCCACGACCTGGACAACTGCTGGATCGCCTCCAGTTCGGTGTTCCCCACGAGCGGCGCAATGAACCCCACACTTACGATCGCCGCGCTGGCACTCCGCGTCGCTGATAACGTTCGAGAGCGGCTCTAACAATTGCTTTAGGTAAACCTAAAAGCTCAAGTGGGTAGAGGGGCGTCTTCGAGGTAATGAGTTCACTCAGCGCGAACGGGTCGGCCGATGAGGTCGACGAGACGGAGGACGGAGCGGCACCCGCGACCGACGACGAATCGGCGACCGACGACGCCAAGCACGTCGGGTACTACACCTTCGACGACCTCAGCGTCGTGATGGGGACGTACAACGAGGAGGAGGCGATCGCGACGGTCCTCGAAGACATCGACGAGGTCACCGACGGGAAGGCCGAGGTCGTCTGCGTCGACGGCTCCTCCGACCGCACCGCGGAGATCGCTCGCGAACACGGTGCGACAGTCATAGAGCAGGAGCCGCAGGGGTACGGCGTGGCGGTCCGGGAAGCGATCCTGACGCCCGACCGCCCCGTGGTCGTCACCACAGACTGCGACGACACCTACCCGATGGAGGCGCTGCCGGAGTTCCTCGCCGAGATCAACGACGGGGCCGACGTCGTCAGCGGCGACCGGCTCTACCACGGCGCGGAGGCGATGCCGGCGTTCAACCGCCTCGGCAACCACGCGTTCGCGGCGCTCGCGAGCCTCCTGATGGGCGAGCGCGTCCACGACACCACGACCGGGATGCGCGCGTACCGCCGCGACGTCGTCGAGGAGATCGGCTGGACAGAGAACACCGGGCTCTCAGCGGAACTCCTGATCCGGCCGCTGATGCGCGGCTACGACGTGCGCGAGCGCCCGATCCACTACGCCGAGCGCCTCGGTGAGACGAAACTCGATCCGATCGGCGGCGGGGCCGCCATCGCGAAGTCGATCGTAACGGTGTGTCTGGAAGAACAGCTGCGTCGGTTGTAGACGAGGACAACTCTCCATCGGCGACCGACTGAGACACCGGCGGTTCGCGTCTCCGAACTCACGCCGCGAACGCCCGCGGTTCACGCGTTCGCGTCCGATTCTGCGTCCGTCTCGAAGGCGACCCAGTCCGAGTGGGCGTCCGGATCCTCGGGGAGGTAGGTGCCCTCTGTCCCGCATTCCGTGGTGAGCCGACAGACGAACCGCTCCGGAGGCCAGATCGCCTCAACGCCCTCGTTCGTCGCTCGGACCGTCGCCTCCTGCCGGTAGGTGAACGTCGAGCCCGCGGGGTCGACGAGCGTCACCGTCACGATCACCTCGTCGCCCGCGGGGTCGATCGGGACGGTCGCGTTCGGCGCGCCGGCCAGCCGCGCGCCCTCAGGCGTCAGCAACCACTCGGCCGCAAACGAGTCGTTGAGGTCGCGCACGTCGTACTCGGCGTCGGCCGTCTCGCCGGTGCCGGAGGGCTCGCCGCGCATGGTCTCCAGTCGAACCGTCGCGCGTCGGACGCGGTTGGGAACGCCGACCGTCGCCGTCGCGTCGATCCGCGCTCCCTCGCGGACATCGAGCGGTTCGAGCTTCGGCGCGACGTGTCGGTTCGGGTCCGGAGTCCACGTGCCTCGATACGCGTACCGCCGCAGGTCGCGGTTGGGATACGCGTCGGTCACTGCGAAGTCCTCGGCCGGGTCGCGGTCGAGCGCGTACACCGCATCGCCGTCCAGCCCCGGCTCGTTCCGGAGCGGCTGGAAGGGATGGCCGAGCCACTCGCCGTACGGGGTCGGAACGAAGACGAGGTCGTCGTCGAAGTCAGCCGACTCGATCGGATCGTAGGCCGCCTCGTGCTTGTCGGCGTGGGCCGCGTGACGGTCGAGGGGCCCCTCGGCCGCAGCCGCGGCACCGAGGGCACCGCCGAGGACCGCAAGCACTGCGACCGCCGCGACGACCGCCCGCGCCGTTTCCCCCGTGGTCCGAGACGCGAGCCACGCGCGGAGCCGAGAGAGCCCCCGACCGCCGGCAACGACGGCGACGCCGCCGAAGACCGACAGCGGAACGAGCAGGTCGAAGTGGTAGAACGGCCCGAAGCCGGATATCAGTCCGTTGGTCGGGTCCGAAAACGTCGCGAGGAGATTGTTCGTCCCCCAGAAGAACAGGTTCCCGACGGCGACGGAGACGACGACGCCGCTGAGGAGGAGTCCGGCGGTTCGCTCGAACGCCGGTTCCGCGGGAGCGTCGACGCCGCCGTCTCCCGGGGCCCCTGACGCGCGTCGCCCCGACAGCCAGGCCCACGCGGCCAGCCCGGCCCCCGCGAGCGCGAGCAGCGTGCCGAGCGGCCCGGCGACGATCCATCGAGTGGCGAGGTACCACAGCCCGTACCCGTTCGACCGGAGCGCCAGCTCGGGCGTGTACTCCTCGCTGTGGCCGAGAATTCGCCGCTCGCCAAATCCGGGTCCGTCCATCGGTGCGAACGCCTCGTACGGGAACATCAGGAACGACCCCGTCATCCGGAGGTTGTACGCCAGCGTGACGCCGACGAAGAGGGTACCGAGAAACGCCGTGAGTCCGTGACGACGGACCGGAACGGGGAGGGGGAGCGGCGGTAGTCCGGTGTCCCGAAGCGCGAGGGCGGTCCGAACGAGCGCGTGGAGGATGAACGGGGCCGCGAACAGCACCGCCGTGAACGGCCGGGCAAAGAAGGCGAGGCCAATCGCGAGGCCGGCGAGGCCGGCGAGCGGGAGCGACCGATCGCGGACGCCCCGGAGGTACGCGACCGCGAACAGCAGGTTCAGGAACGTCGTCGGCGCGTACGGGAGGAACACCGAAGAGGTGACGACCGCCATCGGCGACGCCGCGAACAGGACCGCGGCCGCAAGGCCGACCCGCCGGTCGAAGACGGTCGATCCGAGCAGGTACACGAGCGCGGCGTTGCCGGCGGCGACCGCCGCGAGCGTCACCCGCGGCTCGCCGAACAGCCACATCGTCACCGCGTACATCGCGGCGGGAACCGGGTTGTACTTCGGGTAGAGTCGTCCGCCGTCCTCGACGAAGAACCACGGGTGGAAGGCGTCTGCGAGTGCGCCGGCATGGAACTCCAACTGACCCTCCAGAAGCAGCGCGGCCTGCGTGAGGTAGACGCCCTCGTCGTGGTTGAACGAATGGTACGCGAAGACGGTCGTCGCGATCGCGAACGTCAGGAGTCCGGCCGCGAGCGAGACCAGCGCCGCCGCGACGGTGAGCCGGTCGACGCGAGCGATGCGCTCGCGGATGCGGTTTGCGAGTCGGTCCGGAGAGACATCGTCGAAGCGAAGCGACACGGGTGAGGGAAACCGTTCGAACGCCTATAGCTCGGCGCCGGCCTCGCGCATGAGGTCGATCGTCGGTTCCAGGTCGGAGAGCTGCGTCAGGTCGATGTCGGGGACGTCGAGCTCGTCGATCGTGGGGAGGCCGCCGATCGGCTCGACGTCCGGGATCAGCGGGTACTCGAAGGTCGTCCGAGCGAAGTAGTCCTGCGCCTCTGCCGACAGCAGGTGGCGGACGAAGTTCTCCGCGAGGGTCGCGTCCGAGGTGCTGTCGACGACCGCGGCACCGGCGACGTTGAACACCGCACCGGCGTCACCGCGGGTGAAGGCCGTCGCGATGGAGGCCTCAGGATTGCCGTCGAGGACGCGCTGGATGTAGTAGTGGTTCGTGAACGCCGCGTCGATCTCGCCGGCGGCGATCGCCTGACAGGCGGCGAACTCGTCGGGATAGCTGGTGATGCCGGAGTCGACGACAGCCTCGACCCACTCGCGGGTGGCTTCCTCGCCCTCGATCAGCCGCATCGCGGTGACGAATGCCTGACAGGAGCCGTAGGAGGGCGCCCATCCGAGGTCGCCGTCGAACTCCTCGGGGAACGCCATGATGTCATCCGGAATGTCTCCCTCGGAGTACTCGTCGGTGTTGTACGGGATCGTCCGCGCCCGCCCTGAGGTACCGATCCACTGGTCAGTGTGGAACTCGTCGCGGACCAAGTCAGTGATCTCGGAGGACAGCGCCGCCGTCCGCCCCTCGTTGGCGAGCGCGCCGAGCGACCCGGAGTTGACCGAGTAGAACACGTCGGCCGGGGAGCCCTCGCCCTCGTTGGCGATCTGGTTCACGAGGTCGGTTGAGCCGCCGTACCGGACCGTCAGGTCGAACTCGTCGTACAGGTCCTCGATGTACTGGATGAGCTCGCCGACGAGGAACTCTCCCCGCCCGGAGTAGACGGTGAGTTCACCGGACAGGTCGGGCATCTCCGTCATCGACGTACCGCCGGGAAGCCCACGCCCCGAGCGGCCCGAGCCGATCTGTCCGACCGAGCCGGTGTCGCTGCCGTCGCCGCCAGAGTCGTTGTTCGTCCCGTTACAGCCCGCGAGTCCGACCGCGCCGACTGCGGCGGCGCTCGCGAGGTAGCGCCTACGGTTCATCCTCGTCTCGCTTCGGTCGTGGTTCGTCATGTGCTTTAGGCTTGCCTAAACACTCTTAGTCGTGTCGGTTCAGTCATCCGCGACCGCCGGCGCCCGATGGACCGCGTCGAGACAGTCGAGCCAGTCACGCATGTACTCGCCGCAGTGGTTGAGGAATGCGCCGTTGTTCCACTCGGAGAAGTCGCCCTCCACAAGCGCGTCGGCCATCTCTGCGAACGCCGCCTCGAAGGAGTCCGCGTCCTCGCCCGCCTCGTCGACTACCTCCCAGACGTGTTCGTTCAGCTCCAACCCCGCCACCTCGTTCGCGAGGTCGTCGAACGTCGAGCGCGGGGCCTTGTTGTGCTCACAGAGGGGATCTCCGTTGTAGATCCGCCTGTCGAGCACGTCGCAGGCGCGTTTCAGGAACAGTCCCGACCAGATGTCGTCGAACCGACCGACGTCCCACTCGTTGTCGTCCATCGGGAGTTGATAAAATGCAGGGATCACCTCGCGGCGGAACGCAAGGTTCATTGAGCAGACGGTGAGGTAGTTGCCGCGCGCGGCGACAAAATCGCGTTCGAAGTCGTCTACAGTCGTCCGTGTCTGTGCCTGCCCCTCCAAGTCGCCGTCCATCAGAATTCGGACGGCATCGAGGTCCGGGACGTTGGTCCACAGCCCCTGCGAGGCGACAATCTCACCGGCGTCGACCTCAACGGCATCGGTCTCGACTGTCTCGTCCATCGCGGAATACGGATACCCGCGGGGGTACAGGCCGTGGTCGTCGGCGTTCTGGTAGAGGACGTTCACCCAATCTTCGTTGGAGCGCACGCGCTCGACCTCGCCCCCGAACGCGAGGTTCGCCATGTGGCGGCCGAAGTAATTGACATCCTCGTGCGGAAGCGTGTCGTCGTCAATGAACAGACCGTACTCAAACGATTCGTTCGCCCACATATACAGCAGGCCGAAGCTCGTCTCCGCGTGGCTCGCGGCCGGGACGACGTGCGAGTACTCCGCTACGCCGTTTGCCTCGTACCACTCCTCGCGGTGCGTCCCATCGAACACCTCACCAGAGACATCAAGGTCGGTAAGCATGTCGCGCATCGCGTCGACATCACAGAAGTCCTCCGTAACAAGTACGAAGTGGAGCCGTGAGATATCAAATCCGTGCTCCCGAGCGTTTGCGACGTACTCGCGGAGACACTCATACTCCCGGATTGTAGGAATGATTACACAGATGTCACCGCTTGCGGCGGCCGATCGACGTGCTTCCATACTACTAAAATTTTAGGTTGTCCTAAAAATCTGGCGGTTCGGAGGTCGACGACTTGCTCTCCTCGATGGGGTCCGACGGCTCAGCGACGCCTTCTGTATCCGACGCTTCAGCAACATCCCCGCCGTCGGCTTTCGCTGCCCGATTCGGCTCATCGGTCTCCGTAGGACCGGCCGTTGGGGAGAGCCCGAGCGCGAGCGCCGCTGTCCCGCCACCAACGAGTGTGACCACGTTCTTTAGCGCGTGGTCGAGGATTGCGGCCGCGAGCGCTGTCTCGACTGGCAGTCCCGTCGCACTTACGACGAGACCGGTGAATGCCGCCTCATATAGCCCGATACCGCCCTGTGAGAGCGGGAGTACCTTCGCGAGGTTACCGACGCTAACCGCAAGCGTCCCGACGACAAGCAGCGTCGGCGTCGGGACAAACCCTCCAATTCCGCCCGTGAGCGCGGCGAGCACGAGGACGGCTGTAAGTACGTCAAGCGACCAGATGACGACACTCCAGAGGAACACTGTCCCAAGGCTCCGGGGGTCGGCGGCGACGACCCGAACCGACGAACCGAAATCGACGACGGACTTGACGACCTTCTCCATGCGTTGGCCCGTAACCCGAGCGTAGAGTGTAGGGCCGAACTGGCGGTCACTCCGGGCGACTGCGACGGTGATAGCCGAGAGAGTCACGGCGACAGCAGCGATGCCAGCCGCGGCCGAAAGTGCCGTTAATGGCGTGACAGTCCCGACCGATTCGCCCAATCCCAAGGATCGATCAGTCAGGAGTAGGAACGCAAGCGCGATGCCACCGAGGAGACCGATCGCCACGAGGTCGAACGCGCGCTCAACGGCGAGGGAGGCGACGCCAGTCGGATACGGTACATCCCGTCGCTCCTTGAGCAGGTACGCCCGAACGCCGTCACCGGCGCGGGCCGGGACGACGAGATTCGCAGTCTGACTCGCGAATACCGTCATGGTAAGGAACCCGGTCCAGCAGCGATGACCCATAGCCGCCAGCATGTCGCCGTAGCGACGCCCACGCACCGGCCACGACAGCACGTAGACGAGCAAAGCGCTGCCCAGAAGCGCCGGGTCCGCTACCATCGCTGCTGTAACAACCTCATTGAGATCGACTCTACGGACGAGGTACGCAGCGCCGAGTCCGAGGACTATGAACGTTCCGAGAAGCGTAAGACGCTCGCGCGAGGCCTCGGCGCGGAAGCGCGCTCGGAGGCTCCTCTCTGTCATGGACGTGTGTCTCCACTTTGGGGCGGGTAAATTCGTCTGCCCGTCCAGTGAGTGTAAAGCCGCTCGGGGCCCCGTTCAAACATTATACACTGATTTAGGTACACCTAAAACATATAATGGTAACGGTCCAGTAGTGTTTGACACGCTCCAACCGGTACGGCAGTGATTAACTTTGTTTGACGCGATCGCCCCATCGAGTTCGACCGGTTTCGAGACTCATTCTATTATTGGATTCGTGGTGTTCAGCAGGTCGATACTCCAGATTCAGAAATATCCCTTGACAAGCATCGTAATAGTACCCACACTCATTATCTCACAGATCCTTTGAGACGATTTACCGACCGATCTAAAACACAGCCTCAATAGAGAGTTATAAACAGGTATATCAAATCCGATTTCCAAGAACGTGAGTCAGACACTAATTGGGTTTTTTAATTTCCCCTCACTAACGGTAGTATATGAATGTAAAGGCCCGTGTCGCTTCTGAGCACCAACTTGTCCGACTCTTACAGGTCGGCGTAGTGCTCGAAGAAGTAGTTGAAGCGCGGGCCGAGCAGCATTATCGGAATCTCTCTGACACTGAACATCAACCGGTGAGTGAAGAGGTTACCAATCTACTGACAGAGACGACAAAAGAATCGGCGGACCACCGACGCAGGCTCGAAGAGCTGATTGACGAACTCGACGCCGAGACGATTGCGTTCGAACAAATCCAGACGTTGGTCGCCGAGCAGTACGGCGCGACAAAACCTGACGACTTCGACGGTCTTCTATACGATCAACTCCACTCCGAAGAGTCGGCGTACAAGTTTTACGATGATCTGATCGAAAGTATTGAGCAGTCCGACGTAGCGTTCAGCCTACCACGGAAACGCCTGCTTGAGACGCTCAAAACTATCCGCGAGGAGGAAGCAGAGGGTGCCGAACGAGTGACGAACCTTATGGACCAACAATGAACACGAAAGACCGCTATCTCCGTGCGATCTACCTGATCCAGGTAACGACAAATGAACCGGCAGGAACGGGTGCTATCGCCGAGCGACTTGATATAAGTCCGGCGAGTGCGAACGAGATGATCGGTAAACTCGAATCTGATAGCTTGGCTGAGCACGAGAAATACGAAGGGGTGACACTCACCGAGGCAGGCATTGAGCAGGCTCGTGAGTCCGTCGAGACTTATTGTATCATCGAGCGGTTCCTCCACTCGGTGTTAGGCATCGAAGCGTATCGCGAGGAAGCCAGCCAGTTGGAGGGCGTGATCGATGCGACAGTTGCGGAGCGATTAGATACGATCATCGATCGTCGCCCCGAATGCCCAGATTGCTTCGACGCTGAGACCGACCAATGCGCGTTCTTGGGCGACAGCGAGACAGACGACTGATCATATGGTTATTTTTTTGATATCCTCATAGTGATTAGTGCGAATAGTTTCGCAGACGGTGTCAAAAGACGCCGTTTCAGCAGTTTTTCGCACCGGTCCAGATCGTCACGGCGGTAAAGACTCGCACTAATCACTATCAGGGTCCTGAGAGTGTTACGTACACAATCTTGAAGGATGGTTTGATCTGTGCCTTCTGTTCAAATCTACACGAATTCTATAGAATTGAGTCACATACCATCCTGTTTCTGTAGTTGTTCGACCGGTAGTACGCTCGGTGATACCGTGTGAGCACTGAGCTGGTATCGACAGTTCCGCAAAATCGTCTTGATGTTTGTCATCACTAACAGAGAACCGCTATGTGAGCTTCTGTAATTGTGACTCAACGTCTATTCAGCAGAGCAGTCCAATCGGTCACGGTATTCGATATTCTGAGTGTGTACGGCCGTACAACAACGGTGATCCTTATTAGTAGACTTCCACTCTATCCGCGCACAGCAGTAGTAGGACTTCAGTCGTGATCTGCTAGGTTCCTGCTACAGGCCGTCTATCAGTCGTATCTAGCCGTTCAGACTTGAAGCGGCAGTAGGTTCGGACTGCGCTCGGAGGCGAACCGAGACGCAGGTACCTCCAAACTCACTTTCCCGTACGGTTATCGATCCACCGGAACTCCGCACAATCCAGCGGGTAAGCCACAATCCCAATCCGCTACTGTGACTGAGCGATGTTTCAGTTTCGGATGTAAGCACCTCCTGTTCTATCGAGGGCAACCCTGGGCCGTTGTCCGCGACGCTCACGGTAACGTGGTTCTGAGAGGGTCCGACCTCTACAGCGACTGTCACCCTAGGAATCTCTGAATCGTTGTGCTCGATAGCATTATCAAGGATGTTATCGAATGCGTACGGCAACAGCTCGTGAGCCACGACGGAGAGCGATTCCGGTATCTCATCGGATATGTGCGAGTTCTGTGACTTGATACGAAGCTGCTCGACTCGTTTTCGCAGCATTACACCCAGATCGACTGTCGTACGTTCTGCCTCACTATCGTCCTGAAGCTGTTCGATGTTCCGTGCTGTTTGACTCAGTTCGATAATATTCGATAGATGTTTATTTATTATGTCAGTATGCTCATTTTCGATAGATAAATCATCGACCAGCATCTCGAGGCGTCCCTGAATCACATTTACGTCGTTCCGTATATTGTGGCGCAGAACACGGTTGAGAACGGTAAGACGTTGTTCACGCTGTTTCTGATCGGTAATATCACTTATAATGAGTACTGCGCCACTGAACTCCTCGTCTTGCGTTTGAACCGGGGCAGCCCAGATCCGGACGTCGAGCACACTTCCGTTCTTGTGGGTATGCCGTGCCTCCACTCCGTGTAGTTGCTCGTTGTTCTGGAGGCGAGGAAGAATCTCCTCGGTGGTTCCCGACGATGAGGAAAGCACCTGTGGATACATCTGTCGGCGCACTTCGGTATCGGTCCACCCAAATATCCTCTCGGCACCGTTGTTCCAGACCTGAACCATGCCGTCCGCATCAACGACGAGGATAGCCACAGGAGCGGCTTCAACAACGGCCGTAAAGCGATTGAGAAGGCGCTCAACCGCTGTAGTGAGAATATCGACTTGAGCTTCGGTATCGAGCTGTCTGTGTAATACCGTAAGAAGATCTGAAAAGAGATCTTGGGTGAGCTCTTCACGCTCTGTAGTCGCTTGCGATTGATAGGCTTTCAACAGCGCTTGCTGGGTTTCTTCATGCCCCTCTTCGGAGAGAACACGGAATAGAGTCCCGACGAGCTGCTCCGCGTGATCCGCCATTTTAGGTAGACCTAAAAGATTATAAAATATAAACGCTTCTTTTTACCGCCACCTCCTTCTACGAGCCGTATAGTTATTTTTGTTATATAAGGTACGCAATAATTATAAAAGAATACGAAAAAATACGCGACACTCTTGTGGCGTAGATTGTTGGTGGAGAGCTGTCTTGCGATTTTGCGAGATTCTACTCTCTTGACCCACCCTACTAGAACGGACGTAAATCCGGCTAAATCGTGCTTTCTCGGAACCAACCGGAACTGACGAACTCTCACCAACAATCCTCTACCCAAGAGCGTTTGCGGAACATCACATCTCCCTTCGCTTTAGACCGTCAAGAACCTCCCCTGTGGAACGGGCAGAAGAATCGAAATTGGATAGTTCACAACAGATCGGCTGACACAAGCGTTTATACGGTAGGAGAATCAAAGTTTAGCTAGCTAATGAGCCTTGATCAAGCGGTTGACGAAGCGCTCGCGACGTACAATATGTCGCGCAGCGAAGAGGCCGAGGAAACGGGCCGAACAGTCGCCACGCTTCAAGATTAGTAGAACCGCTTAGTCGAGATCTCGGATTTTTTCCGCGAATTCTGCTTTTGAGAGGCCAGACGTCTCTTTTAACTCCGGATAGCCGGCACGTTCGACAGCCTCCTCAACGAACGTGACCCAGAGATCCTCGTGCTTCTCTGCGTAGACGACTTTCGCCTCACTCGGGTACATATCCAGCTCGTATTCAGTCAGGTCGATCTCGACCGCGTGTTTTCGCTCAAGTGTTCTCGCACCGAAGCTATACAGGTGCTTGAAGAGGATGTTCTTCCGTCGAACGGTCAACAGTCGCTTCGATTCGTTGATGTACCCGTTTACCCATTCCCGCCAGTCGTAGGATTCTGGACCGGTCTCTACGGAGGTTTCTGGCATAGCGAAGTCCGGATTTAGGCGCCGAAGGTAGAACTGAATTAGCGCAACAGCGGTTCGATGATTGGCGTTCGGAAGTGCGTGTTTGAGGATCAGGTTCGAGGCGAGTTGGCCCGCTACGTCTGTTGCTGGTCCTTCCCACAATGTCCGATCGAGAACGTCTGGTAATACATCGACGTCGATATTCTTGTACGCCTCGACGAGCGTTCCCTCTTCTTTTTTGTTCTGAGCGAGCAGTGCACGGTAAATCTCGAGGAGACGAACGACGATGGTGCTGTTGTCGGCACTCATCTCTGAGAGTGACTCGTTCAGGTCAAAATCCATCTCCTGAACAGACCCACCGCCAACGCGGGATGTGTAGATGACGTAGAAAGTTTCGTCTATATCGTATTTCTGGACCTTCACTGCGACGTCGTCGCCGTAGCCGACGATCTGCGAGACGATTTTGTCAGGATCTGGATGGACGAAGTCAAGAGAGAACTGCTTGTCGCCGGGGTGGTGATAGTAGACGTGGCCCATCTGCGTACGAAGTACTCGTCAGTGCTGATTAATCAAGTTCACGAGCGGCATCGAACACCGCCCGCGTAAGTTGAGACCAACTATCTCAATGTATACGGCCACAGCTTCGGAGAATGGAACTGATGCGTTCCTTTCTTTCGACGTCGGTAGGGGGTGCGTCACCCGTTCAGTATGTCTGCGTGCCGTCCTGTACTCGATCTGGCGAGGGATCGATATGCTGTTCCAGTGTGAGAGAGGTGGTGTGTACGACCGTGAACCCGTTGTAACGGCGCAGAACACGCTGACATTGCTCCGGCAGGAGACAGGAATCGGGTAGCAGCTATCTGAGACTCAGGGGGTGCCCCAGTTCGTGAGCGGCAGCGCTCTCGTGACAGTCGGTCAGTTCCCGAAATAGTTCGATGGCCGACACGAAACCGCTCTCGGAGGCATCGTCCAACCGGTATCTGCGTACCGATTCAGTCGAAATCACGCATCTCACACCCGCTAAACCCGCTATAGTCTCAACTTCCACAATCTCGGAGGATGGATTTGATGCGTGCCTTCTTATCAAGCAGAATTAAAATGAACAAATCTAATCGAGGATCCTACTCTCTAGATCTCCCAGAGATCAGCCGAAGACAATTACACCTCCCCACGCGATCACGGCCGCAAAGCCGATCGCAGCAACCGCCTGCCGAATCATCATTGTCAGAGCCCATTGTGGTGAGACCTCGCGGGCAACGGTAAACGCTGTCACCAGACACGGCAGCAAGACCCCTGCGAGATAGACGACTACGAGAACCTGCACGGGAGAGAGTGCGGCCGCCGTCGACGCGCCGTCAGCAGTTAGCAGGGCGATTCCGTCCTTCCGAATCGACGCCAGCACGACTGTGAGCGCGGCATCCGCCGGGAGATTGAACAGGGCCATCGCCGGTCCAAGCACCGATCCCAGCGCGTCGATCACACCGAGACGGTCGAGCGCGGCGGCGACGAAGGTGATGACGACGAAGACAGGGAGTGCCTTCATAAAGAACTCCCTGAGCGCGCTCCAGGCCTCGCGGGCGACCGCCTTCGGGTCTGGCCACTGGAGGAACGTTCGGCGGTCGATCACGGTGGTCGACTCTCGGGCTTCGGCGGGCGCGATCACCCCGACGTAGATGAACGTCGTGACCGCCAACACGAGGAGGTAGGGGCCGACGAGCCAGCCCATGCCGACCGCCGCGAACACCGCGAGCGTCGCGGGAAACTGGTACGAACAGGCCGAGCCGAACGAGATGGCCGAAATGGTCGTACACCGCGTACAGTCAGAACACGAGCGGGTGTTGACCACTGCGGGGACGTTACAGCCGAACCCCATCACGACGCGAATGAGGTCCCTCCCGGAGAGGCCGATCCGTCGCATCGTCGGATGTAGCGCAACGGTCATGCGGGTGACGACGCCCGTGTTCTTGTACACGCCGAGAATCACCGCGAAGAGGAGCATCGTCGGCCCGGCCCAGACGAACAGAAATGGCCCCATCGACAACAGGCCGTAGTCGTTCGTCAACAGCACCGCGAGCGGCTCCGGAAGCCGCTCGGCGGCCGCGACCAGCGGCTCGAAAGCGGCTCCCACGATCGGATCGAGTTCACCGGCGAGCGTGTTGGCGAACCAGACCGCTGCGCCGGCCGGGACCAACAGGAGCAACAGGCTCACCAGCGGGCCGACAATCGGCCACTCAAACACCGTTTTCGGCGGTTCGATCCGCCGACCGACCTGCTTGCGCGCAGCGTTCGGGAAAATCCCCGGCTGAGCCAAGGCGTCCATGATCTGCCCGTAGGCGTCGGTCGACGTTCCGGCGCTCGACTCCGGCGTCCCGCCGTCGACTATCGGCCGCTCAACCGTGCGAGCGTCAACGGGGACGACCGGAACGCCGATGTCGGCGCTTAGTTCCTCAAGTGCTCGGCGGGTTTCGGTTCGTTCCTCGACTTTGTCCCAGAAGGTAACGACGACGGCTCCGAGATGGGATTCGACCAGCGGCAGTAGCGCGTCGAGGTCGTCGTCGACATCCGTCGCCGGAACGACGAGCAACACCGTCTCGTTCTCGTCGACCTGCGCCAGTGCGTCCCGCGTCCCCTCGGTGTCGGCATCGAGGACGATCCCAGGCGTGTCGACGAACTCGTACCCGTCGGTCGTGTACCGCTCACTGCGGGTGGTGGTGCCCCGAAAGTTCCCACTGGTCGGCCGGTCGCCCGTGACCGAGGAGATGAGTTCGGACTTCCCGACACTCTCCTTCCCGACGACCACGACGGTCTCTCTGTCGGCGTCCTCCGCAGCCGGTGTGTCGCCCGGTCGCTCCCGGCTTTCAGTCATACTTCTCGAACCCGATTGCGGGGGCCAGTTCGCGGAACGACTGCCGACAGAGCCAGATATCGTACTTCCCAACGAGACCCTGTTCGCGGCCGGTCACCCGACAGACGTGTCGATCGTCGTTACTCGCTCCGGTTGATTGCTCGATGCTACTGTCTTCGTTCGATGTGTCTCGTGTCATGATCAGCAGTCGCACATGTCGGGCTCACAGCAGGACAGGTCCTCGAGGAACATATCCTTCTCACGGTACTCCCCAATGGGGGCGCGGTCGATATCGAGTCTGGCAGCGATCTCGTCAGCGACGACGGCGAAGCGCTGTCTGAACTTATAAACAAAGCAGAACAGTTGGCCGTTGTGTGCGACCTGTGGGCCGACCAGAAACATGCCGGGAGTCGTCGTCGATTCGTCCCGCTCGGTCAGTTCCGGTCGACCGTCGTCGAACGCGAAGTGTTCGTCTGCGGGGCCGAGTCCGCTTTGGAACCCCGTCGCCAGCACGGGTTGGTTTTGCGTCGCAAACGTCTCACCGTCCGTACTGACGACCTCGAACGACTCGCTATCACTCTCAACGCGTTCGACCCGTTCGACGCGGACGCCGTCTTCGAGCGTGATCGGCGCGTCCCGTTCGAACGCTTCGCGCAGCTGTTGGCTCGTGTACGGTGAGAGCACTTCGCTCGGGTCGGGGCCACGGAACCGCCACGGCCCCTCCTCGTCGAGAACGATCGTCTCTTGCCCCTCGTCGGCGAGCGTGAGCGCCGCGTCGATCCCGCTCTCGTACCCGCCGACGACCACGACCGGATCGTCGACGCACTCGTCGGCGAACGAGCTCCACGACCCGACCCGAGTGTTGTGAATACAGTGGCTCGCACCCGGGAACGGCTCGTCGTTCGGCCGGCCGAACTGGCCGGCCGCCCAGACGACGAACTGACTCTGGATCGGACCATTCGACGTATGAAGCATGAACTCGTCGTCGTGACCCTGTACCGACTCCACGTCGACGCCGGTCTGGACGGGGAGGTCGTAGAACTCGGCAACCCCCTCGAGGTATTCGGCGTACTCGTCACCGCTCGGATGCTCGCTATCGAGCGCGAACGCCGGCGATGTATCAGTGGTCACAGCGTTCAAGTCTCGACAGCCGAAGCTGTTGCTCGGAAACGAGGGCGTGATCAGTTGCATCTCGTCGGGCCACCCTCTGAACGACGCGCCGACCGCCTCTCGGTCGAGGATCGCGTAGGAGTCGAGACCGAGATCCTCGAGGACGACGCCGGTTCCGACGCCGGCAGCGCCCGCGCCGACGATCACCGCATCGAGCGACTCGCACTTTCGGAGGTTTGTCGATGCCATTTTAGCAACAATTGAATCTTAATAGCCAAATATAAATAATATACGCTATAGTCTTAATAACAGATGAGTCGAGAGACGATCCCCGTCACGGTACTGAGCGGCAACCTCGGCGCGGGAAAGACGACCGTGTTGAACAACCTTCTGAACACGCGAACGGACCTCGATATCGCGGTCCTCGTCAACGACATGGGGGAGGTGAACGTCGACGCGGAACACGTCGCCGAGCACTCGGATATCTCCGAAGACGACGAGGACCTGATCGAACTGTCGAACGGCTGTATCTGCTGTGAGTTGCACGGCGACCTGCTGGACGCGCTCGCGAAGCTCGCTCAGGCCCGCGAGTTCGACTATCTCGTTATCGAATCGACGGGCGTCGCTGAACCGTTACCCGTCGCACAGACCCTCACGATGGGGTTCGATCAGGGCGACCTCGACCCGACGGAGTTCTACGAGGAGACCGGCATCGAGGTGATGGACTACTACGAACTCGACACGACGGTCACCGTGGTCGACGCCCATCAGTTCTGGACGGCGTTCGACTCGAAGGAGTCGCTCATGGACGGAGACACCGAGAAAGACCTCGGCAGCCTGCTCATCGAGCAGATCGAGTTCTGTGACGTCCTCCTGTTGAACAAGTGCGACCTCGTCGGCGAGGCGACGCTCGACGAGATCGAGGAGATGATCGAGGTCCTCCAGCCGCGTGCGAAAATCATCCGGACGGAACACGGCGCGGTCGATCCCGACAAGATCCTCGACACGGGCCGGTTCGACTTCGAGGAAGCGAGTCAGTCCGCGGGATGGGTACGGGAACTCCAGCAGCCACACGAGTCCGCCGAGGAGGAACACGGCGTTACGTCGTTCGTTTACACGTCGCGCCGTCCGTTCCACCCCGAGCGGTTCGCCGATCTGCTCGACGCGTTCCCCGCGAACGTCGTCCGCTCGAAGGGCCACTTCTGGGTGGCGGGTCGCGAGAGGACGGCGCTCGGCCTGAACGTCGCGGGACGGTCGATCCGAGTCGGATCGGCCGGCGACTGGATCGCGACGCTACCGGAAGAAGAGCGCGAGACCTACTTCGAGGCCAATCCGGGACTCGAAGAGATATGGGACGACGAGTGGGGCGACAGGGGGACCCAACTCGTGCTCATCGGGACGGAGATGGACCACGACGCGCTCCGTGCCGACCTTGACGCGACCCTGCTGACCGACGAGGAGATAGACGCCGACTGGAACGCCTTCGACGACCGGTTCCCGACGTGGGAGATCGAGGATGACGCCGAACCCGGCGAGGGTACCGAAGGGTCGGCTGGGACGACCGACGACAGCGCCGAGGAGGTCGGCCTCGCGGACTGACGATGTCCTCGCCACGCTCCCTCTTCCGGACGGCCGTCGACAAGAACGCGCCACGCGAGACCCGCACAACGGCGATCAATGAACTCGCTGAGATCGCCGCGACGACGCAGCTCCGCGTTATCGTCGTCGCGGACGGATTTAACGGGTCGTTCCGCCGGCAGGCGTTGAACGGGCTGGGTCGGTGCCGAGCGACGACAGAGCTCGCGGCGCTGGCCGATGACGCGAGCCTGCCGACAGCGCTCCGAGAGCGGGCAGACCAGCTGCGCTAACGCTTCGTCTGGCTCGTCGGTTCTCGCCGTGCGCACGGGAATTAGTTAGCTGATAGCCCCAATTAATATTCTAAAGCAGTTATCGTGTCCCATTTCTTAATAAGATTCTTGTATATATGGTCCCGAATTGTTAATGTAATGTCGTACGCATGTACCAACTGCGATGCACAGTTCCAGAGCGCTGCCGGTGTGACCCAGCACGTCGCCTTACACCACGACCGATGTGCCGTGTGCGATGAGGAGTTCGAAGGGACCGACTCGCTACGCGAGCACGTCCACGAGAGTCACTGATCGGTACTCCTCAGTACGGTACCGCCGCAACCCCGATCGCGATACTGGGTTTCCTTCGCAGACGGAGTCACACATCCAAACACACGTTCGGCTACGACCCGATCAGAGCGATTCGGCTTCGTTGAAGTCCTTATCTGCCGATGAATCTAGGTAGTCATGCTGAATATAGAGGTTCAGTCAGCAGCCGAACTTGGCTCGGTATCTGAGTCGGATTACCCGCCAGATATGACTCGAGACGGAAGAGTTACGCAGAATCGAGGAGAAGACCTCAACCTCCAGCGCGGGGAGAATGTTGCCGCTACGGCCAGTCGCGGTTCACACTAGAGGGAGTCGACAGTTTCCAGTCCGCAGCCGTCGCGGCGTCCACAATCGGCTGATATGTCCAGCCGGAGACCGCCTCCACCGCCCCGCTGGTCTCATCGGTTCCGACGAACACGTACCGCTCCGTCTGGAAGTTGTTTCGAACGGCCGAGAGCGCCTCTGCTACGGAACGCGGCCCGGACAGAAACTCCTGATGATAGCCGGCCTCTCGCACTCGCCGTCGTTCGATGTATGACGGCTCCGAGGAGACGATTCCGACGTGACTTGCCCACGTTGCGGCGTCTTCGAGCGCGCGGTCGGGCCGTGCGAGTCGATCGAGTGCGCCCAACGAGACGGCCAGCGTGAGATCGGTCGAAGCCACGTCAGGACCCGCTTCGAGAGCTCATCGGGAGCGACTCTGCCCGCGCCTGGTCTGGGGGATCGAGGATTCGTTCCGCGGCGCGTCGAGCGCCGACGATGTTGCGAGCGAAGGGGCCGACGCTGGGCTCCGCGAGCGCGCCCGAAACGTACACCGCGGACTCGTCGCCGTCGGTCCGTCTCCACGCGAGTGTTCGATCGTCGAGGACGGGAAACCCCTCCGCCCCACGTGCGAGCGACAGCGACTCGCTGACGCGTTTGACCACCGGCCGCTCCGGAACCGGTTCGAGTCCGGTGGCGAGGACGACCCGTGCGCCTGTCGCCCTCGTACCGTCGTCGAAGCGGAGGGACAACCCCTCGTCTGTCGCGTGCGCAGACGTGATTTCGCCTCGCCGGAGTTCGAGTGCACCGTCGTCACACGCTTCGGACAGTCGCTGTTCGACGTATGGCGGGATGGTGGCGTCGTTTCTGACGGCCCGAATCCGATCGAGACGAGCCTCCGACCCCGGTGGCAGCGTGTGGATTTCCTTGCCGATGTGACGCCAGTTGATCCAGTACGGGTCGGCCTCGGTCAGCTCGATATCGAGTTCGTGACGCGACAGGAGCGTCACGTCAGTCTGTTCTGCCAGGCGACAGGCGAGCTGCCCGGCCGTGATGCCGCCTCCGACGACGAACGTCCGCCCCTCGAATTCGCTCGTCGTTGTCGGATCGAACTCGTCGTCCCACACGTGTGCGAGCGGCGTGTCCTCCGAGAGCGACGTCGTCCACTCCGGGAGCGTGGGCGTCGCGCCGAGTCCGACGGCCAGGACGACGCGGTGGGCCTCAATCGTCTCCGCGTCTGTTTCCACGACATAGGCCTCCTGAGACGTAGATCGGGAAATTCCTATCACCCTTGACCGGTAGTGACAGTTATCGAGGTCACGGCGGTCGATGATGTCGCGCGCGTGGTCGAGAAAGAGGTCAAGCGTCGGTCGATCGGGGTGATTCTCCGTCGACACGAGCTCGTGCGCTCGGTGGTGTCCTTCCGCGAACGACTCGAGCGAGAACGACTCGGTATCGATATGATGGACGAACGTCGACCGAAGCGTCTCAATCCCACACTGACGAGCCTTTTTGCCGAACGACGCGAGTAACTCCTCGCGCGGATCGAGTATTCGAATCTCGTCGTGCGTGTATTCTCCTTCTGTGAGGAGGTAGTTCGCGAGACACGTGCCGTGGATCCCGCCGCCGACGATCACATATTCGTACGGCTGACGGTTGGGGGCCGGGTGTTCTTCGAGAGCGTCGTTGGTCGTCACTCTCGCTCACCGCCATCGGCTTCGAGCCCCTGCTCCGCATGCTCGACTGAGGGTCCGGAACGCGTCGGGAGCAGCCGAAGCACCCACCGGATGTCGACTTTGGTCACCACGAGAACCGTCGCGTAGACCGCTGCCGCCGAGAGGACAATTGAGCCCCCAGCCGCGATTCCATATACATACGCGAGTGTCACGCCCGACAGCACGGCGAACTCGGCGGCAAGGATCGCCAGCAGTATCGACTGTTTGAAACTCTGTGCGACGAATCCCGCCGTGGCGACCGGCACGACGAGCATCGCCGCGACCAAGATGACCCCCATGATCTGCATCGCGCTGACGACGACGAGCGCCGTAAGCACGACCATCAGGCGCTTGTAGAGCCGAACGTTGATCCGGGCGGCCCGTGCCGCGGTTGCGTCAACGGTGACGTACAACAGCGGGCGGTACGCGACTGTGACGAGCGTGCCGATGAGGAGGCTCATCGCGACGAGCAACCCGACGTTGTCCTTCGAGACGGTCGAGAGACTGCCGAAGAGGTACGCGTCGATTCCGACGGCGATCCCACCGTCCGTCGCGGTGATGAGGACACTTCCGAGTGCGAACCCGGTCGTGAGGACGATCGCCAGCGACGTGTCACTGTAGGCGTCCGCGTAATCGATCAGCAGTTCGACGAGCAGCGCCGTTCCGACGGCGACGATCATTGCGGTCAACAGCGGCGACAGCGACAGCGATAATGCCGCGTTGAGAAACAGCCCGACCGCCACGCCCGCGAAGGCGGTGTGAGCGAGCGTGTCGGCGAGCATCGACAGTTCGCGGTGGACGAGAAACGTGCCGACGAGCGGGCCGATCACCGCGATACAGACCGCCGCGAGATAGGCTCGCTGCATATACGGATAGCCGAGCATCCGCACGCCCAACAGCTCGGACAGGAGGTTCATTCCGGTTCCGTACACGTCGACGAGCAACCACTCGAAGAGCCGCCACAAGCTCTCGATCGGTGAAAAGCTATCTGTCGATCCCTGTAACAGAATCGTCGCGAGGTGGTGGGAAGTCATACTCAGTGATCGTGAGTTAACACGTGTTGATCGGTGCCGTACGCGGCTGCGAGAGCGTCAGTGGCGACGAAGTCCTCGGGATCGCCGTCGAAGTACAGTCGTCGGTTGAGACAGGCGATCTCGCTGGCGTAGGTCGTGACGACACCGATATCGTGTTCGATCAACAGGATAGTGAGCCCCGAGTCGTTGAGGTCAGCTAACAGCTCGTAGAAGGCCTCTCTGGACTCGGCATCGACGCCGACCGTCGGCTCGTCGAGCGCGAGCAGGTCGGCTTCGGCGGCGAGCGCACGCGCGATGAAGACGCGCTGGCGCTGGCCTCCGGAGAGCTGACCGACCCGACGGTCGGCCAGGTCCGTGATCTCGACCGCGCGGAGCGCATCGTCGATCGCGCGGCGGTCTTCATCCGAGAACCGACCGACGAGCCGCCGGGGGTATCGCCCCATCGTGACGAGTTCGCGAACGGTCACTGGCATTCGATCGGCGGCGGCCGTGGCGTTCTGTGGGACGTAGCCGATCCGCTCGCCGGCGTCGAACTCGCCTGCGGGCTCACCGAACAGCTGAACCGTCCCCGTGTCCGGTTTCTGGAGACCGAGCATCAGGTTCAGCAACGTGCTCTTTCCGCTGCCGTTCGGCCCGACGAGCCCGAGAAACGCCCCCGGCTCGACATCGATCGACACCGATTCGATCACGGGGAGGTCCCCGTACGCGAAGCTGACATCATCGACGCTGACGACGAGTTCTTCCGAACGCCTTCGGAGCGATTCAGCCCCTGCTGTTTCGGTTGTCATCGGTGCTGTTCGAGACGTACGAAGCCGTCACCGGACGCGCTGATCCAGGTCGTCGACCGGTATGGAGCCGCCACATCCGGCGGGTAGATCGTACACGTCGGCTCGTCTGTGGACCCGACGACGAGCGCGAGGAGTTCCGGTCGCTGGCGGTCAGACGGACCGGGCGTTTCTGTTCCGTCCCAGCTCGGACGCGTGCTGTCGGGGTCCGTATTATTCATGCGTTGAGCGCGGTTTCGAGCGTGTCGAGGTTGATGTTCTCCATGATCTCGATGTACCCCCAATCGTTGTCGGCCCACTCGCTTGTCTGCCCCGGGATCGCCGTCAGCGGTAGCATCCCAGTCGCGTCGGTTTCCTCGACGAGCTGTTCGGCCGCGGTCTGATCTTCCAGCGGATCGGCACAGACGTGCGCGAGCCCGTGTTCGTCGATGATGTCTTGGGCGCGCTCGATGTCTCGCGGCGTGGGCTGGTCGTCCGGCGAGAGGTCCGTCAGCGACTCGACACGCAGGCCGTAGCGGTCTTCGAGGTACTGGAACGCGTCGTGACCGGCGACGAACAGCGTCTCCTTCGGCGCGTCGTCGACGATCGACTGGATCTCGCCGTCGAGTTCCTCGAGCTGGTCGCGGTAGGCGGCCGCGTTGTCGGCGTACACCTCGGCGTTTTCGCCGTCCATCTCGGCGAACGTCGCCTCAAGTTTACCGACCGCTTGGGCGGCTCGCTGGGGGTCGAGCCAGAAATGCGGGTCCATCGCTCCGTGGTCGTGTTCGTCCTCGCTTTCGTGGTCGTGTTCGTCCTCGCTTTCGTGGTCGTGTTCGTCCTCGCTTTCGTGGTCGTGTCCACCAGCCGTCTCACTCGCCTCGGGCTTGACAACAGCCCCACCGCTATCAGTGAGCGCTGCATCGAACTCGGCCGGAACGTGCTGGCTGAACAGCACGTAATGACCCTCCGTATCGATGTCGAGGCTAAAGTTCGTCTCGCCCGAGTCCGTAAACTCTAGCACGTAGAGGCTCTCCTGCGAGGGCGTAAGTGTATCCCCGCCCTCGACTGTGGTATGTGCCTCGTGATCGCTTGTATAGAGTTCTTTCGCCGTCTCTTCGACGTGTTCGATCCCGTGATCGCCGCCTTCGTCGGTTGCGAGCACCGCGAGTGACATCTCCGGATCCGGCCCTTCCCCAAACGTGTAGCTGTACGATCCTGCTTCGAGATGGTACAGTCCGGCGTGCTCCCATGGAGTTTCACCTTCTTTCTCGTGGTCGTGCTCGTCTTCGCCCCCGTGATCGTGACCCCCCTCGATGAGGTCAACCCCTTCGCCGACGGAAACCATTTCGACGTCTGCTTCGTCGTCACGGAGGCTCGTAATGAGGTCGCCGACCCACGGCTGGAACCCGTCGGTACCGTAGATGAACAGATCGGATTCGAGGATGGTTCCCTGAATATCTGGACCGGGCTCCCAGCCGTGGCCGTGTTGGCCGACCGGCACGAGCGTCTCGGCAGTCGCGGCGTCGCCCGCGACGTGTGTGGCGAAGTCGCCGAACACGAAGAACGAAGACTGGGCTCCCGGTCCATCTCCAGTTGAGTCACCGCTGTCGGCGTCATTCGACGTACAGCCAGCGAGTGCGCTGATAGCGGTGAATCCAATTCCGGTTGCGACGAGGCGTCGCCGAGTGTATTGAGGCATCTATTGCTAATACTGTGAGACTAAATAATAAATGCTATGATTTGAGATAGTAGATTTAGTAATTAATCACTAGATAGACAGTAGTCTTACTAAATAATGCGGGTCCTAGAATTGCTAATAGTTGCTATCCCAGATACTGTATTACATAAGCGTAAGAAGCGTGCTAACAGGCATTTTGTATCTATGAGCCTCAGATACGATCGCAATGTGCCACTGCTTCAGCGAACTGACCGAAATGAGCGACGAAGAGCAAGCGGAAATTGTTGACGAACACTCTACCGAAGAACTCCGCGCCGAATACTCCACCGAGGAACTAGAGAGTCTCGGCGTTACTGCCTGATTTCCCCATCTCGGCCCGGTCTGAACGACCGATAGGGCTCGCGTCACTCGGGGTCGGTTGCGTTCCGTTTCTCAGCGTACGCGAGCGTGTAGTAGTCCCGGTCGGTCACATCGGTGGGGTCGTTCGAAACGAGTGTCTCTTCTGTATCCATGAAGAGTCGCCGACCGAACGTCACGTCGTACCCTGCCTCGACCAGTTTTTTGTGGGTCGTCGGTGCGTCGGTCACTTTGAACAGGATCAACCGGTCCGGTCCGATCGGCGCTGTACCGCCGGTCGCCTCGCGGAGCGTCAACTCCGCGCCGGCATCGATATCGACCCCGAGGACGGAGGCGAACGCCGTCATACTACTGACT
Source organism: Halorubrum sp. DM2 (assembly GCF_901686465.1). NCBI lineage: Archaea > Methanobacteriati > Methanobacteriota > Halobacteria > Halobacteriales > Haloferacaceae > Halorubrum > Halorubrum sp. DM2. The sequence continues at coordinate 43,249 of NZ_LR594487.1, forward strand.
CCCGGGACGACCTCGACGTCGACGTCCGGGTGCTGGTCACGGAGCGTCCGACGTAGGTGTCCAAACGTCGAATAGATACAGGGATCGCCGAGCGTAACGAACGCCGCGTCAGCGTCTCGCACGTTCGGTGCGACTTCGGCGGCCGCTGTCTTCCACGCCGCCTGTAGTTCGTCGGGATCGGTCGTCATCGGGAAATCGAGGTCGCCCAGTTTCGAGTCGGGAACGTACTCGGCCGCGACGCGCCGCGACAATCGCCCCGGCGAGTAGACGACGCCGACCGATTCGAGTCGTCGCTTGCCGCGAACTGTAAGCAGGTCGGTCGCACCCGGTCCCAGTCCGATTCCGTAGAGCGTCATGATTAACGCCTCCGTGGGGTCGAAACTCGGCTCACGTATTCACGCATCGGTCTCACCGACTGTGTGTCGCGTCGCGAGTCCGGCGAGATGCGGGGCTTCTTCGGCGATGATCTCCACCGTGGCGAGTTCGACGGCGTTCACGCTTCCCGGTAACACGAACACCGGGACGTCGCGAGCGATACCCGCCGTCGCGCGGGTCGCGACGACCCGTGTTCCGACCTCCTCCCACGAGAGCCGTCTGAACGCTTCCCCGAAGCCTGGGAGCTCGCGGTCGAAGAGTTCGCCCACTGCGTCCGGAGTGATGTCATCGACGGTGACCCCTGTCCCGCCAGTAGTCACGACGAGGTCGACATTCGGACGTTCGAGGCACTCGCCCACGGTGGTCTTGATCTGGACGTAGTCGTCGGGAATCGTTCGGCGTGACGTGACGACGTGACCCGCATCGACGAGAATGGTCTCGACAGCGTCACCACCGGGATCGGACGGATCTACTTCCGTAGCGGTTCCCCGAGACGACGAGACGGTTACGACGGCGACGCCGAGCGGATCGACACAGTCGTGACCATCAGCGTCTGTCGTCCGTCGATCCGCCGGGGACGGGAGTTCCGAGTGACTCTCGGTCATGGTCCGTCACCGACCACGAGACGTTGTTCCATCGGTGGTTTAGACCACTCTCTCGTCCCCGGAAACGGATTCTTGAGTTCGTCCCAGTTGTCCTCCATCTCCGGCTCCGAGAGGAGACAGTCGTCGAGGGCGGCAGTAATCGCCGACTCGTCCATTCCGGCGCCGATAAAGACGAGTTTCACTTCGCGGTCCCCCCATTGCTCGTCCCAGTGGAGGTCCGGTCGCGACTCCCGGTAGGAGTCCTGTTGAAACTCGGGGACTGTGGCCGCCCATCGACCGTTGACTTCGACGTGTGTCTGCGTGCCCGCTTGGCTCAAGTCGAGCGCGTATCGTTCGCGTCCGGCGACCCACAGATGCCCTTTCGCTCTCACAACGGACTCAGGGAATGAGCTGAGCCACTCATTGAATCGTTCAGGGTGCAACGGCCGGTGGCGCTCGTACACGAACGAGTCGACGCCGAACTCTTCGGGCGGGTGGAGGTGGTCATGGTCGTCACCGGCGTCTTCGTTGTGGGCATGATCGTGATCGTCCACGCGTCCAGAGCCGTCGTCGTGTCCGGACCCGTCCTCATGGCCGTGATCGTCACCGTGTCCGTGTTCACTCGATTCTGTGGCACCCTCGTGGTCGGTTGAGAGTACCTGTTTCCACCGGGCGGACTGTTTTGCTTGCTCTCTGTCGAATCGTCCGGTTCCGAGAACGTCGTTGGGTTCGACGGCGCTCTCAGTCGTGCGGACGATGTCGACGCCTGGATGAAGCGTTTCAAGCACGCGTTCGACCGCCTCACACTCTTCATCCGAGACGAGATCGCACTTGTTGAGGACGAGCACGTCGCAGAACTCAACCTGTTCGGCAAGGAGGTCCGAGAGCGGTCGAGCCTCGTCGTCCGTCGACTTGACCGGGTGACCATCGACGAACACGCGGTGAAACTGTGCGGCGTCGACTACGGTAACGGTCGTGTCGAGTTCGTACAGTGTGGCGGCACGTGCGGGGGAAACGAACCGCTGAGCAATGGGGACCGGATCGCTGATCCCCGAGGCTTCGATGACGAGGTGATCGAACTCCTCGTCGAAGGCGAGACGCAGTAGCTCCTGATCGAGCTCGTTCTGGAGCCCACAGCAGATACACCCGTTTGAAAGTTCAGTAACGCCGCCGTCTTCCATCGAAAGCTCGGAACCGTTCTCGATGAGTTCGGCGTCGACGTTCATTTCTCCGACGTCGTTGACGAGGACGGCGATATCGCGCTGCTCGCCAGCGACCCGAAGCAGGTGGTTCAGCAGGGTCGTCTTGCCGGCGCCGAGCCCGCCACTGAGGATCGTTACGGGAGGTTGCTCGTCGACGGCCATTAGTCGTCGGCTAACACGAGTTCGCGCTGCTCGTCACGACCGAACGGATCCGGGTACTCGTTCCAGTTCTCGTCCATTTCCGCGTCTGAGAGGACACAGTCTTCGAGGTCTGTGACAAGTGACTCCTGGTCGAACTCGCGACCGATGAACACGAGTTCCGACCCCCGATCGCCCCACTGTTCGTCCCAGTTCTCTTTGATCCCGGGACGCGCGGCGAAGTAGCGCTCCTGTTGTGCCTTCGGGAGCGTGGCGACCCACGTCCCCTTCGGACCGGCTCGGACCGACTGCCCGGACTTATCCAGCCCCATCGCGACATCTTCGCGACCCGCCGACCAGAAGAAGCCCTTCGCGCGGATGATCCCGTCTGGGAGGCCCGTAAACAGTTCCGAGAGGCGTTCGGGGTGGAACGGTCGGTCAGCGTCGAAGACGAACGACGCGACGCCGTGTTCGTCGGAGGCCGACTCGTGGTGATGTCCCTCCTGGAGTTCGCGCTTCCACCCGGCCGACTGACTGGCACGGTTGAAGTCGAACCGACCAGTGTTGAGGATTTCCTCGGGAGCGACCGCACCGTGTTCGGTCCGAATGATCTTTGCCCGCGGTTGTAGCGTCTTCAGCACCGCCTCGATTTCGTCGAGTTCGTCGTCCGGGACGAGGTCGCACTTGTTCAACAGGAGGATGTCACAGAACTCGATCTGGTCCATGAGCGCTTCTTCCGGAACGCGATTCCCTTGTGGGTCGACCGAGTCGTCGGTGAGTGCCTGCCCGGAGTCGAACGCTTTCCAGAAGCTGTGTGCGTCGACGACGCTAACCATTGTGTCGAGCTCGTACACTCCCGTGGGATCGAAGTCAGCGTCCTCGAACCCACGAGCGAACGTCTGGGCGACCGGAATCGGCTCGCTGATCCCGGACGACTCGACGAGGAGATACTCAAAGTCGCGTTCGTCTGCTAGCCGCCCCACTTCGTCGAGCATGTCGCCGCGAAGCCGACAGCAGATACACCCGTTCGACATCTCGATGATCTCGTCGTCGTTCTGCGTGAGGTCCGATTCACGCTCGACGAGGTCGGCGTCGACGTTCACCTCCCCCATGTCGTTGACGAGGACGGCAGCGTTCAGTTCCTGCTCGCTCTCAAGAATGTGATTGAGGGTCGTCGTCTTTCCCGCGCCGAGGCTTCCGCTGAGGACCGTCACTGGAATCGGATCGTTGTTAGACAGCACATCCGTCTTATGAAAGTCGAAGGTTAAAATACTAATTATTACGTTGTGAGGCATCAAGTAATAACAGGAAATAATATATTAGAATATTAGTTTAGTATAGTATATGAGCGTAGTTAGCATTTCGATGCCAGAAGTGTTACTCGAACATATCGACGAGTTCGCCGACAAACACGGGTACAGTGGGCGGAGCGAGGTCGTACGCGAAGGCACACGCACGCTGCTCGAAGAGTTCCAAGGGCAAGGTGTCGACGGACAAAAACAGATGTGTACAGTGACAGTGTTCTTTGAGTACTGTCAGCCCGCGGTCCAGCAGCGTCTCACGAGTGTGCGTCACGAGTACGACGGTATCGTCTCTGCGACTACCCACGTACACGTACAGGACCAGTACTGTATGGAGTTGTACGTCTTGGAAGGAATCACAAAGGAACTGTCCGGATTTGTCAACGCGGTCCGAGCAGTGCCAGATGTCCAGACAGTCAAGTACTCGATTACCTCGCTCAATAATGTACCTCTTAACCAAGCTATCGAGTCGTGAACGCGCTACTGCTCCGCGAGAAGCATCAGTTTGACTTGACTTACCGTATCGAAGTTACGCAAGCGATACGTGAGGTCTCTGACGCGTGATGCAGCCCCGCTACAAAAGAGCGTCTCGAGACACCATTCTCCTTCGTGGATATGATTCGTCGTCGTGATAACGTCCTGAAATCGGTGTTGTACGTCATGAATGTCTTCGATGACTGCTTCGTGTTCGTAATCGAAGGAGATGATGACGACGACATCGCCTTCGATATCCTCCAGTCTCGCGTGGTCTTCGATGTACTCTTGCATCGCCTCGCGAACGCCGCGCGAACGCGAGTCTAATCCCTCCGACTGCCACGTTTCGTCGAACTCAGCGAGGAGATCATCGGATATATTGAAACTCGTCCGCATTGGTCTACTGATTCGTTTGGGTGGTATCGACAGATGAGACTTGATTCGAGTTCACATCCTCAACTGCCGCTGTGAGGTGCCTGACAAGCTCAGATTCTGTGACAGGCTGTGCTTTCTCTCCCAGCCCTGTATCGCGAGCTATACGAACTGTACTCGGAGCATGAAGATTGGCTTCTGCTAATAATGCGTCGTCGTAGAACACCTCTCTAGGCGTTCCGTTTCCGATGACGTTGCCGTCGGCCATTACACAGACGCGGTCTGCGATCGTAGCAGCAAAGTCCAGATCGTGCGTCGAGAGAACGACGCTAATACCCTCCTGATGGACCTGTTCGATTCGGTCGGCCACGAGTTGTGACCGCTCGGGATCGAGTCCCGCGAGTGGTTCGTCCAGCACGACCACGCTCGGTTCAAGTACCAGCACACCGGCGAGACCGACGAGACGTTTTTCCCCGCCACTTAGGTAGTGGGGAATCCGGTCTTCGAGGTGGCTCGCGTCGACGGTCGCGAGCGCTTCACGGGCGCGTTCTTTCGCTTCGTCACTAGGTACGCCGTAGTTTTGGAGACCAAACATGACATCGTCAAGAACTGTGGGGGCGACCAGTTGCGTATCGGCGTCCTGAAAGACGAATCCGACCTCCTTTCGAGCATATGACTTGTTGTCTTCGGTGATTGGCGTGTCGTCAACGACGAGCTCGCCGACATCGGGAACGAGCGTCGCGTTCAGGTGTTCGAGCAGCGTCGACTTCCCGGCACCGTTGCCACCGACAAGCGCGACGACTTCGTTGGGGTACACCGAGAAGTCGACGTCATGCATGCCGACTGTCCCGTCAGGATAGGTGTGAGCTTCACACTGAAGCTCGACCAACGGTGAATCGTCTTGGCTCATAGCCCCACCTCGTAGACCGCAATCAGCGCGTACCCCACAACGGCGACGTACGAACCGGCGACGACAAACAGTTCGTGGATCGGCGGTCGCGAAACGTCCCCGTACAGCACGATATCTCCGTCATAACCGCGAGCCTCCATCGATTTGACCAGCCGTTCGGACTGCTCGATCGCTGATAGCATCGTCATGCCGAGAATTCTCGCGTACAGCCGCTTGTTCGACCAAAACTCCGAGAAGTTCGCTCCACGGGAGAGTGCGGCTTTCACGAGGTCTTCAAGCGTCTCAAGCATGACAAAGGTGAACCGGTACGTGAGTAACGCGACCTGATCGATCGGTCTGGGGAGTAACCGTCCAAGCATATACGCCACGTCGGTGTACTTCGTCGTCATTGATGCCGTCAGTGCGAACGTGACGACAGTGAGTGACCGACAGCTGAGCTCGAAGAAGAGGACGAGCCCAGCCCACGTGACCGAGATATTTCCGAGTGGCGTCGAAAGCGCACCACCGATCGGCGTACCCGGTTCGAAAAACGCTAGCGGCCCTGCAACGGAGACGATGAATAACATCGGGAGTGTGTACCAGCCGACGAGACGCCGATACGGTAGCTCAGCAAGACCGTAGACGATGAGGACGGTCCCGTACAGTCCCGCGAGGAGTGCGAGCCGGTCAAACACCGTAACTGCGAGGACAAGCGCGCCGATAATCCCGACCTTCGTCCAAGGGTTAACCTGGTGTAGCGGCCCGTCCCGCCGCTCGGCGAACGCAGTAATAAGTCGTGGGTCCGGGACGTGATTTGAGAGCGTTGTCACGATTACCGGGACGCGCGTTCCCCGCCCCCAAAGCCGCCGTAGCGGTCGACATAAACGTACATCCCGATACCGAGGAACAGCAGTAAAAGAAAGAGCCCAGCGAACTCAAGCATCATTCCTCCTTTTCGGATAGGGCCTGCTACGAGGATACCACGTCCCAAATTGACAAGTCCTCCACCACCCTCTTGAATACCGCGCTGAAGCGCCTGTGAGGAGCGCTTTGCCCATGGAAGGGCGCCGCCGGTCGCAGTGAAACCCCAGTATCCAGCAGCAAGAAAGGCTGCGAAGAGAGCAGACAACGCGCCGTACTGCTTCCAGCGCTGCATCAGGCCGTCACCCCCGTGGCTTCCTCTTGGGTGTCGCGGTCCGTGAGCCCAACAAGATCGGGGCGCACGGAGGCAAGGAATTGAACGATGAGACCGGTGAGAATTCCCTCAACAACGGCGACACCGAGGTTGAGTCCTGCGAGTCCGGCCACGGCAATTGTCAGGTCACCACGCGGTAGCGCGCTTCCGTTTACCCCACTAATGACGATGATCGCAGCCATCAGGAAGGAACCCACCGAAAGACCGAGTGTTGTTGCACTCGCGCCAGCAGGAAAGACGTCCCAGTCCATTCCAATCAGAATTTTAAATGCGTAGTAGGCGACAATCGCCTCACTGGCGTTGATGAGGGTGTTTGCTCCGATGAGGCCGACTGCTCCATGGCCGAGAGCAGCCGAGAACACGTTAACGACAAGTGCGACGATTGCGCCGAGTAGCGGTCCAGCGATGATACCCACTAAACCGGTGAGATTCATATGAATCCCACCCCAGACGGGGATATTCAGTTGAAAAATTGCGAAACTCGCGGCCGCTCCAATACCCGCGAGCGCAATCTGATGTGTTTTGATACCGCCTTTCCGGACCCGGTAGACCACAGTGCTGATCAACGCGGTCCCGATCAGCGTCCAAAGCACTAGCGCCCAGAGGGGGAACGAACCTTCTCCAAGGTGGATGTGTGGCATGTCTGTTTCACAATTCTAAGACCTGTTATAATAAACTTGTCGCAATAAATGGATCCAAATAACAATAGTAGTACAGAGTAGGCTCAAGTATTGATAAGTAGAAGCGATGCTTTCGTTTCTATTGTTATATACCGGACTCAGTCTTCACTGGGTTCCGCGTGTAACTCATCGACGGGTATGACTGTGTATTCGACTGAAACCGACTCGTCCGTTCCCCGAATGGTCCCGATGAATCTCAACACATCGTCACCAGTCGCTTCGATGACGAACGTCTCGACACATCCGGCATTACTTTCCAAGCAGTTGTGCGAATTCGACCGGATCAGCGATTCAAATTCATGCCGAATATCCATCATTTTGTGTTCGATATCCGGTGCATCATATTCAAATCCGGCAGTAACTGTCGCTAAGACACGTCGGTTCTCGTAATCGCTCTTTTGATATTCTTCAAGCAGTCCCTGACACGCTTCGCGTATGACCTCGCTGCGCCCGCTATAGCCATGTTCTTCCGCGAAACTGTCGAGGTCCTCGCGGAGTTGCTCCGTCATCGAAGAGCTCACAATGGGCATATATTAAATAATAACTCAGAGATAATAGATATAACGATATAAAGAATATTGTTAATAACTATATCTCAGCGGGAGATCCTCGACTAACGCGGCTCAGGCTCCCCGAGTTCGGCCCGAATCTGTGCAACGTACTCGACGAAGTCGTGTGCTGTCCGTTCGCGTGGGCGCTCTACGTCGATCGAGACGGTCGACTGGACCATTCCCGGCTCGGCATCCATAACAACCACACGGTCGGCGAGCTTTACTGCCTCGTCGATGTCATGTGTGACGAAGACGACCGTCTGTTCCGTCTGCGCCCAGATATCGAGCAGTTCGGTGTGTAGTCGGTCGCGCGTCCGGGCGTCGACGCTGCCGAACGGCTCGTCCATCAAGAGTATCTCTGGATCGGGCGCGAGCGCGCGAGCGATCCCGACGCGCTGTTTCATCCCGCCGGACAGCTCTTTGGGATACGCGTCCTCGAATCCGTCGAGTCCCACTAACTCGATCAGCTCTCGAGCCCGCGCCTCGCAGTCGGGACAGCCACACGCGGGTCGGTCGAGGCCGAACCGGATGTTGCCACGGACCGTTCGCCACGGGAACAGCGCGTATTCCTGAAAGACCATCCCCCGGTCCAGTCCGGGGCCGGTAACCGGGTCCCCGCCGACCAGTATCGACCCGGTATCGGGGTCATCGAGGCCCGCTATCGCCCGCAACAGCGTCGTCTTTCCGCATCCCGACGGGCCGACGATACAGCAGAACTCACCCTCCCCGACCGAGAGCGAGACACCCTCGAGCGCTTGGGTGGAGTCGTACGCCCTGCTGACGTTCTGGACAGTAATCTTCTCGCGTGACTCTCGATTGACTGGCGACTCGGAACTCAGCGCCATGCGAGAACCCTCCCTTCGAAAAGGCGAAAACCGATGTCCATACACAGGAACGCTAGGCTGATCAGAAACATGTAGGCGACGCTCGTCGCCATCGCGAGGTTGTTCGAGGCGTTGATGATCTCGTACCCGACGCCGGGCGCGCCGAACAGCTCGGCACCGACGACGATCATCCAGCACCGACCGATGCTCGTCCGGAACCCAGTCAACACTTGGGGCGCTGCGCTCGGGAGGGCGACGAGTTTCAGCATCGAGAGATCGCGTTCCACGCCGAGCGTCGATGCGGCATCGGTCAAGTCGCCTGCGACGCCTTCGACGCCACCGTAGGCGGCGTAAAAGTTTATCCAGAACGCCCCGATGAAGACGATGAACGCCGCACCGGTGTGATGAATGCCGAACCAGACAATCGCGAAGACGATCCACGCAAGCGGCGGGATCGGGCGAAGGACCCGAACGAGTGGGCGTAACCAGTCGTCGAGTGCGCCGTTCCAACCCATTAATAGTCCGAGTCCAATGCCACCGCCAGCTCCGAGAAGAAGGCCAGGAACGTAGTGGAACAGCGTCTCCGTGAGGTGCGCGAGCCCGGTCGGCAGCACTAGACTCGATCCCGAGACGGGGACGACAATCGCGGTCGTGGTCGCGAACAGATCGATGAACGCGCGGACCGAGTCGAGCGGGCTCGGCACCAGGTATGACGGTTGAGTCAGCATCGCGCCGACCCACCAGACGAGAAGGAACACAATGAGTCCGCCCAGTCCGCGGAGATACCGCCGCAGATTCCCCTCAAAACCGTAGGCGACCGGCGTGTCGGATCTGGTGTCAGTACGCGTGCTCATTCTTGAATGGTGTCGTAGGGATCGAACGCAAATAGGTTCTCAGTCGCGACCGGTTTCTCGATGTTGCCGACGTTCGCGACGAATTCCCCCATCGTCGTGGCTTGGTCGGTAATCGCGTGCGGATCCGAGAGGAAATCTGACGCCTTGGACTCCATAGCGGCTTTCGCGAGGTCCTCGCTCACACCGGAGCCGATCACCGATGCGGCGTGGGCAGCAGCTCGATCCGGCGAGCCTGTCGTGAACTCGGTCGCAGCAGTGTGTTGTTCAGCGAGTGATTGGGAAACTTCGGTGTCGTCGAGGATTTTCCGGTTCGCGAACAGTACCGTGACTGGATGGTTTTCGAGTATGTTCCCGGACCACGCGAGCTCCCCAAAGTTATCATTCTGACTGATAATCGTCGCGAACGGCTCTTGGATGATCGTCGCGTCGATATCGCCCGACTGGATCGTCTGGACCGCCTTCGCCGGTGGGACTTTCGATTTGGCAATGACCGATTCCATCTCTCCGAGGTCGAGATCCTCCTGGATCCAGTATCGAAGGACGATGTCGGGCACACTCCCGTCGGGCGGCGCACCGAACCGGACCTTGCGGCCGCGCTCCTGCTCGAAGTGCTCGAACGCCGCTTTACCTTCCTGCTCGTAGCGATCGACGAGTTCGGTCGCCCCCATGATCTTGAACCCGTTCCTCGAATTCGCCGCGAGGATACCGGCGTCGGTACCTTTGTCGGCGAGAACCATCGCAGGAGTAATGCCGAAGAGCGCGACGTCTACTTCACCGCTGGCGAACGCCTTGACAACGCTAGGGCCAGAGTTGAACCGTTCTATCGCGACCTCTGCCGGGATATCCTCGTAGTAGCCCTCCCGTTCCATCACATAGTGTTGCATATTCGGATAGATCGGGACGTACGCGATGGTAACCGAGTCGAGTGAGTTGCCACCCTGACCGAGGCAACCGGCTATTCCCGTCGCAGCGACTGTGGTTGCGCCTGCACTCTGTAGCAGTTTTCGGCGCGAGATCTGATTCATCAGTGTTGCTAACACTAATCTGAATTATAATAATTCCTGTGATTTGAGAAGATATAGTTAACATATTAGATACTCTTGACGTAGGAGTTGCTAGAGAGACATAATTTCCGCGAGAAGTGCGGAAGAATTAATTTATGTCTGCCAGCGGGCCGAAGTCGTCTACCGGCGATACAGAGTAGTCGATCGTGATCGTATCTTGTGTCGCTCGAATCTTTCCGACGAACGTCGAAATGTCTTCGAGTGATCCTTCTAATACGAACAGTTCCATACAGTGGTGACCCCCCACGTGACTGTGGAAGTTCGAGGCGACGATGTCTTCGTGTTCGTGACGGAGATGCATCATTTTCTCCTCAACGCTTGTCGTCTCGTAATCGAAAAGCACTGTGACAACACCCATCAAGTCGCGACCTTCGAGCTTCTTGTCCTCGAACTCGCCGAGCAAATTCCGGCTCCCCTCACGGACCACTTCGCTGCGACCGGTATACCCGTGGTCATCTGCGAATTGGTCGATCCGCTCAAGCAACTCTTCCGGCATTGAAACGCTGACGACGCTCATATAACAAGATAGCGGTTCTTATTTATTAAAGATTGTTGTCTAGGCTATCCCAATTATCGTAGCTCGATCTAGACAACACAAACAAATACACAAGTGAACTGCTCTGTCCTACCGCGCTCGGGCCTACCCGGCTCTCACTTGTTGGGGACGGAACTTCCTGCTTCTGTGTCGGAACTTATGCGGAATCGAGGAGAAAGCCTCACGCTTCAGCGCGGGGAGGATGTCAAAAATAAACGACGAGAGCGAGATAGAGTTAGCTGGCGCCTGTGACGATAATTACGACGCCAGCAGGTTGTTTTAACGCCCCGACGCGAGCCCTCACGAGTAGCGCTGCTCAGGAGGTCGACACCTGTCGCAACCGCAGTCGCGGCTTAGGATTGCGACGACCCCAGCGTGGATTCTCACTACGAGCGCGGCGGTCTCTATCGTCAGTGTGGCAGCATGGGCAATAACTGCGAGGAAGACGAGCACGACACAGCCCGACTCTACCAGCGCATACCCTTCCACCAAAGACACCGAGCCCGAGTACGCTAGACCGGCGCTTCATGTCGTGGCAACCCGTTCGACATCGTTCACGAGCCGTTCGATGTCCGTTTGCGGCCCTCTCGGGTACGCACGCTCCACGATCCCCTGCTTATTTGCGAGGAGGATCAGCCCATAGTGCGGGAATTGGTACTCCAGAGTCCCGTGCTCATCGTCGTGCCCATCGTTCTCGTGCTCGTCGTCGTGCTCATCGGCCGAAATCTTCTCGATCACGAGCCCAAACTTCTCGTCTAGCAGTTCCTGGCCCCGTTCGTAGCTTTCTGGGCGGAGGAAGTGCCAGTTGCTCGCATCAAGATTCACTCCCTGCTGACCGGCGTACTCATGGAGCGTCTCGGCAGTGTCGCGTTCAGGATCGAATGTGATCGCAAGAGACATTATCCTGTCACTGTATTCCTCCTCGGAAGCAGCCTCCTGTGCCCGACGAAGGCGGAGGATGAGCGCGGGACACACCCCGTCCGGGCAGTTCGTGTAGAACGACGTCCAGAGGATGGCACGCTCACCCTCATACTCACTAATTGAGATCTCTTCGTTCGTGATCGGGTCCGGAACGGTGAAATGTGGCATCTCATCGCCGTAGCTCGGGTGAACGGCCTCGCTTAGGTCCTGTTCTGGGGGACCGAGGACAGTTCCCTCAGCACCTTCGTTACCGAGCACGCCGAGACAACCAGCGGTACCGATAGTCGCACCTATTGCTCCAGTCGATTTACAAAACGTTCGTCGATCCATACTCGATCGTGGTCGATCTGAGGACTTGAGGTATCTGGTGTGATCCTCGAATGCGTGTTCCCGTATCCGATCTGTGCGTATAATCAACTCGGCGAGGCGGTGATCACTCAAAAGAACTCGTCGACGGTCCGGACGAACCGATCGACGAGCCGGTCCGGTAGCGACGGCGACACGATCTCGATGAGTTCGGCCGTGCGGTCCGGACGGTTCAATGTGAGTGTCATCGGCCGATCGTCGGACTTCTCAACGATCCCGTTTTCCGCGAGCGTCGAGACGTGCCACGAGATCGTACTTCGTGCGAGATCGAGATCGCTCGCGAGCGTTTTCGGTCGCTTCGGGCCGTCGGCATGAAGCCGGATGAGGATCTCCCGGGGGGTCTCTCGTCTGAGAAACGCAAGAGCCTGTCGTTCCCACGGATCGAACGACGGGTCGAAGTAGTGTGTGCGGCCGCCGATCCGCTCGACGGCGAGTTCGTCGTTACGGACGAGACGGCGGAGATGGTACTGGACTTGCCCGGTCGCGATATCGAGATCGCGGCCGACCTGGTTGAAGTGGACACCGGGTGTGTCGCAAACGTGGCGTCGGATCTGCGTCCGGGTGTCCGGCATCTGTGGTCAGCCGACCTAACCGTTACCCGAGTAAAACGTGTGCGTTCGTTATCTCTGCTTGGGAACGGACGAAACCGGGACGTTAGCCGACAAATCGGCTCAGAACGACACAGGAGTCCCGATCGAAGGGTCGTTTTCTTATTCGTCCCCGTTCAAAGCCCGTTGTGACGCAGCCAATCGCCCTCCTGTTGTCCGCGATCGATGGGTGGTCCGTGGAGGGATCACTACTGCTGCTCGCGGCTGCACTCGTCGCCGGAATGGGTACGGGTATCCTTTTCGTCGTCAGCGCCGTCGCGTATCGTCGCCGCCAAGGGGCACAGTACCAGTTGATCGCTGTCGCGGTCAGCATGTTGTTGTTCCGGTCGATTGTGGGCACAGGAACGATCCTCGGTATCGTGCCGATGCCGATCCACCACTTCGTCGGACATGGTCTCGACTTTTTGATCGCAGCGATCATTCTCTACACGGTGTACGCATATGCGCCAGGATCGGTCGGGAACGACACCGTCTCAGACTGAACAGCGATATTTGCCGAAGCGATTGGGAATCGAATTTCGTCTCAGTATTCTCCGAACCGCTCGCGGGCCCGCTCGACGACGACATCAACCCGAGCGGCGTACGTGAGCGTCGTGACAGCGACCGCGATCCCGGCGAGGATCCAGACGACGAGTGAGCCGACCGCGCGGCTAGTTTGAACAAACCTGCCGTCAGGGGTGAAAGCGACGCCGATAACGTGTTCGAAGATCAGTCCGCGAAACGCCCCGTTCGGAGTCAGCGTGATCGCTCCGGCGATCTCTTCCGGAGACATACCTCCCGCCAGCGACCGGAGGATCGCGAGGTCGCCGCCGAGGACGCCGACGAGCAGTGCGAGGAGACCGAGTGCGATCGCGCTCCGTCGGCTCGACGCCAGCGCCGAGACCGCTGCCGCCAGCGACAGGTACGCGGTCCCGAAGAGGAGGACGAACGCGAGGAACCGCACGAAAAGAAGCGGCGAGTCTACTCCGCTATGCGTCGCGAAGATTCCTGTGTCCGGCGTCGCAGTTATCCAGACGTATAGCCCGACCAGCGCGAAGGGAACGCCCACGATCGCGACGAGCGCCGCGATACGCGCCAGTAACACGCCGAGAACGTAGCCGACGGTACTCACGGGATAGGTCCGTATCACAGCGAACTCGCCGCTCGTGGCGTCCGTGAGCAGCGCACGGTACCCGAGCACTATCGCGAGAAGCGGGACGAGTAGCTCTGTCGGGAGCAGAAGATCGACGACTGCCGGCACGAACCCGGTCCCCCCGCCCCCACCGACCGCGACGAGTCCGCCGAGCACGATGAGAAGTCCTGCTGCGAGGACGGCGTAGCCAGGAGTCCGTCGAACGGTTACCAGTTCGCGACGGAACACGGTCCCGATGTCCGCGAGCAACCGACTCATCGGTCCGACACCCCCGTGACGTGGACGGACTCCGACACGGTCTCATCCGCATCCGTAGAGCCGTCGTCGCCGTCCGTGTCACCGGTACCGATATCGCTCTCGGCGCTCACGCTATCGTTGACGACCGCGCGGTACAGCCCCTTCACGTCGTCAACCCCGTAGTCGTTGATCAGACGATCGCGGGAGCCCGCCGCGGCCACGCGACCCCGGTCGAGTACGACGACGTCGTCGGCGTACGCGTCGACGAGGTCGAGGTCGTGGGAGCTGACAACGACGGCAGTGTCGTCGCTCGCACGGGCCGCTGCGGCTCGGAATGCTCGCTCGCGCATCTCCGGATCGAGCCCGCTCGTCGGCTCGTCGAGCACCGCGATCGTCGGATTCCCGAGCGTCGCCTGTGCGATCCCGAGGAGGCGTCGCATCCCGCCCGAGAGCGCCGAGACGCGCTTGTCGCCTGCGTCGGCAAGTCCCACGTCCGCCAGCGCCGCATCGGGATCGTCACCGACGAGCGCCGCGTAGAAGCCGAGGGTCTCTCGGGCCGTGAACTCACCACGGAACGGGACCCGTTGCGGGAGGTAGCCGATCCGCTTGTCACTCCCGTCGTCAGCACTACCCTCGTGAGCGTACCGTACCGCTCCGGCAGTCGGCTCAACTGCTCCCGCGAGGACGCCGAGCAGCGTCGACTTCCCGGAGCCGTTCGGACCGACGACCGTGGTGATACCGGGGGTAATCGAGAGCGAGACCTCGTCGAGAACCCGGACCCCGCCGTAGGTCCGAGTCAGGTCGACGACTTCAGCGTGCGCGCGCTCACTCATCTGTAGTCACCCACGGCTCTGGCACTGTTCCGATTTGTCATACTCTGATCCGTCGTGTTCTCATGAGTCGTGTCCTGCTCGTCGGTGAGCGAGCCGAGTTCGGCTCGCCAGTCCGCGTGGATCGGTCCCTCACGTTCGGCGTCGGAACCGGTCACCGCGTCGATTCGTTCGGGATCGTAGGGCTCAGACGCCGGTATCGGATCGATGATGCTTCCGGAGCGGGCACCGGGGACGGTGCCGCGGAGTTGATCGAGTAGAGCCGCCGCGGGCGACTCGCGCACGGTAACGGCCGATGCCTCGCGGTGGAGCGCGGCGTCGACCGGCGAGGTCGGACGGTACGCCCGCTCTCCGGACGGCCGCGGTCCGACGTTCGCTCCCTCCCAGTAGTTACCGCGATCGCCGTCGGCCCAGACGCGGAGCGCGCCCGCACCGGCGGCGGCGTGGTCGTCGTTGCCGACGAAGTCGTTCGCGACGACGCGACTCGACGGGACGACCGTCGTCGCACGCGCGCCGAATTCGTTGTCGACGACCACGTTGCGTTCGTACAGCGATCTGCGCGCACTCGTCGAGAACCCGAGTTCGTTGTCGACCAGCGTGTTGTACGCGATGTACGTCCGCGTCCCCGACGACTGGATCCCCGCACTGGAGTTCCGCACGTCGTTGCCGACGATCGCGTTTCCGGACGGACGGGTCATCACGGTGATCCCCGCGAACAGCTCGTTGCGGGCGGTGTTGTCCGCGACCAGCGCGTCGCCGGTGTACATGAGATGGACGCCGTACCGGTTGTCAGTGAACGTCGAGTTCCGGATGATCGAGCCGTCCGCGCGATGGAGGTAGATCCCGTCACGACCGCCCTCGAACCGGCTGTCAGTCACGGTCACGCGCGACTCCATCCCCGTGATCCCCATGAATCCGTTCCGCCAGGTTTCGGACCCGTCGACGCGGAGGTCGCGGACGACCGCGTGCGATCCTTCACGCAACAGGAGTCCGCTCGCGTTCGTTTCGATCACGACGTCGTCGACGACGAGCCCCGGTGCGGCGATCGCTCGGATCCCGGCGTCGCCGTGGCCGTACCCGCTCTGGATGTTCGCGTCCCACGGCTCGATCTCCTCGTCTCTGGAGGCACGCGCCGCCTCCGGGTCTCGCGTCCGGTTTCCGACACCGTCGATCCGGAGTCCCCGTATGGCGACATCGGCCGCGCGAACGGTGACGACCGATCCGTTGCCGTCGCCGGTGATCCGCGCGCCGTCACCCGCGATAGTTACGGATTCGTTGACCGTCACCGTCTCACGATACACTCCCTCTGGGACGACGACCGTCGTGTTCGACGGTGCCACCTCAACCGCTGCGTCGATCGTCGGCGCGTCCTCGCCAACGACCACCGAAACGGGGCGGTCCGCAGTCCGTTCCGCCCTCGCGATCCGATCGTCGGCCGCCTGCCACCGATCCGGTGCGAGCGACCGCACCGTTGCCGCGGAGTCGACGTCGAACGAGCGGTTCCGGACTGATTCCCAGCCGACCGCCGATCCGTCGTGGTCAGCCGCGAACGACTCGGCCGCCTCTCGACTTCGGAAGGGGATCACGGCCTCGCCGGCCGGCGTGCGGGCGTCGCTGTCGACGACGTAGTGCGCTTCCTCGGCCGGAGTCCACCCGCCGGCTCCGGTCGCCGTGAACAGCCCGTCGCTGGTCGTGTCCGGATTCTGGTGATCGAAGGTCTCGACGTACGCGACGAGCGGGTAGCCGAACTGGCGCTCGGTCCGTCCATCCGACAGAGATGTCACGAACGAGCCGATCCCGTTGTATCCGACAACGTACTGTAGCTGCGAGTAGAACACCTGCGTCCGCGGGAGCGTCGCGTTTCCGGCCATCAGCTCGTCGGTCTCCGACGAGAGCCCCAGTTCGGTGGTGTCGTCGTACGCCACCGGATCGGGAACCGACTTGGCCGGATCGGCGACGAACGCGCCCGCAGTTACGACCATAGCGAGAGCCACGACCGCGGCGACCGCGAGACGAACGCGTCGCGACCGGTCGTCATCAGGAGCGAAAACTGCCACACGGTGGTTTCGGCTTACACCGACTTATCGGATCTGGTGCGACTCTCGAACGCGTAGTTCGGGTCAACTGCGAGATTCACCCCCGAGAGGGTACTGTACCGGGAGTGTTACGGAGAATCGAGGAGAGGGCCTCGCGCTTCAGCGCGGGGAGGGTGTCAACGTTTGAATGCCTCCGCCACGAGCAGCGGGAAGACGAGCGTCGCCTCCGCTTCGACCTGTGTGTAGTTCGTCTGTTTCTCCTTGATTTTTCCCCAAGAGACCGCCTCGTTCGGCGGTGCACCCGATAACGATCCGTCGCCCTCCATCCCCGTCGAAATGTAGACGACGTAATCCGCTCCTCCGCGGAAGAGGTTCGTCATGATCGCGTGGTGTTTCGGCACGCCACCACCGACCGCGATGAGGCCCGTCGTGTCCGCCAACAACCCATCCTCAATGAGCGAGTCGTAGTCGTCCAGTATCTCGATACCGACGTCTGAGTCGTACCCCTGACGGTAGTAGTAGAGGAAGTTGCCGACTTCGGCGTCCGTCAGTGCCGGACAGTACACCGGCACGTCGTTGTCTGCCGCCTGCTTCAGGACCGAGTCCTCATCGTCGAGGGTTTCGCCTAACTCGCGTGCGAACGCCGTCGGCGTCCTGATCTTCTCTTCTGCGAAGAAGTCGTCGAAGAAGTCGTAGAGATACTCCTCCAGCCAGACGTACCGGTCGGAGGGGACGAAGAGATTGCCGAGCCGATTGATTCCACGCTCACGGAGCGACGCCTCGTCTGCGTCCCATTTCCCCATCTTGAACGGCTTCGCCGTTTTGATCACGTCCTCGGTCAGCGATCCGGACGTCGTGATAAGTACGTCCACGTACCCCTCTCGAACGAGGTACGCGACGGTCTCGCGCAGCCCCGACGAGATGATGTTCGACGTGAACGTGAGGTAGACGGTGGCGTCCGCCTCCTGTATGCGTTCGGCGATGTCGATGGCCTCCGCGAGTTGCGTTGCCTGGAACCCCGTCGTCGCGTAGGCGTCGAGCATCTCGCCAAAATCAAATTCCCCACGGAAATCGTAGCCGCGAACGTTCGCCGTGTCGAGTTCCTCATCACTCCCAGGGACGACGTTCGTGTGAGAGCTATCTTCGTCCATACTACCGAATAGTCTGACAGCCGGCTTGAATAACTCGGAATCGGCCACCAGTCTCTCGGTACGTCCGAGTCGACCCGGCGTCAGGCCATCCGTATTGACCGGAACCGGGTCAAGAATTGTCTCTGTAACGGATTTCACAGACCTAACGCGCACAATCGCGGGCTCCACAGGGTGACAATTCTCGGATATCGTCGCGACACTCGACGAGGTCTGTTTGTCGAGGATCGCACCAGACGACACAAACCGGTCGGCGACTAACACCACCTATGATCGAATCGCTGTTCCGGATCGACGTCGCGCTGTTCGTTCTCATCGGCGTCCTCGGCGGCGCACACTGCATCGGGATGTGCGGTCCGCTCGTCACGATGTACTCGAAACAGATGACGCCGCAGCCGGACGGCGGAACCGCGACGGTCAACGACGGACGGGCCGGGCATCTCACGACCTACGAAGTTCGACAGCACTTCCTGTTCAACGTCGGCCGAGCGACGACGTACGCGATTCTCGGGGCGGGCTTCGGTGCGCTCGGGAGCGTCGTGTTCGTTACCGCCGACCAGCTGACGCCGGTCGCCGACCTCCTGCGCGGTACCGTCGGCCTCGCGGTGGGCGGATTCATCGTGGCGACGGGAGTTCGGTACGTTATCGGGGGGAGTGGCGGCGATATTCGCATACCGGGCGTCCAGCGCGTGACGTCGTGGCTCGCGGCGCGAGTTCACCGTCACGTGAACAGCCCGAGTATCGTCGGTCTCGGTGCCGTCCACGCGTTTCTCCCCTGTCCGATGCTGTATCCCGCGTACCTGTTCGCCTTCGCGAGCGGTTCCCCGACGACCGGCGGGATCGCTCTCGGTGCCCTCGGTGTCGGAACGATCCCGGCCGTCTTCCTCTACGGAACCGTCATCCAGTCTATCGACGTCGCCCACCGGCGTCGCGTCCATCGCCTGCTCGGTGTCGTGTTCGTCGTCTTAGGGTACGTCCTGTTCGCACACGGACTGATGGCGCTCGGCGTCCATCTCCCGCACCCGATGTTCCCCCACTACCAGCCGCTCGGCGGGATGTGACACTGACACGTTCTGCGGGTCGCTCGCTCTACTGGGGAGACGGCGTTCGACGGCCGCACCAGAATGGTATTCGGTACGTGGGCGAACGGTAACGTATGGATCTCAAGTTCAATCAGCGGTCAGTGTCGCGTCGACACGCTGTTCACGCGATCGGTCTAGGAGCTACGATGGGTCTCGCCGGTTGTCTCGGTAGCTCTGCCGAGTCGACTCCCGAACCGGTAGATCTGTCGGGACAAAAAACGGACTACCAAGGCGGAATGGTGATCGGAGACCACGGTGGACCGAACGGACAGATCTTCTACGCCGACACACAGCCGGAACCCAAACAGGGACCTGCCGAGGACGCTGAAGAGACAGCGTACCTCGCTTGGTTCCACACGCTCGCACACGGGCTCTTTCCGTATCACTTCGACATGGTGGATGACGGTGCGGAGGCGACCGCAATCTACGTTACGGACTACTCTCGCGTAAACTGGGAGATCCCTGAAGGAACTGAACGGAAGAAGATGCCAGCGCCGACCGCACCGGAGACCTTTGCGGATGCGACTGATCTCACCTACGCCGTCGAAACGGACGTGATGGGGGGAATGGGTCCGGACCTACTGCCGTTCTCTGACAGTGATGAAGCCGAAACGTTCGCGAATAATCACGGTGGGCGCACTCTCGGGTACGACGATATTGACAGATCACTCGTTGAGGGGATCCAAATGACTGGGATGAAGTAGGTCTGCCTCTTCACCCCGATCTCCACCTCAGCAATCCTATGAACGGTTTTGATAGCCAAGCTTGTGATGAGCATCCGCAAATGCGCTCTTTGTGCGAAGCGTACAAATTCGGGATCGCCATCCGGAACGAACTCGGAGGATCGGACCTCGTCACTGCGTTCGAGAGCCTCGACCACTCGATTGACGCGATCGAAGACGAGTATCCAGCGTGGCATCCTGCGCCACTCTCCTTTCGTGCGATGGTCTTTTCGTCTGTGTTCATGGAGATCACGGGCGATTCGTACGCCGAGTTCACTCGACGACTTACACGGCAACCAGAAGTAGCCAGTATTCTCGGCTTCAGCCGAGTGCCAGACGAATCAGCCTTCTCGCGGGCGTGGCGGAACCGGTTCAACGACACGACCCACGAATATGTCCACGCCACCGCCAACTTCGTTGTCAAAGAGGTCCACGATCGCAACATCCTAGCGCCCGAGGTTCGGCCAAAGGCAGAGATCGTCGACGATACTGAGGAATCCGCAGACTCAGTAGAAGACGAATCCTTCTCACAGGAGAAAATCGGCCAGATGACGCGCCTCGCACGCGACCACGCCTTCGGTCACTTCGACTCTGGCCGGGCCTCAAACGCCTCTTATGAGGACACACAATTCTTCGAGTTACAGACGTTCATGGGAATGGTCCGCTGTGGCACCGCCCAAGGAGCGACTCGCTTCCAGTATCGGCGGGGCAAAGAGTACGGTCCCCACGGAGATACCCACCTCCGAGCAGTCAAGCAGTTTGATCCCGAAGAGCTCGTGAATAGTTTTAACGAGACGATAGATCGCTTGCTTTCCGTGATCGCCTCTGAAGCATCGTTCCGGCGACCAGTCACTGCCGCGATCGACATCACCACCATTCCCTATTACGGAGAGGTCGAGGGAATGCCGATGGTCAGCGGGACAAAAGACAAAGACGGTCGAGCGTTCAAATTCGCCACACTCTCAATCATTGGACAGAATATCCCGCTCGTTCTCGCCGTTGAGCCGGTCCGAGAGAGCTCCGAGTGGGATGGAAACCCGTCGAATCAGATTCATCGTACTGTGCGACAGCTCGTTCGACGAGCGAAGGAGCATGTTCCAATCGAGACAGTGCTGTGTGATCGAGAGTTTGACTCGACACAAGTGTTCCAGACACTCTCAAACCTGGATGTGAACTACCTCATTCCGAAGCGGGTCTCCAGCTCCGAACGGGATGTACTCGAACAAATGGAGGAAGACGACCAAGAGGTGGCTGTTGAGTCAGCTTCTGTCCATGTGGAATCTGGATCGCATCCAATGCGGCTGCTGTACGTGCCGTCGACGAGTGGGGAGGGGACAGCCGTCTTCGCGACGAATCTCCAAGTGGGACCCGACGAGGCCGAGGCGTTCTGTAAACGGTACAGTCGCCGGTGGCAGATCGAGAGTGAGTACAAATCAATCAAAGGTGACTTTCTCGCCAAGACCTCCTCGAAAGACTACCGCGTTCGCCTGTTCTACTTCGTGTTCGCGGTCCTCCTGTACAATATCTGGCGGCTCACCGACTTCTTGCTGAAAGCGGACGTCGACGGCGAGATGGACTACGCACCCGTACTTACCGCAGGTGAGTGTGTTGAACTCGTTGCCTCGGCGTTGATTCCACACGACTAACCGGCTGATCCCCCACTAAGCTCACCGTTTGGGAGTGGCAACCCTATTCAGGAGCGACAAAATTCACGCAATTTCGCCCGTTCGTCCGGTAGATACGGCCAGCAGGGATTTGATTGGTGATTGATCGATGAGATGCGCCACAAATAGATGCTAATTCGATCTGAAACTGGCCTATCCTCCGAAACTGTGAACACCCTCGAAACGGAATTTGATATCGCGAAATATAATTTATAGCTGCCTTCGGACCGCAGCTGTCGACGGTTCGATCGGGACGGAATCCGCGACTGATCGGCCGTTTTATCGCCCGACGGCATCAGGCTCGGGTATGACAGACGCGGACGCCTCGGCCGACCTCGGCTCGACGATCGGTGCCCTCACGGTCGCGTTCCTGCTCGTCACGGCCGTCGCGGGGACGCTGCTCGGCTTCAACTGGACGCAGGCCGTGCTGATCGGCGGGTTCGCCGGCTTCATGGCCGTCGTCTCGGCGTGGGTGACCGCCCGGCGGGCGGACGGCGACTGAGTCGGTCGCCACCCCGAGTTCGACACCCGTAAGCGATTCTCACGAGTGAGAGGTCGGACGGAGGATTTTATACCCACTCGGCGTCGATATCTGGCAATGCGCTTCAGTCGCGACCGTCGGGGCCAGTCGGTCGTGGTCGGGACGGTGATCCTGTTCGGGTTCCTGATTCTGGCGCTGTCGCTGTATCAGGTACAGGTAGTGCCTCAGGAGAACAGCGATATCGAGTTCGAACACAGCCAACAGGTCGAGGGAGAGTTCCTTGATATACGGAACGCGGTCGAGAGCGCGAGCGGCACGGGCGACGGCCGGTCGACGTCGTTGAAACTCGGAACTCGGTACCCGCAGCGGACGTTCGCCTTGAACCCGCCAGCGGCGTCGGGCCGACTGTCGACGACCGAACCGAGGGCCCTGCGCATCGAGAACGTGACTGTGAACGACGGCGGCAACGTCGGTGCGTACTGGTCGAACCGGACTAACGAAACCGCAACCGGGGATACCATCACCTTCGACACACGATCGCTGCGGTACTCTCCCGGGTACAACGAGTTCCGAGACGCCCCCGACCTCGTCTACGAACACTCCCTCGTCATTGCCGAATTTGATTCCAGCGTCCTCGGTCGGAGCGGACAGATCGCGGTGGACAGCGACCGCAATCGGGTCCGGTTAACTGCCCTGGACGGGACGGTATCGGAGTCGGGCGTCCGGCGGACGAGCCTGGACCCGGAGACGCTGTCGGAAATCGAGCGTTCGGTGAGGCTGAATTCGACCGACGGTGATCCGATCGTCGTCGAACTGCCGACCGATGTGTCGATGGAGCGGGCGGACAGCCTCGAACAACAGTGGCGTGACCGCTTGGGTGACGACGCAGAAAGCGTCGTCGTCGCGGGCGGAACAGTTCGGATCGAACTGGACGGCACCGAGGGGTACCGGCTCGAGCTCGGGAAGGTCGGCCTCGGGAGCGACGCCACCGGGACGAACGAGTCGGACGGATACATCACCGAGGTCTCGGCGGCCGACGGCGTCGCCGTCGCGGAGGTCCGCGACCGGTACAACAACCCCGTCGAGGGTGCCGACGTCGAAATCTCGGTCGACGGTACCGCCGTGGAGACGGCTCGGACCGACGCCGACGGCCGCGTCAGCTACGAAGTCGGCGACGTTTCGGACGTTGAGATGGCGATCAACGACGGGTCCGACACGTGGGACTCCGTGCTGTTCGAGAACGTCGGTGCCGGCGTCCCGGGCGGGGGCGTCGAATCGCTCCTCGTCGCTCCGGAGGAGGCCGTCGCGTTCAACGGGCCCGGATCCGCCGAACGAGGTGGGTTCCAACTGGACATCGAGAACCAGCATGACACGCAGGTTCGAATCACCGACGTAACGGTTCTCCCGGAGGACCCGAGACTCAACGGGCTGTCAGATAAGGCCGACGCCACCGGACCGGGACGGGCCGAGCTGAACGTGGAGTCGGAAAACGGCGCTGTTGGCAACAAGGAAGTTCTCCTGGCTGATTCGGAGTACACGTTCGTCCCCAACAGCGGGCTCCGACTGAACCTCCAGTCCGGCCCTGAAAAGCGCGCGTACGACACGAGATTCGAGGAATACATCGACGCAGAAACGGACTTTTCCGGAGTGGAGGTCCCGCTGAACTCCGGGGAAGGTGCCACGATCACGCTGGCGGAGTTCTACGAGGTCGGGCAGACCGGCGCGACCGTCGCAGACGTCGTCGGAGAGACGTTCAGCGTGACTGTCGGGTACAAAATCGACGGCGAGCGGCGAACGAAGCAGTTCGTCACGACGGTCGAGGTGCGACCAGCGGGAAACGTTAACCTTCAGGACAGCATCGCCCCGAGCGCCGCCGATTTCGGTGTGTTCACCGATCAGTTCCAGAGCCTGACGACGGGACAGGTCGTCGTCGAGAACACGGCGACCGACCAATCGGTGTCGTTCGAGTCGACCGATGGAGAACTAACGGAGGTCGATTCGACCGACGTCGGCGGCCTCTCCGGCGGGGACGAAATCACCGCCACGCTGTACGAGAGCGACGCGCAGGAGACGGAACTGGACCAAGATGTCACCGTCGTCGGCGGTGGTGCCTCCGCGGTCAACTCGTTCGAGGTGACAGATCGGAGCGGGAATCAGGCACGGTTCGACGTCGACTGGGTAGTGACCAATGACGACGGAAATCTCGATTCGGTCGAAATCGAACTGATAAACGAGAATGGAAACACCGTCGACACGGTCTTCAACGACGCTAGCGGCGGCGGGGCTTCAGGGACCGACCAGCTCCGTCAGACCGGAAATCCGCCCGCACAGACGTACACGGTCCGGCTGACCGTGACCGACGTCTTCGGAAACGAAGTCGTCGAAACACGAGAGGTTGAGTACGCCGGCTGAGGCCGTGCTGACTTCGAGGCAGCTTCGGTGTCATCAACCTCTCGCCACGCCGTCCCGGTGAGTTGCTGACCACCGGTCAGCGGAGTCGTCCCCGAAAAATACAACGATCGTCGTAATCACTAATCGACAAAGCCATAGGCCATCCTCGTGAACGACCGTATATGACCGCAGTCGGGATCGACGGCATCGAGATCTGGACCGGGAAGCTCAAACTCGACCTGCCGGGCACGTTCGCTCCCGAGAAGGGCGACGACCCGGAGAAGTATACGAAGGGGCTCGGACTCACCAACTCCTCGTTCCCCGACGTGTACGAGGACATCGTCACGATGGGCGCGAACGCCGCGAAGGGGCTGATGGATCGGAAGGGGCTCGAACCCGAAGATGTCGGCCGGATCGACGTCGCCACTGAGTCCGCGTTCGACCATTCGAAGCCGGTGTCGACGTACATCGCCGGCTGCCTCGAACAGGTGTACGACGGCGACTTCACCCACGCGAACAAGGGCGAACGGAAGTTCGCCTGCCTCGCCGGCACGCAGGCCATCGACGACGCGTATAACTGGATCCGCGCCGGCCGGAACCGGGACCGCCCGGCAATCGTCATCACGACGGACACGGCGCTGTACGCCCGCGGTGACCCCGGCGAGGCGACGCAGGGGGCTGGAGCCGTCGCGATGCTGATCGACGAGGACCCCTCGATCGTTGAGCTGTCGACCGATCAGGGGTACGGCTCGAAAGACGAGACGGACTTCCTCAAGCCGAACCAGCAGTTCCCGAGCGTCGACGGGAAGCGGTCGGTCCAGGTGTACCTCTCCCGGATGCGCGAGGCCTTAGAGGACTACGAGTCGGTCACGGACGACATCGAACTGGAGGACTTCACGTACGCCCCGTTCCACACGCCGTTCCCCGGGATGGTCCGCAAGGCCGCGCTGTTGGCGTACCGGCACGTCATCCGCGACACCGAACACGAGGACGCCCTGGCCGACGAGATCGGCCGCCAGCCCCGAGAGGCGGACTACGAGGACCGCGAGGCCTACGAGGAGGCGATCCGCGGGTACATGGACGAGCTGAAGACCACCGAGCAGTATCAGACGTGGTACGATACGGCCGTCGAGCCGACCTTAGAGCTCTCCCGCGAGGTCGGCAACTGGTACACCAGTTCCGTCCACATCGCCCGCGTGAGCGCCCTGCGAGACGCGCTGACCCGGGACCGGGAGTTCGTCGGTGAGACGCTGCTCGTCGCCTCCTACGGCTCCGGCGCGCAGGCCGAGATCCACGCCGAGACGATCCGCGAGGGGTGGCGCGCGGAGATCGAGGGACTCGACATCGACGACCAGCTCGACGCCCGCTACGACCTCACGTGGGACGAGTACGAGGATGTCCACGACGTCCACGAGTACGACATGGACGTCGAACGCGAGATCGAGGAGTTCACTCAGCCTGACGGGGAGTTCGTCTTCACCGGCTGGGGTCGGATGAACGAGCGGAAGTACGAGTACGTCGAGTAAGCGCGGTCGTCGCCGTGCGCGTTCTCCGATCCCCGAGTCGCCCGGAGCGGCCCGTAACCCCGTGAAAACGGCTCACACGGGCCGTACGCGATACGATGGTTTTAAACGACGCTGGCGTGAATCGAGACCCAATGGTAACCATCTACGACGTGCCGGCGGACGACCTCATCGAGGCCGTCGCCGCGCGACTCGAGGACCGGATCGACGAGCCCGACTGGGTCGAGTTCACCAAGAGCGGTGCCGGCAAGGAGCTTCCGCCCGAGCAGGAAGACTTCTGGTACGTCCGCTCGGCGAGCCTGCTCCGCAAGGTCGCTCAGAACGAGCCGGTCGGCATCGAGCGGCTCGCGACCGAGTACGGCTCCAAGAAGCGCGGCTCGAACCGCTACTCGGTCCGTCCCGGCGAACACGAGGGCGGCTCGCGTAACCTCATCCGCACGGCGCTTCAGGCGCTCGAAGAAGAGGGACTCGTCACCACCGCCGCCGGCGAGGGCCGCCGTGTCTCCGACGAGGGCGAGGCGTTCCTCTCGGAGGTCGCGACCGAGGTCTTCGAGGACCTCGACCGTCCGGAACTCGAACGCTACGCGTAGAGCGGCTCTTTGATTCGTTTTCGCCGTAACCGTTCAGCCGCAGCTCTCTTCTGACGCCGCGAACCGGCGGAAATCCGCCGATCGGCCCTCTATCCTCGGTAGCCGGCAGTTTCGCCCGCGTATCCGTCGTAAATCTTATTTCGCTATATCAAAACTGATCCGCGCCGGCGAGTCCCGATCGGCGGAGCGCCACACTCGTCGCATGTCGCTCGTCGGGCCGCGTGGCTCGTCGAGGAGAGACGGGGTTACGGGTTCTGACGCTCGATAGAATCGAAAGGACGAATCGGTCGCGGGCGTTTTCGCGGCGGTTCGACCGGGTTCGGGTCTCGCTATCCGGTGTTCTTCATCCCGGCGGCGATGCCGTTGACGGTGAGCCGCAGGGTGCGCTCCTCCTCGTCGGTGCGGTGGGTGCGCCCGAGCAGGTTCGCCTGAAGCAGGTTCAGCGGGTCGACGTAGGGGTTCCGGCGGTCGAGGCTCTCTTCGAGCCACTCGCGGCGGAGCAGTTGGTCGCGACCGCTGATCTCCAAGACGAGTTCACAGCCCCGCTCGTACTCACCGACGAGCTCCGGGAAGAAGCGCTCGCGGAGGTCGTCGTCGGCCAGGTCGGCGTACTCGGCGGCGATCTCCGGCTCGGTCCGCGCGAGCGCCAGCGAGGCGTTGTCGAGCGTCGTTCGGAAGAACGGCCACTCGTCGAACATCTCGCGGAGGACCTCCATCCCCTCTTCCTCGCCGACCTCGTCGAGGTAGGCGTCGATGCCGGAGGCGATCGCGTACCAGCCGGGGAGAATGAGCCGGGTCTGGGTCCACGAGAACACCCACGGGATGGCGCGTAAGTCCTCGACGCTGCGCTCGCCCGACCGGCTCGCGGGCCGGGAGCCGAGGTTGAGGTTCTCGACGACGCTGATCGGCGTCGCCTGCTCGAAGTACGAGACGAACCCGTCCGTGTTCAACAGGTCGCGGTACGTCTCGCGCGCGGCGGGGGCCATGACCTCCATCGCCTCCACCCACCGGTCGGGCACGTCCTCGACCGGCTCCTCGTTCGCCTCCTTCCGGGCGCGGATCTGCGCGTCGAGCATCTGTTCGAGCTCGCGCTCGGCGATCCGCGGGTTGGCGTACTTCTCGGCTATCGCCTCGCCCTGCTCGGTGAACTTCACCTGCCCCGTGACGGTCTCGTTGGGGAGCGCGAGCAGCGCCTCGTTCATCGGGCCGCCGCCGCGCGAGATGGAGCCACCTCGGCCGTGGAACAGCCGGAGCGTGACCTCCTCCTCGCGGCAGAACCGGGCGATCCGGCGCTGGTTCTCGTAGAGGTCCCAGTTCGCGGCGAGGAAGCCGTTCTCCTTGTTGGAGTCGGAGTACCCGAGCATCACTTCCTGGACCTCGTCGCGGGCTTCGAGCGCGGTCGCGTACGCCTCGTTCTCGAAGAGCGTCCCGAGGATGCGCTCGGCACCGTTGAGCGCCGACTCGGTCTCCAGCAGCGGAACGACGTCGACCGCGCAGTGGTCGGGCAGGGAGACGACGCCGACCTGATCGGCCAAGAAGAGCACCTCCAGGACGTGGCTCGGCTCCTCCGTCATCGAGATGCAGTAGGTGTCTATCGCCTGCGGGCCGTACTCGTCCTGCCAGTCCGCGAACGACTCGAACCGCCGGAGGACGCGCTCGGTCGTCTCCGAGACGTCTCCCGGCTCGTCGAGGTCGACGACGGGGTCCTCCTGAAGGATCGCGTCCGTGAGGAACTCCTGGCGCTCGGACTCGTCCATCCCGCGGTAGTCGACGCCCTCGACGCCGACCGCCTCGGCGACGGCCTCGGTGTGGTTCTCGCGGTGGTCCCGTAAGTCGAGCGACGCCAGCGTGAGCCCGAACGTGTCGACCTGCCGGCGGAACGGCTCGACGAACGATTCGAGGACCGACTCCTGTCCGTCGGCGCGCAGCGAGTCGGCGATGACGTCGAGATCGTCGAGGAAGGCGTCGCCGTCGGGGTACTCGCCGGGTCGGACGTCGTTCACGCGATCGAGCCGCTCGCGCATCAGCCGGAGCTTCTGACGGTACGGCTCGTCCGGGTAGCGCTCGCGGGCCTCCTCGACGACGGTCGGGAATCGGTCGGCGTCGGCCGCGAGCGACGCTGCCAACGCGTCGTTATCGCCGTACCGGTCGCCGTCCTGACTCAGCACGGCGGAGAGCCGCTTACAGCGGTCGCGGTACTTCTCGACGGCGACCGACCGCTGGCGTTCGAGCGTCTCGTCGGTCACCTCGGGGGTGACGAACGGGTTCCCGTCGCGGTCGGAGCCGGCCCACGAGCGGAACTCGAAGAGCTTGGGGGAGTCGACGTCGTCGTACTCCTTCGCGATCGTCTCCTCGAACTCCTCGTAGGCGTCGCCGACGACGTCGAACAGCGTGTTCTCGAGGTACCACTGGACGTTCCGCGCCTCGTCTTCCGGCTCGGGCGCTCGCTGGCGGACCTGCCGGGTGCCCCACAGGCTGGTCACCTCGGCGGTGACGTCGCGCCAGACGGCGCGCCGCTCGCGGTCGGTGAGGTTGTGTTCGTCGAGCTCTTCGAGGTGGTTCGCGATGGAGCGGAGCTTGGACTTCACCGTCGACCGCCGGGCCTCCGTCGGGTGGGCGGTGAACGTCGGTTCGATGAGCACGTCCGCGAGCAGTTCCTCTAACTCCTCGGCGTCGACGCCCGCCTCGGCGAACTCGGCGATCGTCGCGTCGAAGGAGTCGTGGAGGGCGGTGCCGTCGTCGGCGTTCCGCACCTCGCGGACGCGCTCGCGCTCCTCGGCGAGGTTGATGAGTTCGAAGTACGTCGTGAACGCCCGGGCGACGACTTCCTCCCGAGCCGTCGAGAGGTCATCGACGGCCTCGTGGAGGGCGTCGCGGTCCGCGGCGTCGCCCCGCCGGTACGCGATAGCCGCGTTCCGGAGGGACTCGACCGTCTCGTACGCCTCGGTTGAGGCCTGCGCGGCGAGGACGTCTCCCACCAGCGCCCCGAGTTCCCGAACGTCCGTCCGCACGTCTCGATTGTGTAGGTCCATACCACGGATACTCCCGTCGAAGTCGGTTAAAAACCGCGATACGAACGAATGTTTGCCTCAGTTCCGAGTAAACACCTTCACGATCGTTTCTGTGCGACCGCCGCGGGTGGCCGGTCCGGATCCCCGACGGTGGCCGGTCCGTTCCCGACGATGGACGATCCGGATTCCGATCCCCGCCACGAGCGGTCGCGGCGCGACGATTCTCGGCGCGGTGGAGGGTTCGTCACCCTTTTTACCGATCCAACCGCAGAACCGAGTATGAGTGCGTCCGACAAGTATCCGTCAGAGTCCGGGCGGCGACGCTTCGTGAAGGGCGTCGTCGGCGGCGCGGCCCTCGCGGGGGTCGGCGCGATGGGGTCGGCGACCGTGAACACCCTGACGACCGCCGGCGGCGTCGGCGGCGGGTCGACGATCGCGAAGACGATCGCCCACACCGGCGGTCCCGCGCCCCGCGGTCTCCCGCAGATCCCGGTTCGCGTCACCGATGACGGGTACATCGAGGGCATCTGGCCCGAGACGACGACCGTCACGCAGGAGGGACAGGAGATCGAGGTCGCCCAACAGGAGCTCGGCGACAGCGGCGTCACCTACTCTGGCGCGTGGTTCCAGTACTGCGGCGTCGAGTCGCAGGAGAACGTCCAGCCGAACTTCGAGTCGGACAACCTGTTCCGCGCCGCGAGCGGCCCGCCGTACGACTGGCAGTCGGAGACGTACTCGGGCGGCGACCGGATCCACATCGACGACTTCGAGGACTACACCGAGTGGGGCAACGGGATCGGCAGCGACGGGGTCGGCAAGCCGGCGTCGGTGACGTGGCGCTCCGAGGACGCCGACACCAACCTCAACGCGGTCGTCATCCGCTCGCCGGAGATCGAGGAGGCGGCCCAGAACGACGCGTGGCTTCAGGCGTCGACCGACCAGGGGTTCATGGCGTACCTCAACGTCTGTACCCACTTCTGTTGTATCCCGGGCTACAAGGTGTTAGACGAGTCCGCCCGCTACGACGCCGCGGACGGGACGTACTGCGTCTGTCACCAGTCGGTGTACGACCCGTTCGTCATCGAGGAAGCGCTGTTCATCGCGCGGCCCCGTCCCGACGAGTAACCGCGACCGCCTGCTTTCGATTTTCTTCCTCCCACAGTCGTCCCGCGAGGACCGTCGTCGCGCTTTTCACGCCGCTCGTCCGAGGGACGGTATGAGCGACGACACCTCCGCGGACGCCGACGCGTCGGCGAGCGACGACTTCGAGACGGAACTCGCCCGCGCCCGCGACCTCCTCGACGGCGACGACATCGACGCGGTCCACGTCGGCGTCGTCCGCGACGGCGAGGTCGACACCACCTTCGCCCAGCGCACCGACGACGACCCCGACGGTGCCGGGCTCCGGGCGCTCGCGCTGCTCGCCGCACACGTCAGGCTGGTCGCGGCCGAGGCCGGCGTTGAGCCGTCGACGGTCGCCGGCGACGCCGCGACGCTCGCGGGACAGGTCGAACAGATTCCGACGGAGACCGACCAGATCCCCGACGAGTAGCCCTGCCGTCCGGTCACTCGGCAGACCCGTCGCGGTCGTCGGCCCGGATCCGGCGGAGCTGATGGGTCACGCCCGCGAGCGCGACGAACAGGACCGCGAGGTTGAACACCGCTAGCGCGACCGACTGGTACGCCGAGTCGAACCAGATCCGGATCGCGTTGCCGGACTGGCTGTAGAACCCCCAGCCGGCGACCACCGCGAGCAGCGACAGCGCCGCGAGACCGACGCGGTCGAGCAGCCCGCGGAGGTCGTCGGTCGAGAGCCGGTCGGTTCCCGAGCCGTCAGACTCGGCGTCGCGGTCCGTCTCGGCGCGGTCGGAGGCGGTCGCCGTGCGGTCGGAGGCGGTCGTCGTGCGGTCGGTGGCGGTCGTCGTGCGGTCGGTGGCGGTCGTCGTGCGGTCGGTGTCGTCGGTCATGGGCTGTGGATCGTGGGTCGGGTCGGTCGCGGGGTCGCCGTTCGCGGGACGGGCGGAGTCGTCGTTCGCGTCGGGGGTCTCCGGTTCGTCGGCCGCGTCGCGGCCGCGCTCCTCGTCGGTCATCGCCGCCTCCGCGCCGTCAGGGCCGCGACGACGAGCGCGACGAGCGCGACGGCCGGACCGAAGCCGGGGGCCGAGTCGTCGCTGGCGCTCGGGTCCCGCGAGCCGTCGTCGCCGGCGTCGTCGCGCCCGGCACCGCCTTCACCGCGCTCGAAGTCCTCGACGGAGAACTCCACGTCGCGGACGGTCTGGTTCGCGCTGATCGTCTCTCGGGGGTTCAGGTTCGCGACGCCCTGCGTCTCGTCGACGAGCACGTCGTCGTCGAACAGCGCGGCGTCGACGTAGTAGTTGTACCCGTCGGGCACCTCGACGGTGGCGGTCACGGTGTCGGTCCGACCGGGGCGGACGGCCCCGACCGTCTCCGTCGCCTCCGCGGCGATCACGTTCGAGTCCGCCTGCCGGAGGTACAGCCGGAGGTCGACGTCCTCCGAGGCCTCGTCGCCGCGGTTCGTCACCGAGACGGAGACCGACAGCGTCGCCGTCTCGTTGTCGGCGTCGGCGACGCTCACCGCGACGGTCGGCCAGACCGCGCCGTCGGTGAAGCCGACCCGCGTGTCCGCGTAGTCGGGCGTGAGCGCCGCGACGCCGGCGATCCGGGTGGTCCGGCTCGTGCGGCGTTCGCCGTCCGCGAAGACCACCGTCTCGATCCGGTACCCGCCCTCGCGCTCGACGGTGACGGTGCCGTTGACGGTGCGTTCGCCCTCGAAGTCGACGTCGCCGACGTCGACCGTCGTCTCGTCGACGAGGAGGCCGGACTCGCTGCCGATCGCCCGGTGGCGGACGGTGACGTTCTCGACCGTCGAGCCGCGGTGTTCGAGGTCGGTTCCGAGGCGGAGTTCCGCAGTCTCGCCCCGGACCTCGCCCGGTGCGACGGTCGCGCCGGCGATGTCGATCCGGCCGGGCGGCTCGTCGGTCTCGCGCGGGTCGGTGAGGGCGTCGGGCGCGGCGACCGCGCCGACCGCGCCCGCGACGAGGAGCGCGGCCGCGGCCGCCAGGAGGGCCGTGCGGGTGTCCATACGCGACCTCTCTCAAGCCCGATATAAGTGCTTTGTCCGGCGTTCGGTTCGAGGCGTCCGAAACAGCGTTCAGAGAACCCGATACCGCCCGTTCGACTCGGTCACTTCCCCGCGGCGCGCGAGGCGCGTCAGGATCTCGCGGGCCGCCTCGGCGGGCACGCCGTCGGTCGCGGCGCGCTCTACGACCGCCGCCTCGGTGGGGTCGTCGACCGCCTCGACCGCGTCGCGGACGACCTGGGTGCGGCTTCGGGAGCTGCCTCCGCCCCCCTCGGCGCGCGAGGCGGCCTCGTCGACCGCGTCGGCGTCGATGCCGGCCGATTCGAGGTACTCGCGGTCGTCGATCCCGGACTCCTCGACGGCGACTTCGAGCTCCGAGACGTGGTCGACCTCCGCGAACGCGGCGCTGTCCCCCCGCTTCTTCGCGAGCAGTGCGGACCGCGCCTCCTGTGCGGCCGCGCGGTCGTCGGACTCGAAGAAGTGCTTGAGCTTGGCGGTTTGGTGGGTCTTGCCGCACCGCGAGCACTTTGCCGTCTCGCTCGTCCTCGGATCGCGAACCAGCCACATATTGGCGCACTCGTTGCAGCCGACGACCGCGTACATACGCTCCGGTTCGTCGGCCCCGAATTTGAACCCTCGGCTGTACGTCGTCGTACTCGGTGTAACGGAGATCGCCGAAGCCCCAGCCGCTCGCTACGACGAAGTCGCTACAGAGAACACGACTGCCGAAGCCCCAGCCGCTCGCTACGACGAAGTCGCTACAGAGAACACGACTGCCGAAGCCCCAGCCGCTCGCTACGACGAAGTCGCTACAGAGAACACGACTGCCGAAGCCCCAGCCGCGAGGCGGGCGCACGCTCGCTGCGGTCCTCGGTCACTCGCTGCGCTCGTTCCCTGCGGTCCTTGCGTCCCCTGCGCCCGCCTCGCGGCTGCCCCTTCGATTCCCGCCCCGCCCCGCACCGCACAGCACCTCACGCCTCCCCAGCCTCGTCGGTCGCCGTCGCTTCGCTCGGCGACCGACTCCCTCGCGCGGTGCTGCTCGCGGGCCGGTGGCCCGCTCGCAGGCACGCGCCGTCGATACTTTACGCAAATAGCCGCTCTCAGTCCGGGTCCTCGATAGCTCGGGCGGCAGCGAGTACCTCGTCGTGGAGGTCGCCGTTCGAGGCCACCAGCCCGGTCGAGTCGTGCCGCCACCGGTTCCCGTCCAGATCCGTCACGCGCCCGCCGGCCTGCCGGATGGCGAACACGCCCGCGACGGTGTCCCACGGGTTCGCACGCAGGTTCGTGATCGTCCCCTCGAACCCGCCGGCGGCGACCGTGGGCAACACGACCTGGGCCGCGCCGAGTCGGCGCATGTCGGAGAAGCGGGAGACGATCGCCTCGCACGCGCGGGCGTACTCGTCGCGGGCGTCGTGGTCCCACCAGATCGTCGGGTCGACGACGGCCCGACGGGGATCGCTCACGTCGCTGACCGCGATCGGGTCGCCGTTGCGGAACGCGCCCTCCGGCGTCGCGGTGTAGACGTCGCCGAGCGCGGGCGCGACGATCGCGGCCGCGACCGGTTCGCCGTCGACGACGGCCGCGACCGCGGTGGCCCAGACGGGGATGTCGCGGACGTAGTTGTGCGTGCCGTCGATGGGGTCTATCACCCACGCCGCGCCCTCGTCGGGGACGGTCTTGCGCTCGTCTTCCTCCTCGCCGACGACCGCGTCGTCCGGGAACGTCTCGCGGATCGCCTCGATGACCCTGCGCTGGGCCGCGCGGTCCGCCTCGGTGACCACGTCGTCCTCGCCTTTCGTCTCCACGTCGATGTCGCTCCGGAAGTGTTCGTTCGCGAGCGCCGCGCCCGCCCGTGCCGCCTCCTCCGCGACGGCGGCGCGCTCGTCGATGTCGTCGGCGCGGTCGGCGGGAGCGGGGACCTCGTCGGCGACGCCTTCGCCGAGGCGGTCGCCGCGCTCGTCTGTGTCGGTCATGGCCCCGATCGGCCCCCCGGACGCCTATAAACGTCGATCCGGTCGCCGAAACGGGACGACTCCCGCGGCGGCGCTCGTCGGCGGCGACGAGCGCGCCGCTCCCGATCCGTCGAAGTTAACTCAATTCCGAATCCGAGTACACTTAAGTGGGTCGCGGTCGGATGGCATTGTATGGAACCCGAGGAAGCGGTCCGTCAGCTGGAATACACTATCGACGCCTCGCTCGACGACGTCGGACAGCGCGCCGCTGCGAGCTACCGGCCCACCTTCGAGCGGGTGGCCGAGCGCGCGGACGGGAGCGCCGTGTACGAGCTGGCCTGCCAGCTCGCCGCGACCGTCGCCGACGGCGAACGACCGAGTCCCGCGGCCGCGAACCGGCGGGCCGAGCGCGTGCTCGACGACTTGGCGTACACTGACGGCGGGGAGTGAGGTTTTGCCGCGCCACTAACGCACCGCCGCCGCGTCACACTACGATCCGCTCCCCGACCTCGGGCGCGCTCGCCGCGAACCCGTCCCCCCGCAACTCTTCGGCGAACGCCGCACACCGGTCCCCGTGGTTCACCAGCACCCGCGCGTCCGGGTACGCGTCGAGGAACGACAGCAGCCCCTCGCGGTCCGCGTGCGCGGAGAAGTCGTATCCTTCGACCCGCGCAGCGACGGTCATTACGCGCCCGTCGATCTCGGCGCTACCCGTCTCCAGAAGCGATCGGCCGGGCGTCCCCTCGACCTGATACCCCGTCAGCGTGACCTTGTTCGTCGGGTTCGACCGAACCGCGGGGATGTACGTCATCGCCGGCCCGCCGGAGAGCATCCCGCTCGTGGTGACGATCGCCGCGTTCTGGTCCGCGATCCGCTCGCGCTGCCCGTCGCGCCCGGTGACGAACCGGGCGTGCGAGGTCGCCCGTCGGAGCGCGTCGGCGTCACGGACGAACTCCGGGTACTGCCGCAACATTCGAGTCACCCCCTTCCCCATCCCGTCGACGTAACAGGGGAGATCGTGCGCCTCGCAGACGAGGAGTAGCTCCTGCGTTCGACCGATGGCGAACGCCGGGACGACGACGGTGCCGCCCTCCCACAGCGTCGTCTCGACGCTCTCCGCGAACCCGTCCTCGACGGCGGCCCGGGGCTCGTGGGTGACGTCCGAGTAGGTGGACTCACAGACGACGACATCGGCGTCGGGGCGCGCGGTCGTCCCGGCGACCAGCCGCTGGTCGTCGGTGTGGAAGTCGCCGGTGTACAACAGTCGCGTCTCCCCGTCGTCGACGAGGACGTGCGCTGACCCGGGGATGTGACCCGCGGAGAACAGCGTCACCTCGTAGCCGCCGTCGTCGACCCCGCCCGCGACCGGGAAGGGGTCGCCGTAGCCGTGCCGGCGCTCCACCTCGCCCAGCCGCGCGACGTGTTCGGTCGAGAACGGACACAGCGGGCTGTTCCCGTGGAGCTTCAGCGTGTCCTCCGCGAGCGTCCGCGCGAGCTCGCCCGTCGGCGGGGTCCAGTGGACCGGCGGCCGGCGATCCCCCTTCAGCAGCGCCGGCACGGCACCGACGTGGTCGAGGTGGCCGTGCGAGACGACGACCGCCTCCGGCTCGGGGTCCCGCACCGGGTACCGCGGCGGCTCGCCGGCCAGCATCCCGTAGTCGATGAGGAGAGCGTCGTCGACGAGGAGGGCGCTCCGGCCGACCTCGCGGGCACCCCCGAGGAACTCCAACTCCATCGACCGTCCGTAGCCGCCCGCGGGGTTAGTGTTCGTCGGTCGCTCAGTCGATCCGCTCGGCGGCGTCGCGCTGGACGAGCGGGTCGGCGTTCTCGACCGGGAGCGACACCACGTCCTCGCTCGCGAGCTCGTACTCCCGCTCGTCGACGCCGAAGATGGCCCCGACGTCGCGGGTGATCCGGACGGTCGCTCGGTCGGTCGACTCCGGCGGGTCGGCTCCGGCGGCCGGCTCGTCGCCCGCCTGCGCCTCGGGAACCGCTCCGTCGCCGGCCCTCGCTTCGGGCACCGCTCCGCCGTCCGTCGTCGCCCCGGGACTCGACTTGCCGTCCGCATCGCCGGCGGGGTCTACGTCCGCGAGACCCTCCGTGCCGTCGGTCTTGTCGGTCTCGTCGTCGACCCCGACGGCTCCCGGGGGTGCCGGATCCGGCGGGACCGGCGTCGTCCCGTCGCCGTCCGCGGCGGACTCGGCGGGCGGGGCCGCGTCGCGATCGATCGGCTCCGAGGAGCCGTCTGGGGTCGATTCCGCCTCGTCGCCGCCCATCGCGCCGGCGAGCGCGCCCGCGTCGGCGGACGGCGACCCGGATTGCTCCGGGTCGGCCGGCTCCTCGGTGACCGGCGATTCCCCAACCGGCGGCTCGCTCGCCGTCGTCGCCTCGTCGGCGACCGGAGATTCGCCGGCGAGAACGTCGAGGACCTGCGACTTGTTCGCGGTGATGCGCTCGACGAGGTCGTCGAACAGCCGGCGCTCCTCGGTCGTCATCCCCTCCTCGTCGACCGACATGTCCGCCGCGGCGAAGGAGGCGAGCTTGACGACCTTGCCGACCCGGCGCTCGTAGAGCGCCTCGGCGACCTCCTCGGCGGTCTCGACCTCGTCGGAGAGCCGCCGGATGTCGTCGTCCGCGAAGGGGTTCTCGACTTGCTCCGCGCGGCGGTCGCGCGCGGCGCGCAGGTCCGCGACGTACGCGCCCACGTCGTCGTAAAACGAGTCCCGCAGGTGCTGGAGGCTGTCCTTCCGGCGCTCCTTCGCCTGCGCGGATCGGAGTTCGTCGAGGTTCATTTGTCGTCCGTCATCGTTCGGGGGCTTTCCGCGCCTCGCCGCGGGTCATGAGGAAGATACCCGCGTACTCGGGCACGGTGTCTCTGCCGGATTGGACACTAACGCGCTCGCCGTTTAATTCTACCGTCCGATCCGCGTCGGTCTCGATCCGGATATCGCGGCCGACGAACCGCTCCGGGACCGCGTCCCGAAGCGGCTCGAAGTCGGCGAGTTCATCGCGGTCGAGCGGCGTGACGACCAGTCCGGACCCGCCGTGGAGCGTCCCCGGCAGGCGGATGAGCCGACGGGTGTCGGTCGTCACCGGTTCGTCGATCGGCGCGGCGTCCGCCGCGGCGACGCGCGCGGCGAGCGCGGCGACCAGCCGCCTGACGCCCGGGCCGCCCGCCTCGACGTTGCCCTCGCGGACCGCGGCCGGATTTCGGTCGAACGCGCCGAGGATCGTCTCCGCGCGCCCCTCGCCGATGCCGTCGAGTTCCGTCAGCCGCTCGCGGGCGGCCTCGTCGTCCTTCTCGCGGAGGTCGTCAGCGTACTCGATCAGCGCGTCGTGGACGCGCGCGCCCCACCCGCCCTCGGTGCGGAGGACGCGCTTCGTCGTGCCGCGGTCCGAGACGGTGTCGATCAGGCCGTCGGTGTCGAGGTCGATCGCGCGCACGTAGTCGACGACCTCTCGGCGGGCGTCGCTGTCCAACTCCCGGACGCTCTCGTCGCGAACGTGGACGTGATAGCCCCGACCGCCGGAGAAGACGACGGTCACGTCCTCGAACGCGAAGTCGTCGTCGATAAAATCGAGCAGGCGCAGGAGCGCGTCCTTGCACGCCGCGAGCATCTCCGGGTAGGAGGTGGTCTCCGGGTCGACGCCCGGGAGGTGGTCGGCGTCGAGGTCGAAGACGAGGTCGGCGTTCCGCCACCCCTTCTGTCCCATCGTCGCCGCCCCGGGGTCGTCGTAGCGCGCGGCCGAGAAGTAGGCGTGCCGCGGTGCGTTGTCCGCGAAGAACGTGTCCACGTCGCCCAGATCGAACAGCGACTGGTGTCGGACCATCGTCGTTCCCGACCCCGGCGTCCACGGGATGTGGCCCCACTCGCGGAGGTTCGCGTCGGGCGGGAGCGACAGCGAGACCGACCGGTAGTAGTCGCCGAAGCGACCCCGGAGGTACTCGCGGGTCCGGTCGTCCATCTCTCCGTCCCTACCCGCGGTCGACGTATCAACGTTACCGTTCGCGAGCGACGGCAAGGAGCGAGCAACGACGATTCGCACGAAACAACCGGTGCGGCGGCGCGCGCCTCCGAGCGGTCGCCCTCGGCGACCGCGAGGAGCGCCGCGCGAGGGAGTCGGCCGCCGGAGCGAAGCGACGGCGGCCGACGAGGTTGGGGAGGCGTGAGGTGCGGTCGCGGTGCCGTTGCGGGGCGGGACTCGAAGGGGCGGCCGGGAGGCGGACAGAGGCGAAGTAAGCACCGCAGCGAAGGAGCGATAGCGACTGAGCGAGGAGCGCAGCGAGCGTCTGTCCGCCTCCCGGTCGGGGCTTCGGCGGTCTCGGTCGGAGAGTCGGTCACAATAGAATCAGTCACGTACAGCCGAGCGGCTGGGGCTTCGGGGGTGTCCGTGTCGAGCGTGAATCTTCCCCGATCATTCCGGTATCGGCCACAACACTCTCCCCACGCGCGTCCCCTACCCGAACCATGCGCTCCGAAGCAGAGATCAGAGAGCAGTACGAGTTCCTCCGCGAACAGCTGGACGACGAGGAGATGAACCACCGCGGCGTCGAGGAGCTTTTCACCCACTACAAGCGCGCGCTCGGTTGGGTGTTAGAAGAGGAACACATGTGAGCGACGTACGACACGTTTATGATGCTCTGCGGTGTACGTTCAGGTGACGCTTCGTCTGGAGGGCCGAAGCGTCAGCGGGGACCAATCGGCAGGCCCGACGCGGCTTTTTTCCGCGTCGGGCGTGCCTTCTTCCGATAACTCGACCGAGTAGCCCCGGGTTTGGTCCGTTCGTGTTCGCTTCGCCGAGTCACCACGTTCCTCGCGACCGGTCCGACTCGTGTGCGGTCGCCGTCGGTTCGCACCACGTATCAGACCCGAGAAACGACGCTCGACCGCAAATCTACCGCCAACCGCCAACGACAGTTACGGAGTTGACAGGACAGGCGTGTCCGTTGCGGGGTGGTAAGGCGGGGCGTCCGGTCGTACGGAGACTGATATAACGGTATATTTATTTATTTTCGACAGGTATGTACTGACAGTTGTATGTACGACCTCACAGGTTTCCAGCGCGACCTCCTCTACGTGATCGCGGGGCTCGACGAGCCGCACGGGCTGGCTATCAAAGAGGAGCTCGAGGAGTACTACGAGAAAGAGATCCACCACGGCCGCCTCTATCCGAACCTCGACACGCTCGTCGAGAAAGGGCTCGTCGAAAAGGGCCAGCGCGACCGCCGTACTAACTACTACACGCTGACGCGTCGCGGTCGCCGCGAGATCGAGGCGCGCACCGACTGGGAAGCCGAGTACATCGAGCACTGACGCGCCCGCAAGCGACCCCCGAAGCCGACCGATAGCCCTCGGCTCCGTCGGCCTCGCCGTCTCTGCCTCTTCCTTCGCTTCCGTCGTTTCCGCCGAGCGGTTCCGATCGCCGAGCCGTCCGTTCATCCAGTTCCGAGCCGCAACGCCCTGAAC
Source organism: Halorubrum sp. DM2 (assembly GCF_901686465.1). Taxonomy (NCBI): domain Archaea; kingdom Methanobacteriati; phylum Methanobacteriota; class Halobacteria; order Halobacteriales; family Haloferacaceae; genus Halorubrum; species Halorubrum sp. DM2. The sequence goes on from NZ_LR594487.1 coordinate 83,549, forward strand.
CGACAGGCGCGCGCCGCGAACGGTTGGATTCAAGTCCGCCCCGGCGGAACCCGGTCGTATGCAACCGGGAGATCGCGTCCGCGTCGAGCGCGGGGGCGTCACCAACGAGGGCGTACTGCTCCCCTCCACGACGCGCGACCACCTCGTCGTCAAGCTCGACGGCGGCTACAACGTCGGGATCGACCGCGACGCGGCCGACGTCGAGGTGCTCGAATCCGCCGTCCGCGAGGTCGACCCCGCGGCCGAGACCGACGACGACGCCACCTCGGAGATCACCTTCGACGACGACCTGCCCACGGTCTCGCTCATCTCGACCGGCGGGACCATCGCCTCCACCGTCGACTACCGGACCGGGGCCGTCACGGCCCAGTTCGACGCCGAAGATGTCCTCCGGGCCGTCCCGGAGCTCGCCGGACGCGCGAACTACCGCGGCCGGGTCGTCGCGAACATCCTCTCGGAGAACATGGAGCCGTCCATCTGGCGCGAGCTGGCCGCGGCCGTCCGCGAGGAGGTCGAGGCGGGTGCCGACGGCGTCGTCGTGATGCACGGCACCGACACGATGCAGTACTCCGCGTCCGCGCTCTCCTTCATGCTCGATTCGCCGGTGCCGGTCGTGTTCACCGGGAGCCAGCGCTCCGCGGACCGCCCCTCCTCCGACAACGTGATGAACGCGGTGTGCGCCGTCGAGGCCGCGAAGGCCGACCACGCCGAGACGCTGGTGTGTATGCACGCGAGCCCCTCCGACGACGCCTGCGCGCTCCACCGCGGCACGCGCGTCCGGAAGAACCACACCTCGCGCCGGGACGCCTTCGAGACGGTCGGTGCCGCGCCGCTCGGGCTGATCGACTACGAGGCCGCCGCGGAGGCGGGGAGCGAGGGCGACGCGGCCGACGCCGCGATCGAGTGGAACCGCGAGCCGCTCCCCCGCGGCGAGACCGGCACCGGCCCCGCCGGCGACGCCGAGGGCGACGGCGTCGCCGTCGCGCCCGACCTCGACGGCGACGTGGAACTCGTCAAGTTCACGCCCGGGATGGACCCGGCCGCGTGGGCGTACCTCGACGACAAGGATGGCGTCGTGATCGAGGGCACCGGACTCGGCCACGTCCACACCGACCTCATCCCGCGGATCGAGGAACTGGTCGAGGGCGGGACCGTCGTCGCGATGACGAGCCAGTGTCTCGCCGGCCGGGTTTGCGACCGCGTGTACGACACCGGCCGCGACCTGCTCGACGCGGGCGTCGTCGAGGCCGGCGACACCCTCCCCGGCACCGCGAAGGTGAAGCTGATGTGGGCGCTCGCGAACCGCTCGGACCCCGCCGAGGCGATGGGCCGCGACCTCGCGGGCGAACTCACCGAGGAGTCGCGGCCCTGGCGATGACGGGAGCGCAGGGGGAGTCGGCGGCCGCCCCCGTCGTCCGCGAGGCGCGCCCCGCCGACGCCGACGCGATCGCGGCGTTCACGCGGGACACGTGGGGCGAGCGCCACGAGGACTACATCCCGCGGGTGTTCCCCGACTGGGCCGCGTCGGAAGACCCGGACCGCGGCACGTTCGTCGCGACGCTGCCCCCCGAGGCAGCCGAGTCCGGCGGTCTCGACGGGCGAGAGGGGGGCGACACCCTCGTCGAGGGCGACGGGACGGGGGTCGCCGACGCGGGCGATCCCGAGGCGGTCGTCGGCTGTATCCAGGCCGTCTCCCTCTCGGAGTGGGAGGCGTGGGGACAGGGGATCCGCGTCGACCCCGCCGCTCGCGGCCACGGCGTCGGCACCGCGCTCTCGACCGCCGCGCTCGACTGGAGTCGCGAGCGCGGCGCGACCGTCTGCCGCAACATGGTGTTCTCGTGGAACGTCATGGGACTCGGCCAGTCGCGGGCGGTCGGCTTCGAGCCGGCGACCGAGTTCCGGTTCGCGGAGCCGGACCCCGACCCGGACGCGGTCGGTGACGACGCAGTCGGCTCCGGCTCGGATGCGACCGACGGCGACGACGCCGGGGTCGACGTCCTCGCGGACGCCGACCCGAACGCCGCGTGGGCGTTCTGGAGCGACAGCGACGCCCGCGACCACCTCCGCGGGCTCGCGCTCGACCCCGACGAGTCGTGGGCCTGCTCGGCGCTCACCCGCGAGCGGCTCGCGACCGCGGCCGCCGAGGACCGACTGCTCGGCGTCGCCGACGCGGACGGGTTCGCCGGCTTCGCGGTCCGGACGCGCGTGACGGAACGCGAGGTCGACGGCGAGACCGTCCGGACCGCGACGTACGGCGCGGCCGCGTGGCGCGGCGTCGACGCGGCGGGGGCGCTGTACGACGCGGTCGCCGCCGACGCCGGGGCGGCCGAGGCCGACGCCGCCCGCGTGCTGATACCCGAGACCGTCGAACACGTGAGCGACACCGGGGCGAACCGCGTCCCGGTCGCGGCCGAACCGGACTTCGTCATGGCCGCGGACCTCACCGGCGGGGAGCCATGACCCTCTTCGGCGTCGCCCTCCCGTGGTCGCTCCCGCTCACGCTCGTGATCTACGGCGTCGTCGTCGCCGCTGCGGTGTGGATCTACCGCGACGCGAGGGCGCGCGGGAGCCGCTACGCGCTCGTCTGGGGGCTCTCGACGCTCGTGTTCACGATCGTTCCGGTGCTCGCGTACCTCTACCTCCACCGCGACGCCGGTCCGGCGCGGTGACTCGGTCGCGTCTCGCGGCCGACCGGTCCGCCGTGTCTCGCAGCCGACTCGTCCGACGCCGCGCTGCGTCGAGCGGTCCCGACCGCTTTTAGGCGACGACCCGAAACGACCGACGGATGCCCTCCCCCGGTCCGGTCGCCCGGCTGCGCGTGTTCGTCCGCGGTCGTCGCCCCCGAGCGCTCTCGGTCGCGGTCGCGAACCTGCTCCCGCTCGTCGGCGTCGTCGCGCTCGGCTGGAACGCGGCCGCGCTGATGACCCTCTACTGGTTCGAACTCGGGATCGCCTCCGGCTGGGCCCTCGTCCGCGCGCTGTTCGCCGGCCGGCCGTCCGAGATCGAACGCGGGGTGTTGATCTCCGGTCCGCTCGCGCAGCGTCGTGTCGGGCTGTCGATCCCGTGGACCGGCGTTCAGGTGCGCGTCTCCTCGCTGCTCGTCCTCCCGATCGCGACGCCGATCCTCGCGGTCGTCTGGGGGATCGTCGGCGCGCTCACGGTCGGCGTCGTCGTCGACGGCGGGTTAGCGCCCGAGGCGCTCGACACCGTGACGCTCGCGGTCATCGCCGTCTTCGTCGGCGAGGGGGCGACGACGCTCGTCGAGTACTTCGGTCGCGGCGAGTACCGCGACCACAGCGCGCAGACGGCGATACGAGGGGTGTTCGCCCGCGGTGCGGCGATATTCCTCGGCGCGCTGTTCACCGTTACGGTCGTCGCCGCGGGGACCTTGGAGGACGACACACCGATATCCGCGCTCGATCCCGACGCGATCGGACTTCCGCTCCTGCTCGGCATCGTCGGGGTGAAGTTCGCCTTCGACCTCGCGAGCCTGTACGGCGACCGGCTGGCCGCGTTCGACGAGTCGTCGTCGCTCGAACTGGGGCTCTCGTACGACCCGCCCCCGGCGGAGCCGATCGACGGTTCGGTCGCGGACCCGGTCCGAACGGTCCGGCAGCCCGTTCGCTCGCGGCTCGCCGGCGTGCCGGCCACCCTCCTCGCCCACCCGGGCCTGTGGTACGTCGCCGGGATCCCCGCGCTCGTCGCCGTGCTGTTCGCGATCGGCGGCGAGTGGGCGACCGTCGCCGTCCTCCTCGCGGCGGCCGTCGCGCTCCCGCTCGCCCTCGCCGCGATCGACCACGAACTCCGGTACGGACTCGTCGAGTACCGCGCCGGCGACGACGCCTTGGTCGCCCGCGACCGCCTGTTCGGCGTCGATCTGTGGCGCGTCGAGCCGTGGGACGAGACGGATCTCCGGGTAGAACGCGGTCGGCTCGACCGGCGGCTCGGCACCGAGACCGTCGTGATCGAACTCCGCGACGACGGGTACCGCATCCCGGAGCTCGCGGACCCCGACCCGATCCTCGACGTCTTCGACAGACGGCCGGACCGGCCGGACGAGTGACCCCGACTACCCCTCCCCGTCATCCGCGTCGTCGCGCCCGTACAGCGGGTGTGAGTCACCGACCAGCCGCTTGAAGACGAGGATGACGCCGGCGTGGAAGGCGACGAGGACCGTCACGCTCGCGACGATGATCGCCACCGATCGCGGCGTCGAGAGGAGGCCGAGCGAGACGATGAGCGTCGTCGCGCACGCCGGAGGATGGACGGTTCCGGTCGCGATCATCGCCCAGCTGGTCGCCACGAGCGAGAGGGTGGCGGCCGCCGCGAGCCGGAACCCCTCAGGAGAGAACGCGGGCGGCGTGGCGATGAGCGCGGGCCCGTCCGCGACGAACGTCCACGCCGCCAGCCCGGCGAGGCCGCCGATCAGGTGGCCGCCGACCACGCGGACGGCGCGCTCCCGCTCGCTCCGGCGGTCGAACGTGAGGACGAACGCGGACGGCCCGAGGCTCGGGAAGACGAACGGCTGGCCGGTCGCCCACGCGACGGTACCGAGGACGGTGAAAAGCAGGCCGGCGTACAGGCTCGTCCCGATCCGCCGGCACATTGCGAGCGCCTCGGGAGCCGACTCACAAAGCCCCGGCGGATCGGCGGTGTCGAACCGGACCGGCGGTATCGATCGCGATAGCCGAACCCGAACGCCTAATTGGGCCGGTCTCCCCCGTGATGACATGTTCGCGACGCTGCCGGACCTCCTCCGACTGCTCGTCGTTCCCGTGTTCGCGTGGGCGGCGATCCGGGACGTCCGGACCCGACGCCTCCCGAACCGGATGTGGCCGCCGCTTTACCTGTTCGGCGGGCTGCTTCTGGTCTGGGAGGCCGCCACCCTGTGGCCGTTCGCGGGGTTCGACGGGCGGATCTTCCTCGTCCGGGCCGCGATTAGCCTGCTGTTCGTCGCGCCGCTCGGCTACGCCTTCTGGTACCTCGGCGCGTTCGGCGGGGCCGACGCCAAGGCGATGATCGCGCTCGCGATCGCGTTCCCGACGTTCCCGGCCTACGAGGTCGGGACCCTCGTCTTCCCGCTCGTCGACACCGATCTCGGCGTGTTCTCGCTGACGATCCTCACGAACACGGTGTTGATCGGACTCGCCTACCCGGTCGGTCTCGCGGTGCTCAACCTCGTCCGCGGCGAGGTCTCGTCGAACATGTTCCTCGCGCGTCCGGTCGCGACCGCGTCGCTGCCCGACAGACACGGACGGCTGTTCGAGGACCCCGACGGACCGACGCGGGGCGGTCTCGACCTCGACGCGCTCCGGATGTACCTCCGCTGGCGCGGCCTCACGCTCGCGGACCTGCGCGACGACCCGGACGGGCTCCGCGACCCCGACTCGGTCGGCGAGACGTTCGACCCGACCGACGGCGGGACCCACGTCGGCCCGCGGACCGACGGGGGGCGCGCAGTCGACGACGCGGCCCCGGACGGCGGAACCGCGATCGACGAAACGGGCACGGACGACGAAACGGCCGCGGCCGACCCGTGGGCCGCCGAGCGCTTCCTCGACGACATCGATCACGGCGCGTACGGCACCGACGCCGCGACGCTCCGGGACGGGCTGGAGGTCGTCGCCGACGCGGACCGCGTGCTGGTCTCGCCCGGTATGCCGTTCGTCGTCCCGATGGCGGTCGGGCTCGTCGTCTCGCTCACGAACGGCGACGCGCTGTTCGCGCTTCTCGGCGCTGTCGGACTCGTCTGAATCCGCGACGAAAACCCGTTCCCTGACGGCGACTCGCCTCAGTTCTCGGCCCAGACGTCGGCGGCGGCGAGGACGCGCGTCCCGACCGGGCGCTTCACGAACTCCCCGAGGTCGCGGCCGATCAGGTCGCCGACGCCGCGCTGGGCAGCCACGTCGAGCAGGCGCTGGTCGACGGTCCCGTCGACGACGACCGCCTGAGGCGCGGTGTCGGCGGCGTCGAGCGCGTTGAACGCGTCGGCGGCGTCGACTTCGTCGAGGATGTCGAACTCCTCGCCGAGGAAGCGCGCGCGTCCGCTCTCACCGTCGACGACCTCGCTGACGTGACCCGCGATCGATCGCGGTTCGTCGGCGGTCTCGTCGGCCTCGCCGGATCTGTCCGATTCGTCCGTCTCCGCGTCTCCGACCGACTCGGCGTCGACCTCGGTCGGCTCTGCGTCCGATTTGCCGACCGGCTCCACGTCGAGGTTGTCGTCCGTCACCGAGTCGGGTTCGGCGTCGGTCGCTGGGTCGGACTCGACGTCGGTCGCCGCGCCGCCGGCGGGTCCAGCGTCCGCGTCTGTGGACTGCCCGGGTTCGTCGCCGGATTCGGTCGGTTCCTCGCCGGACGCGTCGGGTTCGCCGCCGGATTCGGTCGGTTCCTCGTCGGACCCGTCGGGTTCGTTCGCCGGTTCGGTCGGTTCGTCCGTCTCGTCGACGCCCGGCAGATCGGGCGACTCTGGCGACGGACCGGGCGAATCGTCCGCCGCGGAGTCGCTCGGCACCGCGCCGCCGTCGCCGACGCGGGCGACCGATCCGGGGTCGTCGCCGTCAGCGATCTCCTCGTCGCTCGCGGCCGCCCGGAGGTCGGCGGCGTCCGCGAGGCTCGCGTACGGGACCTTCCCGCGGAGCGCCTCGAAGACGGCGTCGCGGTCGAGGTCCTCGACGGACTCGCCGGGCGGCGCGAACGCGACGTAGTCGACCTCGCCGACCTGCCCGAGCTCGCGGAGGATGAGCTCCCCGCCGCGGTCGCCGTCGAGGAAGGCGGTGACGGTCCGGTCGGCGGTCAGGTCGGCGACCGCCTCGGGGACGTTCGTCCCCTCGACCGCGACGGCATTTTTGATCCCGCAGTCGAGCAGCGTCAACACGTCGGCGCGGCCCTCGACGACGATGACCGCGTCGGAGTCGCCGACCCGCGGGCCGGCGGGGAGCCCCTCGTAGTCGACGATGCCCTCGACGCGGGCGGCGTCGCGGACCTCCTCTAACACGTCGCTGCTCGCGAGGCTCGTCTCCTCGAAGCCGCCGGCGACCAGCTCCTTGGCGCGCTCGACGACCTCGCGGCGCTTGGCCGCCCGCACGTCCTCGATGCTCGTCACCTCCACGGAGGCGTGACAGGGGCCGATACGGTCGATCGTCTCCAACGCGGCCGCCAGGATCGCGGTCTCGACCTTGTCGAGGCTGGAGGCGACGGTGACCTCGCCGAACGACTGCCCGTTCTCGGACTCGACGGCGACGTCGATCCGGCCGACGCGCGAGGACTCCTGGAGGTCCCTGAGGTCCAGCTCGTCGCCGAGCAGCCCCTCGGTCTGGCCGAACACCGCCCCGACGACATCGCTCCGCTCGACGACGCCGTCGGCCGCGATGGTGGCGTGTATCAGGTATTTTTCTGTGTCTTTCATGATGTGTGAATTGTGATATCGGGCGGGAGAAGCCGCCCGCCTTACGTTTCGTCCCTCGCGGAAAATAGCTATCGCCACGCCCCTCCGTCGACGGCTATTGAAGAAAATTTCTCTCCGATACGCATTTTCGAATCTATCCGATAGTTCTTAGTGTCTACGGAAACAGATTTATCGCACATGATGCGCTCACGGAGCGATCTCGTGTGGATACCGACGTTCGCGATACTCGTGGCGTTCGCGGTGCCGTGGCCCCTCTGGGGTGTCGACCGCGTCGTCGCGGGCCTGCCGGTGTGGATCTGGTGGCACGTGGCGTGGCTGGGGCTGTGTGCGGCGCTGTTCGCGCTGTTCGTCCGGAGCGGCGCGTGGGAGCGCGGGATGGGGCAGCGGTCGACGACGGACTCCGGCAGCGGAACCCCCGGAACCGCCAGCGGGACCGCGAAGACCGCCGACGCGGAGGGCGACCGCCGATGACGCTCGGTCTCTCGCTCGGCGTCGTCGTCGGCTACCTCGTCGTCGCGCTCGCGCTCGGCCTCGTTGCGTACCGCGTCTCGGAGACGACCGCCGAGGACTACTACCTCGCGAGCCGGTCGATCGGGACGCTCGTACTGCTGTTCACGACCTTCGCCACCCTGCTTTCGGCGTTCACCTTCTTCGGCGGCCCGAACCTCGCGTACGCCGCCGGACCCGAGTGGCTGGTGGTCATGGGAACGCTCGACGGCGTCCTGTTCGCCGTGCTGTGGTACGTGATCGGCTACAAGCAGTGGCTGATCGGCGCTCGCAACGGCTACGTGACGCTCGGCGAGATGCTCGGCGACCGGTTCGGCTCCGTCGGCCTGCGCGCGCTGGTCGCCAGCGTGAGCCTCCTGTGGCTGTTCCCGTACGTGATGCTCCAGCAGATGGGGGCCGGCGAGGCGCTCGTGGGACTCACCGACGGCGTCGTCCCCTACTGGGGCGGCGCGGCGCTCATCACGGCGTTCATGATCCTCTACGTCACCGTCGCCGGGCTCCGCGGCGTGGCGTGGACGGACACGCTTCAGGGGCTGTTCATGCTCTCCATCGTCTGGATCGCGGCGGCGTGGGTCCTCTCCGCGGTCGGCGGCGTCGGTGCCGCGACCGGCGCAATGTTAGCGGCCCGCCCCGAGTTCGGGAGCTTCGGCGGCGGGACGTACACGCCCGGGTTCATCATTTCGACGGCGATCACCATCGCGTTCGGGGTGACGATGTTCCCGCAGATCAACCAGCGGTTCTTCGTCGCGAAGTCGGCCGCGACGCTGAAGCGGTCGTTCGCGCTGTGGCCCGTGTTAGTCCTCCTACTCTTCCTCCCCGCGTTCATGCTCGGCGCGTGGGCGGCCGGGATGCCGATCGAGGTCCCCGAGGGCGCGAACGTGCTGCCGGTCGTGTTGAACGAGTACGCGCCGGCGTGGTTCGCCGCGCTGGTGATCGCGGGCGCGATGGCCGCGATGATGTCCTCGTCGGACTCGATGTTGTTATCCGGGTCGTCGTACTTCACCCGCGACCTGTACCGCCCGCTCGTCGACGCGGACGCCTCCGAGCGGCGCGAGGCGTGGATCGCGCGGATCGGCGTGGCGGCGTTCGCGACGCTGGCGTTCGTCGCGAGCCTGTTCCGGCCGGGGACGCTGATCGAGGTCGGCGACACCGCCTTCTCCGGGTTCGCGCTGCTCGCGCTCCCCGTGATCTGCGCGCTCTACTGGCCGCGGACGACCCGCACGGGCATGGTCGCCGGGATCGCCGTCCCGCAGGCGGCGTACCTGCTCGTGGTGCTGTCCGCGGTCCTCCCGCTCGTCCCGACGCTGTCGCGCACCGTCTTCGGCGGCTGGGACGTCGCGCTCGGGCTGATGGTCCTCTCGGGCGCGCTCACGGTCGGCGTCTCGATCCTCTCCGCGCCGACGGAGGAGGGCGACGCCTCACGGTTCGCGGTCGCGGGCGACTAACGCGGGCGGTCGACCGCGTTGCGGTCGCGGTTATTTATAAGCGCTCGTCGCTGTCGACGTGTCTGGTTATACCGGTCGTCGACGCCTCCCGGCCCGTACGTAGTCATTTTATGAGTGATCGCGACGAGCGTCCGGCGTGGTCGCCCTCCCGCGGTCGCCCGACGCCAGCCGGTCGGCAGCGGTCGCCGTCGGGATCGCGAACCTCCTCCCCCTCGTCGGCGTCGTCGCGCTCGGCTGGGACGCGACGACGCTCGTCACGGTCTACTGGTTCGAGCTGGGCGTGGTGGCGGCGTTCGCGGTCCTCCGCGGCGTCTTCGCCGGGCGTCCGAGCGGGTTCGACGCGAACGTGCTGGTGTTCGGCGCGATAGTCGAGAAGCGGCTCTCGGTTCCGGTCCCGCGGACCGGCGTTCGGGTCCACCTCTCCTCGCTGTTCTCTCTGGCAGTTCTCGTCCCGTTTCTCGCCGTGTTGTGGGCGGTCACCGGACCGATACTGCTGGCACTCGCCGGGGCCGAAGGCGTACGTCCCGAGACGGTCGGAACCGCCCTTCTCGCCGCGGTCGGGATAGCCGCCGCCGAGGCCCTCCGAACCGCGGTCGACTACTTCTATCGCGGGGGCTACCGCGACGAGAGCGCGGGGACTGCCCTCCGGGGAGTCCTCCTCCGGATGGCGACGCTCCTGCTCGTCGGGTTCTTCGTCGTCCCACTCGTCGCGGCAGCCGTCGCCGACGACGCCGACGTCCCAATCGGCGAGGTCGCGGAGCCGACGACGTTCGGTCCGATCGTCCTCGGGCTCGCCGTGCTCGTCAAGTTCGCGTTCGATCTCGCGGCCCTGTACGGCGACCGGCTGGTCGTGTTCGACGAGTCGACGGATTACGACCTCGGATGGGCGTACGACCTGCCCGCCCGCGAACGGGACCTCGATCCGGTGCCGGATCCCGACCGCCGACTTCGACCGACCGGAATCGGCCGCGTCCTCGGCCATCCGCTCGCCGGGATACGACGACCGGGCGGCTGGCTCCTCGCGGCGTTCCTCGCGACTGCGACGCTTCTAGCCGGGATTTCGGGCGCGACCCTGCTCGCCGTCGGACTCGCCCTGCTCGCGGTCACGGCCCCGGTGACCGCTCCTGCGTTCGACTCGCTGATCCGGTACGGCCCGCTGGAGTACCGGATCGACGACGAGGATCCCTCGATCGTCGCGTACGACCGACTGTTCGGCGGGGTACTGTGGCGGATCGAGCCGTGGGACGAGGAGGGCCTCCGCGTCGAGCGCGACCGGATCGACCGCCTGACGGCTACCCGGTCCGTCGTCGTCGAGCTCCGCGACCGGGAGGTCTGACTCCCAAGACTGGCAGATCCGGGGCCGGTTCTCGACGTCTTCGATCGACGGGCGGAGCGACCGGACGATGGGTCCTGAGCGGGGGCCCTCCGCGTGTCCGTCGTTCCCGTCTCGGTGGGGTCGTCGAAAGGCAAATGCTCGTCTACCACCCAACAGGAGTATGAACGAGCCCGGAACCGAGGGCGTGCTGTTGGATCAGGAGACGCTCCACGACCGACTGGACGAGGCCCCGGGCTGGCTGCGGGAGCACTACCGCACCTTCCGGGAGTCGATGCTCGGCGAGCGCGACGGGTCGCCGTTCCCCTGCTACTTCGGCATCGAGGTCGAGCGAGAGGGTGACCTCCTGTACGCCGCCTGCGAGTCGACGACGGACCCGGCCGCCCTCCTCCGGCTGCGAGACACGCTCCTCGAATACCTCGCCACCTACGGGGACCACGCCGACCGCGCGCCGCTCGCGGTGTTCTTCAACCCGCCCGACGACGACCGCAGCGAGGCGCACTACCACGAGCGGCTCTGGCACGTGCTGGAGTTCCTCCACGTCCACGACCCGGAGCCGTGGCCCGAGGACATTCCCACCGATCCGGACACCCCGCGCTGGGAGTTCTGCTTCGGCGGCGAGGCGCTGTTCCCGACCTCCCGCGCCCCCTTCTACGACGACCGGAAGAGCCGGTACTCGCCGGTCGGGCTAGAGATCACCTTCCAGCCGCGGGCCGTCTTCGAGGGGATCACGGCCGACACCGAGGCGGGCGAGCGCGCCCGCGAGACCATCCGCGATCGCATGGGCGAGTACGACGGCGTCTGCCCCCACGCCGACCTCGGTGACTGGGGGGCCGAGGGCGACCGCGAGTGGAAGCAGTACCTGTTCCGCGAGGACGCCGATGCGGCCCCGGACGAATGCCCCCTCGACCCGACCCGCGACCACCCGAAAGCGCCGGAACCGCTGCTCGAACCCGGCGCGTGGCGTCGGCTCGCGGGCGACGCCGACGCGGTCGACCGCGACGCCTCCTTCACCGCGGGACTCGGCGATGACTGACGACGCCGTCCTCCTCCTCGTCGACTTCCAGACCGGCTTCGACGGACCGGGCTGGGGCGAGCGCAACAACCCCGACGCCGAGGCGGTCGCGGCCGCGCTCCTCGACCGCTGGCGCGAGGCGGGCCGGCCCGTCGCGCACGTCCGCCACGCCTCGACCGAGCCGGGGTCGCCGCTGCGGGCGGACACCCCCGGCTTCGCGTGGAAGCCCGAGACGGCCCCCGCCGACGGCGAGCCGACCTTCGAGAAGTCGGTCAACGGGGCGTTCCTCGACTCCGGACTCGACGCGTGGCTCCGCGAGGCGGGTCACGAGTCGCTCGTCGTCTGCGGGCTGACAACCGACCACTGCGTCTCGACCACGACGCGCGAGGCCGAGAACCGCGGCTACGACGTTTGGGTCGTCGCCGACGCGACCGCGACGCACGCCCGCGACGCGCCCGACGGCGAGCGGATCGACCCGGAGACCTCCCACCGCGTCGCGCTCGCGCACCTGAACGGCGAGTTCGCGACGGTCGTCGAGAGCGGCGACCTGCTCGGGGAGCGCTGACCGCGACCGCACCGCCGAGGGCGACTGTACCGCCGAGGGCGACCGCACCGCTGAGCGACCGCGCTCAGTCGTCGCTCGTCTCCGCCCCGGTTCCGCCGCCGCTCGCGCGCTCGGCGGCGCTCGCGAACATCCCGCGCCGGGTCGTGTACAGGAAGTAGCCGCCCAGTCCGAGGAAGCCGACGACGTTCGAGGCGGCGACCGCCCAGAAGACGGCCTCGACGCCCCACCCCAGCCCCGGCGTCACGGTGACGCCGAGCGCGCCGAACGTCGTCGCGACCGGGACGGCCGCGACCGCGATCGGGAACCGGACCGCCCAGTACTTGACCAGGTCGGCGACGAAGGCGGTGCGGGTCCTGGACGCGCCGTTGAACCCGGCCAGCAGGGTGTACGTCCCGCCGAGCGCCCAGTAGGACGCCCCGAGGATCCGGAGGTACGTCACCGCGAGGTCGCGCCCGGTCGCCGTGAGGTCGGGGGCGAGGAGGTCCGCGATCCCGCCGGCGAACAGGAACTGGACGGCACCGAGCGCGAGGAACCCGGCGACGACCATCCCGGTGCCGACGGTCGTCGTCCGGCGGGCGCGTCGGGGGGCGTCCGCGCCGAGGTTCTGCCCGACCATCGACTGGGCGGCCTGCTGCATCCCGAGCGCCGGGACGATCGCGAGCGTCGCGACCCGCGCGCCGACCGTGTACGCCGCGACGCCCGCCGCGCCGCCGGCGATCGCGACGAGCCCGACGACGAACACCCGGACCAGTTCGCTCACGCCGCGCTGCCCGCCCAGCGGGAGCCCGACGGAGACGACCTCGCGGGCGGTCGCGGGATCGAGCGCGAACGCCTCGCGGGTGAGCCGGAAGGTGTCGCGGCCGATTCCGGCCGCGTACCCGAGGATCCACAGGAGTCCGGCGACGCCCGCGAGGGCGGTGCCGAGCGCGGCCCCGGCGACGCCGAGCTCCGGGGCGGGACCGACCCCGAAGATGAGGACCGGCGCGGCGACGAGGTTGACGAGGACGCTGACGAGGCTCACGTGGAACACCGCGCGGGTGTCGCCGTACGCGGTAAAGCAGTTCTCGACGGTGTCGCCGACGGCCCCGATCGGGAGGACGGCGATCACGATCGCGAGGTACGTCGCCGTCGTGCCGGCGAGCGCGGGGTCGGCCCCGAGGAGCGCCACCGCCTCCTCGGCGTAGACGACGACCGGGATCGCGACCGCCGCCGTGACCGCGAGCGCGACGAGCGCGCCGTTGACCGCGACGCGTCGCGCCCCCCTCGCATCGTCGTCGCCGGCGCGCTGCGAGACGAGGATCTGCGTGCCGATCGCGCCGACCACGACCGTCGCGCCGAGCAGCGACTGGATCGGGAGGCTGAGACCGACCGCGGCGACCGCGTCCTCGCCGACCCGCCCGAGCCAGAACGTGTCGATCAGCGCGTTCGCGACGTACACGACGTTCTGCGCGACGAGCGGCGCGGCGAGAACGAGCAGCACGCGCCCGACCGGCCCGTCGGTGACCGCCTCCTGATCGACGTCTAACATCGAATGGTTCCGGTATTAGCTGGCGATAATATAAGTGTGATGGTCGTGAACACGACTCTCAGATCCGGGCGTCGGCCGTCGATCGTCGCGCCGGAGCGACGGCCGGCGGGCCGAACGCGAGCGCTCCTTCAACCTCCTTTCGCGCGGCCCCCAGCCGCCGCGAAGGGAAACCTCTTAATGGACTACGCGCGGAGTTCGTGGTATATGAGCAACGGCGACGACGACCCGGCGGACGCCGACGAGGCCGACGCCGCGGACGACGGCGGGGACGCCGGCGAGTCGGCGGAGACGGCCGCCCCGACGCTCCCCGAAGACCCGACCGAGGAGTCCCTGACCGAGTACCTCGACGAGATCGCGGACCGCCTCGACGCCGCCGAGACGGAGGCGGACCTCGACGACGTCGAGGCGCTCTTGGACGACGCGGAGACCGGCATCGAGGACGCGGACCTCCCCGAGCCGGACGAGGACGACGAGGACGCCGACGACCCCCGGGGCGACCTCGAAGACCGCGTCGCGGAGGTCCGCGACGGCGTCGAGGACGCCCGTGGCCCCTACGGCGAGGACGTCGTCGAGGCGATCGAGACCGCCGCCGGAACGATCGAGGACACCGAGTGGACCGAGGACGGCCACGACGACGTCGCGGCCGCGGTCGCGTCGTTCGTCGACAGGGCCGCCGAGACGGTCGACGCCGACGGGGGTCCCGACGGCGACGAGATCGCGGACCTCGTCGCGGCGCTCGACGCCGTCGCCGAGGCGGTCGCCGACGCCGACCTCGACGCGGACGACGACGCCGACGACATCGCCGCGCTGCTGGACGCGACCGACGAGCTGGAGGCCGGACTCGACGACGCCGAGGAGTGGGACGACCTCGAGACCCACGAGCAGCTCCGCGCGCAGGGGTACTACGACGTGCTGGGCCACTACAAGGACTTCCCGGTCGAGTGGGCCGCGCTGAAGGAACACGAGGCGCGGGGCAACGTCGACATGATCCTGCTCGCGCTCGACTCCCTACAGTCCGAGTTCATGGAGCGGCACTGTCTGGAGGCGTTCGAGCGGATGGGCAAGCGCGGGAAAAGCGAGGCGTCCGTCGAGGAGATTCTCGGTCGCGCCGAGAAGCGCGACCGACCCGCGATCCGGATTCTCGGGAAGATGGCGGCCGCGGAGGCGACCGACACCCTCGTCGAGTACGTCGACGAGGACTCGAACCCGCAGCTCCAGAAGGCCGTGTTCAAGGCGCTCGGCGAGATCGGGGCGACGGAGGCCGTCCAGCCGCTCGCGAACCAGCTCGACCCCGACGGGGACACCGAGGACCTGGTCCGGCCGCACGCCGCCCGCGCGCTCGGCCTGATCGGCGACACCCGCGCCGTCGACCCGCTGGCCGACGCGCTCGAAACCGACCCGTCGGACGACGTCCGCGCGGCCGCCGGCTGGGCGCTCCGCCAGATCGGCACCCGCGAGGCGCTCGAAGCGGCCGCCGAGTACGCCGACGAACGCTCCTTCATCGTCTCGACCGAGGGCGAGAAGGCGCGCGACGCGCTCGACGACGAGACCGAGCCCGCGGCGACGGCCTGACACCGACCCGAATTCGAACGACCCCTTTTGTTCGATAGCGCGGGCAGACCCCGCGTGCCGGCTACGCCCTCTACCACTCGACGCGCCTCTGTCGCGAGCGCCGTCGCCGTCGCGCTCGGCTTGTTCGTCCTCGCGGCCGCCGCGCCGGCTGCGACCGCCGGCGACGCCCAGCCCGGCCCGAGGGACGGAGCAGCCGACCCGGCGGGCGTCGCGAGGTCCGGGGACGACCCGGAGAACCTGACGCTCGTGTCGGAACGGCCGCGGATCGTCGAGCTGTTCCCGAACCCGACGGCGGCCGAGAACCGCGGCGAGTACCTCGTCGTCAGGCTCCCCGAGCGGGGGAACTGGTCGCTCTCCGACGGTTACTACGAGGCGGCGATTCCGGCGAACGCGAGCGGCGTCGTCGCGCTGTCGATGGACCCCGCGAACGCGACGCCGCTGCTCGACGACGAGGCGGCGGGCGCAACCCACGGTCCAACGCAGCTCCGCGCGCTCGACGACTACTTCCCGCTCTCTGCGTCCGGCGACCGGATCGAGCTCCGCCGGAACGGAACGGCCGTCGCCGTCGTCGACTACGACCGCGCGCCGGAGGGGCACCGCTGGCGCGCGGAGTGGGGCGAGTGGCGGCCGCGCGGCTACGAGCCACGCCCGCCGAGGCGGACCGCGGACGCGGCCGTGACGCCCTTCGTCCTCCCCGACAGCCCCGGCGTCCCGGTCGAGCAGCTCCGGACCGCCGAGGACCGCCTGTTCGTCGCCGGCTACACGCTGACCTCCGAGCGAGTCGCGGACGCGCTCGTCGCGGCCGCCGACCGCGGGGTCCGCGTCCGCGTCCTGCTCGAAGGCTCGCCCGTGGGCGGGTTCTCCGCGCGGAGCGCGCGACTGCTCGACCGACTGACCGCCGCCGGCGTCGAGGTGCGGATCCTCGACGGCGAGGTCGAGCGGTTCCGCTTCCACCACCCGAAGTACGCGGTCGCGGACGACGACGCCGTCGTGCTCACGGAGAACTGGAAGCGGTCCGGCACGGGCGGACGGAGCAACCGCGGCTGGGGAGTGTTCGTCGAGGGCGGCGTCGATACCGGGGTCGGTGCCGAACGCGGCATCGACGCCGAAGGGGGCGCGAAGACGGCGCGCAACGGGACCGTCGCGGACGACTTGGCGGCCCTGTTCGTCGCCGACTTCCGGGCGCACGACGCCCGCCCGTGGCGCGAGTTCCGCGCCGACGCCGAGTTCCACGGGGGCGGGCGCGCGAACGGCTCGTACCCGACCCGGTTCGACGCCCCGGCGGAGCCGGCGGCCGCGAACGTGACCGTGCTGACCGCGCCCGGCAACGCGGCGGACCGGATCGTCGCGCGGATCGACGCCGCCGACGAGCGGGTCCTCGCGATCGTGCCGCGCGTCGGCGGCCCCGACGACCGGATCGTCCGCGCGCTCCGGCGCGCGGCCGACCGCGGCGTCGACGTTCACCTGTTGCTCTCGGACGCGTGGTACGACCGGGAGGCGAACCGCAACCTCTCTGAGGCCCTCGCGGACGAGCCGATCGCCGTCGACCTCGCCGCGCCGCGCGGTCGGTTCGGGAAGGTCCACGCGAAGGGGATCGTCGTCGACGACACGGCGGTCGTCGGGAGTCTCAACTGGAATCCCAGCGCGGAGACGAACAACCGCGAAGTGGTGATCGCGGTCGAAAACGAGTCCGTGGCGGACTTCTACGCCCGGGTGTACGCGGCCGACTGGCGGGGCGGCGGGGTCCACCTGCCGATCGGACTCCTCGCCGGGTTCGGCGTCGCGCTCGCGGGAGCCGGTGCCGTCGCTCGGCGGGAGATCGCGGTCGGGTGAAGCGGGACCGAGGGCGGAGTCGCCGCGGTTAGTCGTCGAGCGCGATGGTCGAGGAGAGCGCCTCGTCGATCTCGGCGTCCGCCATCTTCGCGACGAGCGCCTCGATCACCTCGCTCCGGCGTCCCTTCACGAACTTGATCGAGCCGACGACGAGGTGCCCGCCGCCGGAGACGCCGGCCTCGGGCAGCTCCTCGTTCAGCTCGGTCACCATGTTCGGGATGTCGAGCCGGACCCCGTCCGAGCGCAGGACGGAGAAGTCCGGCCCGTAGCCGATGGTGATGACCGGGTCGCCGGTCTCTTTCACCTTCGCGTCGTGGAGTTCGCCGGTCGTCTTCCCCGGCGCGGGGTAGGTGAACCGGTGAGCGTACTCGTCCAAGTCGATCCGGTAGAGGTGCGCCCCGGAGGCGAGCCGCTCGTGTTCGACGTGGTCGTCGACGGCGTCGAGCTGGCGCTCCACGTCGCGTTCGGCGCGCTCGGAGAGGAACTCTACGAGCTCCTCGTGGCGCTCCTCGTCGTCACAGCCGACGTTGAGGGCGTCGTTGACGAGGGTCTTCCCCTCGGAGTAGCGGAGCCAGTGGGCGGCGTAGTCGAGCGCCTCGCCGATGTCGAGGAGGTCGGACTCGTCGTAGCCCGCGTCCTCGGCGAGCGCGACGTAGTCGTCCATCGCCTCCGCCTTCGAGCGGTCGGAGAGCCCGGCGACCGCCGGCACGTGTTCGAGCTCCTCGGTGATCGACGGATCGATGAGACGGGCGAGCTCGACGCACATCATCCCCGTGGTGACCCGGTAGTCCTCGTCGTGGAGGTAGGGGTTGACGTGGGCGTCGAGCAGCGGCTCGACCGCCTCGGGGTCGGGGTGGTGGTGGTCGACGGCCGCGATGGGGATGTCGTAGTGCGCGAGGTTCTCGTAGGCGGGCACGTCCTCCTCGGTCGACCCGTTGTCGAGCATCAGCAGGAAGGGGAGCTTCTGGCCGTGACGGGCCCGGCCCTCCAGCGCGAAGTTCAGGTCGCGGGTGACGTCCTCCATCTCGTAGTACGGGGCCTTGCTCGGGAGCCGCTTGAACAGGTGTCGCGCCGCGTCGGGGTCCCCGTGGACCTCCTCGACGAAGTTCTCCAAGGCGAGCTGGACGGGGATCGCGGCGCACATCCCGTCGCCGTCGGCGTGGTGCCGGACGCGGATCGGACGGCCGGCGAGCACGGTCCGGCGGAGGAGCCGGGCGAGTTCGCGGAGGTCCTCGTGGATCGGTTCGAACGCCTCCCACTCGACGAGGGGGTCGACGTCGGTCGGTTCGGCGCGCTCGTCGAGGGCCGCCTCGTAGCGCTCGCGGGCCTCAGCGGCGCGCTCGTCCGGGAGCCGCGTCAGCGAGTCCACTTCGAGCTGGAGGGCGTTCTCGCGGGTCTCGACCGTGCCGGACACGTGGACCACGTCGCCGACCTCGACCTCGGGGTACGCCCGGACGCCCGCCGACTCGAAGGCGGCACAGGAGAGGACGCCGGAGGCGTCCGCGACGGCGAAGATCGTCGGGCCGCCGGTCTGTTTCGCCTGGACGACCTCGCCCTCGACGGTCACCTCGTCGCCCGGGGCGAGCCCGCGGACCCGCGAGACCGTCGGCTCGTGGGCGACGGTCTCGGTGCGGTAGTCGTCGGGGTCGACGTCGTCGAACGCCACGTCGCCGTTCTCCTTCACTTCGGTGAGCCGGACGACCAGTCGGTCGCCGACCGCGTAGTCGCCGTCGAGGTTCGACTCGTGGACGAGCCCGCTCACGGCGTCGGAGAGGTCGACGAAGACGCCGTAGTCGACGACGCCGTTGACCTCGGCGTGGTACAGCGCGTCGACTGCGGCGTCTTCGAGAGTACAGTCCGGGGCCAGATCGTAGACGGTCGGCCGGTCGTCGGCCGCCCCCTCCGCCGCGTCGGCGTCGGGTTCGAGGCTCGAATCGCCTCGCGTGCCGGAACCTCCGGCGGTGTTTTCGCTCATGGAGGTCTTTCGGGAACGGCCGGTGTTAAGCCTGTTCTCTCGCCGCTCGGAGGGATACGCCGCCTCCGAGTCCCGCGGTCCGGAACCCCTATGAGGCGACGGCGACTTGTCTCGCCCATGCGACTGTTCCGCTCGGACGAGCTCCTCGGGATCGCCCGAGAGACCCTAGATTTCGTCCTCGAGGCGAGCGAGGAGACGCACCCCAACGAGTACATGGGGTTCCTCCGCGCGGACGACGCCCGGAAGCTTGACCTCGACCGGGACGGGCAGGTGATAACCGACGTCCTCGTCATCCCCGGGACGGAGTCGAGTCCGACGAGCGCCAGCGTCCGCAGCCACATGAAGCCGAACGACATGCGCGCCGTCGGCTCGGTCCACTCGCACCCGAACGGCGCGCTGCGCCCGAGCGACGCCGACCTCGCCACGTTCGGACAGGGAGAGGTCCACATCATCGTCGGCGCTCCCTACGGATGGGGCGACTGGAAGGCGTTCGACAACGAGGGCCGACAGACCACCCTCGACGTGCTCGACGTGGAGGTGCCCGACGAGCACTTCTTCGATTTCACGCAGGAGGACATCGACCGCGAGCTCGCTGACCGCGACGACGGCGGCTTCCTCTCGTGGTTCCGATGACCCGGGTCGTCGCGCAGGGGACCTTCGACCTGCTCCACCCCGGCCACGTCCACTACCTCGAAGACGCCGCGGCCCGCGGCGACGAACTCCACGCCATCGTCGCCCGCCGCACCAACGTCACGCACAAGCCCGCGCCGGTGTTGTGCGCCCGTCAGCGCCGCGACATGGTCGCCGCGCTCGACGCGGTCGACGAGGCGCACCTCGGCGACCCCGAGGACGTGTTCGTTCCCATCGAGCGGCTCGACCCCGACGTGATCGTCTTGGGATTCGACCAGCACCACGACGAGAGCGACATCGCCGACGCGCTCGCGGAGCGCGGTATCGACTGCCGGGTCGAGCGCGCGTCGGGCCGCGAGCGGAAGTACGAGGAGGAACTGCTCTCCAGCGGCGACATCGTCGACCGGATCCTCCGGGAGCGGGGCGGCCGGTCGGACGCATCCTCATCGTAGTCCGCCGGCGGTCGGACGCAGCGCCCCCGCCCGAGACCCCGGCGTGGGACGGTCGGATCGGTTCGCTCGCCGGTAGGCGACGGAGGCGGCAGGGGCGATGGGGGCGGAAGCGCGGCATCTAAATGGACTGACTCCCAAATCGAGGTGAGTGAACATCCCCGACAGATTCCCCGCGGTGCTGGCCGCGGCCGCGATGGGCGTATACCTGCTCGTCGTCGTCGGCGCGACCACCTCTCTCACGGAGGCGGCGACCGCCTGCGGCGGCTGGCCCGCCTGCGGGAACGGTGCCGCCCTCCCGGCGTCGACCGCGGGCTGGATCGCCCTCGGCCACCGCGTCCTCGCGGTCGCCGTCGGCCTCCTCGTCGCCCTCTCCGCCGCGCTCGCGTGGTGGGACGGCGCGGACCGTCGGGTCAGAGCGGCGCTCCTCGCCGCGCTCGTCGTCTACCCCGCTCAGGCGGGGGTCGGCGCGCTCGTGGCGGTCGGCGACCTTCCGGGCCCGCTCGCCTCGGCGCACCTCCTCCTCGGCGTCGGCATCTTCGGTGCCGTCCTCGCCGCGCTCGCGTGGTGGTTGGAGAGCGAGACCGGCGATCCGGACGACGCCCCCGACGACTTCGAGCCGGGGACCGACGACCTCCCGCCGGTCGAGGACGCCCCCGAACCCGACCTCCCGACCGCGACGCTCCCGCGGCTGAAGGCGACCGCGGCGGCGTACTTCCGGCTGACGAAGCCGCGCCTGATGTGGCTGCTCTGTCTCGTCGCCGCGGCGGCGATGGCGCTCGCGGGCGGGTCCGGGTTCACGCCCGGCGTCGTGGCGGCGACGCTCGTCGGCGGTGCGCTCGCCGTCGGCGCGTCGGGGACGTTCAACCACGTCCTCGAACGCGACGTTGACAAGCGGATGCAGCGGACCAGCGACCGCCCGCTCGCGACCGACCTCGTGCCGGTCTCGCACGCCCTCGCGTTCGGCGGACTCCTCACGCTCGTCTCGCTCGGGCTGTTCTGGACGGTGAACCCGCTAACGGCGGTGCTCGGGCTGGTCGCGATCGCGTTCTACAGCGTCGTCTACACGCTCCTCCTGAAGCCCAACACGGTCCAGAACACGGTCATCGGCGGTGCGGCCGGGGCGCTCCCGGCGCTCATCGGCTGGGCCGCGGTCACCGGCGAGGTCGGCGGCGGCGGGCTGCTGCTCGCGGCGGTGATCTTCCTGTGGACGCCCGCACACTTCTACAACCTCGCGTTAGCGTACAAGGACGACTACGAGCGCGGCGGCTTCCCGATGATGCCCGTCGTCCGCGGCGAGACCACGACGCGCCGCCACATCCTCTGGTACCTCGGCGCGACGCTGGTCGCCGCGGTGGCGCTCGCGGCGGCCGCCGACCCGCTCGGCGCGCTGTACGCCGTCGTCGGGGTCGCCGTCGGGGCCGTCTTCCTCTGGACGGTCGTTCGGCTCCACTACGAGCAGACCGAAGGGGCGGCGTTCCGCGCGTTCCACGCCTCGAACGCCTACCTCGGCCTGCTGTTGTTCGCGGTCGTGCTCGACGCGCTGGTAGTCTGAGCCGTCGGCTCGTACTTTCACGTAGTCTCGGCGAGATCCCCGCTCTACAGTTTATCTTAAGTATGTCTTCATTGATACGCCCTATAGTCAAATGAATAATCGTTTCTCTGCCGGCGGGCGGCTACTGTGGCCGGTGTGGGGCCTCGGGACTTTCCTTGCGGTCTCTCTCGTTGCGGAAGGGGTACTCCTCGCGCTCGGGGCTGTCACCGCACCGGCCGGGTACTGGACCGGCACCGTCTCCTCCGTTGTCATCCTCGCAGGTATCGGATACGCAGTCTATCAGATTCCGACGTCGGGCCCGTCGGTCGACCGGTACTCTCGGATCGGCTATTGGTGTTCCGCGGGGGCAGTCGGGTTCCTTTTGATAAACTTCGGATTCATGGCGGCGATCCCGACGGCGACGACGTTTCAGGTCGTCGGCTGGACTCGATGGGCGATCGGTTTCGGTGGGGGGATCGGACTCGCGATCGGCGTCTTCGAGGCCCGGGCAATCGACCGGGAGGTCGCGGCGGAGCGTGCCCGCGTCCGCCGGGACGAACTCCAGCGTGAGCGCGACCGACTCGACGAGTTCGCGAGCGTCGTCTCACACGACCTCCGGAACCCGCTCAGCGTCGCCGCCGGGCGTCTGGACCTCGCGCGCCGAGAGCATCCCGACGACGAGCACCTCGAGGCGATCGAGAACGCGCTCGAACGGATGTCGGCGATCGTCGACGAGACCCTCGCGCTCGCCCGACAGGGAAAGACCGTCGACGAGACCGAAGACATCGACCTCGCGACCTGCGCCGAGGGCTGCTGGCAACGGGTCGACACGCGGGACGCGACGCTCGAAACGCCGGGGACGGCGACGATCCGGGCCGACCCCGACCGCCTCTCGCACGTCTTCGAGAACCTCTTTCGGAACAGCGTGGAACACGGCGGCGAAGGCGTGACCGTCAGCGTCGGGACGCTTGACGGCCGCGACGGACTCTACGTGGAGGACGACGGGTCTGGAATCCCGGCCGACGACCGCGACAGCGTCTTCGACCCCGGGTACACGTCCGCCGCCGGCGGAACCGGCTTCGGCCTCGCGATCGTCGACCGGATCGTCGCGGCCCACGGCTGGGAGATACGGGTCACGGAGGGGGCGGCCGGCGGGGCGCGGTTCGAGATCGACGGAGTCGAGCGGTCGACGTAGGGAGCGGTCCGCCGATCCGGATCCCAATTTAAGTTCGCTCGGAGCCAAGCGAGGTATATGACACGCGTCGAAATCGAGTACTGCGTCCCGTGTGGCATGTTGAACCGCGCTCAGGATGTCTCCGAGGCGATCCTCAAGCAGTTCGGGGAGTCGATCGACGAGGTCGCGCTGGTGACGGGCGACGCCGGCGTGTTCGTCGTCCGCGCCGCCGACGAGGTCGTCTTCGACAAGGAGGAGGACGAGTACGACGTGGACGCCATCGTCCGGGCGGTCAAGCCGTACGTCGGCGCAGCGGCGTAGTACGCAGTCGTTCTTTTATAATCAGTATCGCACGGACCGACGAGGGACTCCGCCGAAGCCCCAGCCGCTCGGCTATACGCTGCTGATCCCGTTGTGAGTGTGACCGCCGAAGCCCCAGCCGCGAGGACTCGATGCGCTCGCTGCGCGCCTCACTCGGTCACTTCGTTCCCTCGCTGCGGTGCTTACATCGCGCGTCTTCGTCCCCGCGGCAGTGAGGCGCTACGCGCCTCGGGCAGCCGGCGGCTTCGCCGCCGGCGACTGCCCCTTCGAGTCCCGCCCAGCACCGCAACCGCAGCCTCACGCCTCCCCAGCCTCGCCGCTCACGCCCTTCGGGCGTTCGCGGCGTCCCTCGCGCGGCGCTCCTCGCGGCCGCCTTCGGCGGCACGCTCGCAGGCGCGCGCCACCGTCCATTTTTAAACTGCTTCACCCCCCACCGCCCCGTCTCAGTCGCCCTTATAAACGGCTCTCGCGGAGTTCGTCACCACGAGGAGGCTGCTCGACGCCATCGCGAGCGCCGCAAGCAGCGGGTTGAGCGCGCCGGACAGGGCCAGCGGGATCGCGACCGCGTTGTAGCAGAACGCCCAGCCGAGATTCTGTTTCAGCCGCCGGTTCGTCCCGCGCGTGACCGCGAACAGCTCCGGGACCGCGGAGAGCCGGTCCTCCAGCAGCACCGCGTCGGCGGCGTCGGCCGCCAGGTCGGTGCCGGAGGCGATCGAGACCCCGAGATCGGCCGCGGCGAGCGCTGGGGCGTCGTTGCTCCCGTCCCCCACCATCGCGACCGGGCCGTCCGCCCCGAGCCGCCGGACCGTCTCGGCTTTCGCCTCCGGCGGCACCTCGGCGAACACCTCGTCGATCGCGGGGTGGTCGGCGAACTGCCGCGCGGCAGCGGGGGCGTCGCCGGTGAGGACGACCACCCGCCGGCCGTCCGCGTCGAGGTCGGCGACGACCGACTCCCAGCCCTCGCGCACCTCGTCACCCACGGTGAGGACCCCGCGAACCCGCCCGTTCCAGCCGACGTAGACAGGGACGTTCCCGCGGTCGCGGGCGGCCGCGCCGGCCTCGCGGAGCCGATCGCCGACCGGCCAGCCGCGCTCCCCGAACAGCGACTGGTGGCCGACGACGACCTCGTCGCCGTCGACCCGTCCGACGACCCCGCGGTCGAGGACGTCGACGTCGGCCGCGGTGGGACCGTCGGGTGACTCGGTCGACTCCGCGGTCGCGGCCCCGCCGTCGGCCGCCGCTCGGTCTCCGGTGCGGTCTCGGTCGCCTCCCGCCACTCCCGAAACGATCGCCTCGGCGACCGGGTGGACCGAGGCGCGCTCGACGGCGGCCGCGCGCTCTCGGACGCGGTCGACGGACGTTCCCGCCTCGGCGGTCGCGTCGAGCAGCCGCATCTCGCCGTCGGTGAGCGTCCCGGTCTTGTCGAGGACGACGGTGTCCACGTCGGCGGCCGCCTCGAAGACGGCGTCGGAGACGACGACGATCCCCCGCCGCGCGGCGTCGCGGATCCCGGCGGCGACCGCGAGCGGGGTCGCGAGTCCGAGCGCGCACGGACACGAGACGATGAGCACCGTCAGCCCGACGAGCGCGGCGTCGACCGGCGGCGAGCCGAGCGCGAGGGTGGCGGCCGCGCCGACGACCGCGACCGCAAGCACCAGCGGGACGAACACCGTCGCCAGTTTGTCGACGAGCCGCTGGACGCCCGACCGAGAGCTCTGGATCTCCCACAGCAGGCGCACGAGGGTGTCGAGCGTACTCGTCGCGTCCTCGCCAACTTGGACGACGACCGGTGCGTCGGTGACGACGGTGCCGCCGCGGACCGCGTCCCCCTCGCGCTTCGTCGCCGGCAGCGACTCGCCGGTGACGAGCGCCTCGTCGACCGCAGCGGTCCCCTCGACGACGATACCGTCGAACGGCACGCGCTCGCCGGGGCGCACGAGGAGTCGGTCGTCGGGGTCGACGGCGTCGGCGGCGACGCTCTCGCCCGCCTCCGTCCGCACGGTTCGCTCCTCGGCCGTTGTCAGGTCGGAGAGCAGTCCGGTCGCCCGGCGTTTGATGACCGACTCGTAGTGGTTGCCGGCGGTGACGACCAGTATCACGGCGATGGTCACATCGAAGTAGAGGTCGGTCCGGCCGACGAGGAGCGCGAGCGTGCTGTAGGCGTAGGAACTCCCCGCCGCGAGCGACACCAGCAGGTCCATGTTCGGCCGTCGCGCCCGCAGGCTGACGTACGCCCCGCGGAGGATCGGGTAGCCGGTGTAAAACAGGACGATGGAGGTGAACACCCAGATCTGCGCGAAGAGGTAGGTCCCGGTGACCCCTCCCAGATCGAGGATCGGGTCGTAGCCGAAGTAGGTGGGATACAGGAAGAGGACGTACCACAGCATCGCCATCATCCCGAAGAAGCCGCCGCCGATCAGGAACCGCACGACAGCCACGTCGTCGGAGTCCGGCTCCGGGTCGGCGCGGTCGCTCGCGGTGTAGCCGGCGACGGAGAGCCGGTCGGGGAGGTCCTCGGCGCTCACGGCGTCGGGGTCGTAATCGACCCGGATCGTGTCGGTCGCGTAACTCGCCTCCGCGGCCGCGACCCCCTCCTGTTCGCCCGCGGTCATCTCGAGGAACGACTCGCAGGTCGCGCAGTGCATCCCGTCGACGTGGAGGAACGTCGTCTCGCCGTCGAACTCGTCGTCGGGCGTCGCGTCCGGTCGTCGCTCCTCTACCTCGTCGAGGTCGTCCACGTCGTCGAGCGAGCGCGCGACGGCGAGACACCCCTGACAGCAGAACTCGCCGTCGACGTCGGGGGCGACGTGCGGGTCGTCCCCGACCGGGAGATCACAGAGCGTACAGTGTGACATGTGTGGTTGCGTCCGGTGCCGCACGGGACGGTTCGCGGACCGAGTCTGGCGGTTCCTCGTCGCGTCCGGGTCGATTACGCCCGGTCCGGCTCCGTGTCGTCGCCGCTGATCCCCGGCACGCTGCCGCCGGTCGCGATCCGGAGGCTCACCCAGATGAGCAACACGTTCACAAGCGAGACCGCCACGAAGACCTCGGACCGGTCCGCGATGAACACCACCGCGGGGATGAGCCCGCCGAGGATTAGGAGGACGGCCTGTTGGATCGAGAAGTCCATACCGAAACTATCGGCTCCCCGAAAATATATAATACCCGTGTTTTCACGCTTCGAGAACGAATACACGTTATATAGTCTATTACCGATAAGCGCGGTCCATGGGTCAAAACGAGACCGCACACGCTCCCACAGACGACGTGAGCGGTGACACCGAGGAGTTCGATCCGATTGGAACTCTCACGCTCATCGGAATATACTTCGCGATACTGGTTCTTTCGTGGGTGTACATCTACTACATCGAGTTCCTCGGCCGAGACCTCATCGTTGTGGGGTGATCAGACATGCACATTCACGCGTACGAGAAACTCTGGCTCGCGCTCTCGATCGCTTTGATACTCGCCCTCATCGGCACCGTGACGTACGGCGCGGTCGGTCCCGGCATCGCGATGGTGAGCGACACCGAGCCGACGATCGATCCCGGCGCGCTCGACGAGGACGAACGGTTCTCGGAACCGCGCGTCGAACAGATCGGCGAGAACGAGTACGCGGCGTACGTCGTCGCCCGGCAGTACGGCTTCCAGCCGGACCCGATCGTTGTCCCGGAGAACAGCACCGTGACGTTCTACGTCACGTCCGCGGACGTGACACACGGGTTCGAGGTCGCCGGCACGAACGCGAACACGATGGTCATCCCCGGCGAGGTGTCCGAGATCACCGTCGAGACGGACGACCCGGCCGAGTACGGGATCGTCTGTAACGAGTACTGCGGTGCCGGTCACCACGTCATGGAGGGGAAAGTGAACGTCGTCAGTCAGGCGCAGTACGAAGAGCGGACCAGCGGGGGTGACGGCGAATGAGCGAGGCGATCGAGGCGGACCGGACCTTCGCCGACAAGTTCCCCGAGGAAGCGCGGATCGTCCGCGCCGCCCTACTCAGCGCCTTCCTCGCGTTAGTGATCGGCGCGGCCCTCGGAATCGTCCAGACGCTCCACCGGACCGACGTGGCGCGGATCATCCCGTCGAGCGACTACTACACCGTTCTGACCGCACACGGGGTGTTCCTCGCGATCAGCTTCACGACGTTCTTCCTCGTCGGCCTGTTCACTTGGGCGGTCGTGCGGAGCCTCGATCGACCGCTCGTCAACACGAAGGTCACGTGGACATGGTACGCCATCATGGCGGTCGGGATGACGATGACCGGCGTGTCGATCCTCGCCGGCTTCGTCGACTCGATCGACATGAGCGCGGACGTGCTGTTCACGTTCTACGCCCCGCTTCAGGCCCACCCGATGTTCTACG
This sequence comes from Halorubrum sp. DM2, assembly GCF_901686465.1. NCBI lineage: Archaea > Methanobacteriati > Methanobacteriota > Halobacteria > Halobacteriales > Haloferacaceae > Halorubrum > Halorubrum sp. DM2. Next base: position 111,206 of record NZ_LR594487.1, read on the forward strand.
CGGGCCTCGCCGTGTTCATCGTCGGCTCGTGGATCGCCGGAGCCGACTTCTTCCGGGCGTGGCTCGCGTGGAAGCGCGACCACCCCGACGAGCGGATCCCGCTCCAGACGTTCATGGTGTTGACGACGATGGCGATGTGGTACATCGCCTCCTCGGCCGTGGCGGCCTCCGTGCTGATCTTCCTGCTCCCGTGGTCGCTCGGCCTGATCGATCAGGTGAACCCGACGCTGACCCGGACGCTCTTCTGGTTCTTCGGCCACCCGGTGGTGTACTTCTGGCTGATGCCGGCGTACCTGCTGTGGTACACCGTGCTGCCGAAGATCGCCGGGGGACGCCTGTTCAGCGACCCGCTCGCGCGCGTCGTGTTCGTCCTATTCTTGCTCCTCTCGACCCCGGTCGGGATCCACCACCAGTACCTGGACCCGGGGATCGCGGAAGGGTTCAAGTTCATCTCGATGACGAACACGATGTTCCTGCTGTTGCCGAGCCTGCTCACCGCGTTCACGGTGGTCGCGAGCGTCGAGTACGGCGCGCGGCGGCGCGGCGGGAGCGGCCTGCTCGGCTGGCTCACCGACCTCCCGTGGCGGAATCCGGCGTTCACCGGGATGATGCTCGCGGGACTGATGTTCGCCGCCGGCGGCTTCTCCGGTATGGTCAACGCCGGGATGAACATCAACTACATGATCCACAACACGATCTGGGTCCCGGGCCACTTCCACCTCACCGTCGGGACCGCGGTCGCGCTCACGTTCATGGCCGCCACCTACTGGATCTGGCCGCAGATCTCGAACAAGCCGATCTACAGCCGCACGATCGGACTGGTACAGGTCGTCGTCTGGTTCGTCGGCATGGCGCTGATGTCGAACGCGATGCACGCGCAGGGGATCATGGGCGTGCCGCGCCGGACCGCCGAACCCGAGTACGCCGGGTTCGAGTACGCGTCGATGTTCGGCGGGTTCGAGGAGCTGAACGTCCAGATCGCGATCGGCGGGACGCTGCTTTTCGTCTCGACGATCCTGTTCATCGGAAACCTCCTCCTCACGATGGGGAACCCGAAGGTCGCCGGCCTCGGCGAGACGCTGCCGCCGGCCCTGTCCGGGCCCGACGACGCGCCGCGCGTGCTCGATAACCTCCGGCTCTGGGTGAGCATCGCGCTCGTCTTGGTCGTGCTCGCGTACGCGCTCCCGCTGGCGGCGATCATCAACCGCGGCGGGCTGCTCGGTCCCGGCGTCGGCACGTACCCGGTGTGGGTCGCGCCCGTGTTCGACGCGCTCGCGGACGCCGCCGCGCCGCTGCTCGGCGCGGTCGGCGACGCGTCGGCGTCGCTCGTCGAGGTGGTCCGATGAGCGTCGACGTGAGCCGCGGCGGGCTGCTCGTGACGCTCGCGATATTCGGCGTGATCGTCTACGAGATGCGGACCGTGCTGGACTTCGTCGGCGTCGAACTGCCGATCATCCCCTACATGGCCGCCGTCTTCGTCCTCGCCGGCGCGGTGGTCTGGTACGTCTCGCTGATGGGCGGGTGGCGGACCGAGCCAGAGGGGGACGACCCGGCGTAGCGGTCTCGGTCCCTTTCTCCGCGTTAGCGTCCCGACCGCGACAGTTATGTTTGCGTAACGCAAGACAATCGTATGGACGGGACACGCGTCACGGTTCAGTGTCGCGACTGTTCGCTCGCGACGACCCACGACAGGCTCCGCGACGCCCGCGTCGCCGTGAACGACCACGAGTCGACGACCGGTCACGAGGTCGAGTGGACCATCGAATCGCTCGATTCGGGCGTCTCGCAGGCCGGTGCCGACGCCGGTGTCTGCGGCCGTCCCGAGTGTGCGAACGGGGACTCCCCGCTCGTCCGTCCGACGCCGCCGGAGCCGGACTCGTAGCGTTCGCCGGCGTCGGAATCTCCGTTGTCGCGGTCCCGTCGGCGCTGTCCTCGAAACTCTCACGGAGCCCGCGATCGGCTCGGGGCATATATATCACCATATAGAATTCTACTATAGTGGGATTGTAGTACAATATTATTCTCGTAGCGGTCGAACGGTCGACTGTAACTCATGTCCGACATCGACATCGAACCCACCGACACGGTCGACGCCCGCGGGGCGGCCTGTCCCGGCCCGCTGATGGACCTCATCGGTCGCGTCCGGTCCGCGAACTCCGGCGACGTGATCGCGTTGTTGAGCGACAACGATCAGTCGCTGACCGACGTCTCGGAGTGGGTCGGCGAGACCGACAACGAACTGCTCGCGGTCGACGAGTCGGGCGACGATTACGACTTCTACGTGGAGGTCGCGTGAGATGAGCCACAGCATCGCCGTCCTCGGAGGTGGCACGGGCGGGACGGTGCTCGCGAACGACCTCGCGGAGCGGCTCGCCCCGGAGATCGACGCCGGTGACGTCGAGGTCACGCTGATCAACGACGATCCGGACCACGTGTACAAGCCGGTGTGGCTGTACGTCGCGTTCGGCCAGCGAGAGCCCGCAGACGGGCGTCGACCGCTCTCCGACCTAGTCGACGACCGGGTCGACCTCGTGATCGATCGGGTGACCGAGATCGACACCGACGACAAGGCGCTCGCGCTCCGCGACGGCACCGGCTCCCTCGCGTACGACCACCTCGTCGTCGCGACCGGTTCGACGCTCGCGGCCGACGAGGTCCCGGGACTCTCGGAGGGAAGCCACGACTACTACTCCGAGTCGGGCGCGCTGGACCTGCGGGACGAACTGCTCTCGATGACCGAGGGGCACCTCGTCCTCAGCGTCGTCGGGACGCCGCACATGTGTCCCGCCGCGCCGCTGGAGTTCGCGTTCATGGCGGACGACTGGTTCCGCGAGCGCGGGCTCCGCGACGACGTCGACGTCACGTACACGTATCCGATCAACCGGGTCCACGGCAACCCCCACATCGGCGAGTGGGCCGAGCCGATCATGGCGGAGCGCGACATCGACACGGAGACGTTCTTCAACGCCGAGTCGATCGACCCCGACGCGAAGACTATCACCTCCATGGAGGGGACGGAACTCGACTACGACCTCCTCGCCGCGATTCCGCCGCACCGCGGCGTCGACGTGGTCGACGAGGCGGGGCTGGGCGACCGCGGCTGGGTCGACGTCGACAAGCACACGCTGGAGGCCGAACGAGCCGACGACGTGTACGCCCTCGGCGACGCCGCGGTGACCGGCGTGCCGAAGGCCGGCAGTGTCGCCCACTATCAGGCGGGCGTCGTGGCGGAGCGGCTCGCGAGCGAGGTCCGCGGGCGGCCCGCGACCGCGACGTACGACGGGAAGACGCTCTGTTTCATCGAGACGGGGATGGACGCCGCCTCGTTCGTCGAGTTCGACTACGAGCGGCCGCCGTCGCCCGCGACGCCCTCGGAGAAGCTCCACTGGTCGAAGCTGGCGTACAACGAGTCCTACTGGCTCACCGCACGGGGGTTGCTCTGAGATGGCGGGCGAAGGGAGCCCCGACGACGGGACCGACGCCGGGACCGGAGGCGACACCGGTTCCGACGCGGAGGCGGGAGGCGACGAGGAGGCGCTCGATCCCGCCGACCTCGACCGCGACGAGCTGGCTGCCGTGGTCGCGGAGAACCCCGAGGCGGTCGCGGGATTCGTCGACCGACTCGACGCGGTCAACGAACTGCTCGACGTGGTCGCGCTCGGTGAGGGCGCGCTCACCGACGAGATGGCCGTCGAACTCGCCGGCACCGCGTCGACGCTCGCGGAGTCGGCCGACGGGTTAGCGACAGACGAGACGGCGCGGCTCGCGGCGACAGTCGGCGAGAACGGCGACGACCTCCGGGAGGCGATCGAGACGCTGATCGAGCTTCAGCGGAGCGGCACGCTCGACGAGCTGGCCGAACTCGGCGGCGTCGGCTCGCTCGCGACGGCCGCGCTCGACGACGAGATGGTCCGCTCGCTCGCGGCCACCGGATCCTCGCTCGGCGAGGTCGCGGACGCGGCCGCGGACGGCGACGCCCGCGACGGGCTCGCGACGCTGCTTCAGGGCGTCGGCGCGGCCCAGCGGAGCGAGCCGCAGCCGGTCGGCGCCGTGGGGCTCGCCCGTGGCGTCCGCGACCCCGAAGTCAAGTACGGGGTCGGCTACCTGCTCGCGGTCGCGAAGGCCATCGGCCGCGAGCGCGGTCAGGCCGCCGAGGAGTGAGCGGTCCGTGGACGCCGGCTCACGGTCGGCTCGCGGTCCGATTCCGAACTCCCGGCCGACGCGAGCGTTTATCCGTGTTGGGGGACAATAATGTGTGTGGACACCAATACTACGTCGGAGAGCGCGGACGGTTCCGAGGCCCTAGGTGTCGAGACGGCGTCGGAGCCGGCGCGACCGGTCTCGCTGGCCGACGAAGACGCCCTCGACGCCCTCGTTGACGAGGCCGACGTGGCGCTCGTGGAGTTTTACACCGACGGCTGCGGTATCTGCGCCAGCATGGAACCGGTGCTGGGTAACGTCGCCCGCGGCGTCGACGCGGACGTGTCGGTCGGGCTGATCAATCCCCGCGACGATCCGCCGCTCGTCGAGCGGTTCGACGTGCGGAGCGTCCCGCTTTTCGTGCTCTTCGTCGACGGCGAACCGGTCGCGCGGCGCGCCGAGGGGTTCGTCCCGGGCGACGAGCTGGCGGCGTGGGTCGACGAGCACGCGGCGGAGACCGGCGGCCGGAGCGGGTGAACCGTCGCCAGTTACGGTCGGCGTTCAAACCGACGGAACCCTTTTGAGCCGGAGCGGCCTACTCGGAGGCAGTATGGGACTGGGCTCGGACATGTACCGGCAGCAGATCCTCGACCACTACAAGAACCCGCGCAACTACGGGGAACTCGAGGATCCGGACTTCACGCACGTCGGCGAGAACCCCTCCTGTGGCGATACGATCCGGATGGACGTCCAGCTCGACGACGCCGGAGAGGCAGTCGAGGCGGTGCGGTTCACCGGCGACGGCTGCGCCATCTCCATGGCCTCCGCGAGCATGCTCTCCGAGCGGCTCCACGGGATGGGCGTCGACGAACTCGACGCGCTCGACACCGACGACGTCACCGAGATGCTCGGCGTCGATATCTCGCCGATGCGCGTGAAGTGCGCGGTGTTAGGCCGACAGGTCGCACAGGACGGCGCGAAGATCCACCGCGGCGAACTCGACCCCGACGATCCGGACGACCGCACGGTCACCGAGGAGTAGCCGGCCACCGAGGAGTAGCCGGTCGCGGCCAGCGCGCGTCGGCGACTCCTCGTCCCGACCCCACCGGACTTTTGCCCGCGAACCACGTTCGTCCGCCCATGAGCGACGGCTTCGACAAGGAGGCGGAACGCGAGAAGCTCCGTGAGAAGTTCGCGGACGACGAACAGAAGCGCGAGCACACCCAGCGGATGTCGGAGCTCCTCTTGAAAGGCGCGACGATGACGAACCGTCACTGCGACAACTGCGGCGACCCGATATTCCGCCACGACGGCCGCGAGTTCTGTCCGACCTGCGGGAACGAGGCCGGTGGGGCCCCCGGCGCGGACGCGGGTGAGACCCCGGCCGACGCCGCCACCGAGTCCCCCGCCGGCGCGAACGCGGCCCCGGAAGGCGGCGTCGACGCGGCCGACGCCGGTGCTGTCAGCGACGCCGCAACTCCCGCCGACGCGGCGGAGCCGGCGCGCTCCAATTCCGGCGTTGAGGCGGTCAGTTCCGGCGTCGGGGCGGTCGATTCCGGCGCGTCAGGGAGCGGCGAATCGCCGCCTTCACCCCCGGCCGCTGCGCCATCTCGCTCCTCCGAGCCCGAACGCTCCGGATCTCGACGCCCCGAGTCCAGTCGGTCCGCGTCCCCGGGATCGGCCGACGACGCGGGAGGTATCGACGCCGCTCGCGCGTCGCTGACGCGCACGCTGACTCGGTTCGCTCGCGCCGCCGAGGAGACCGACGACCCGCGGCGCGCCCGCGACCACCTCGAAGCGGCCCGCGAGGCGGCCGAGGCGCTCGCGGCGTTAGACTGAGGCTAGTTATAAGCGAACGGACGCGGGTAATACGTGAGCGTTCGCGGGTCCAGCCGATCGCTGCTACGTAGTCGTTTCTGACACATCGACCGAGACCGCCGAAGCCCCAGCCGCGAGGACGCCGCACGCTCGCTGCGGTCCTCACTCGGTCGCTCCGCTCCCTCGTTGTGGTCCTTGCGTCGCCTGCGGCGTCCTCGCGGCTGCCCCTTCGAGTCCCGCCCCGCAAAGCACCGCCCCGCACCTCACACCACCCCAGCCTCGTCGACCGGTCTCCGCGTTGCTCCGACCGGTCGACTCCCTCGCGCGGCGCTCCTCGCGGTCGCCGGGGGCGACCGCTCGGAGGCACGCGCCACCGCAGTTCAGTCATAAACAGTGTCGTTATCGGCCGCTCTCGACGGCGACTCGCATGTCTGTCGCCAGCCGCTCGGCGCGGTCGGCGTCGGCGGACTCGGCGTAAATCCGGATCTTCGGTTCGGTTCCCGAGGGGCGGACGAGCACCCACGCGTCGCCGTAGTCGAGGCGGTAGCCGTCGGTCGTGTTCGGCTCCGCGTCGGCGGTCTCGACGTACGCCCGCGCGGCCGAGAGCATCTCGTCGCGCTCGTCGTCGTCCTCGTACTCGACGTTCGCCCGCACGAAGTGGTAGTCGGCGTACGGCGCGACGACCTCGCTGACGGGCGCGCCGTCCGCGGCCGCGAGCAGTTCGAGGAACCGGGCACCGATGTACGCCCCGTCCCGCGAGAGCCGGTACGGCGGGAAGAACACGCCCCCGTTTCCCTCCCCCGCAATCGGGACGTTCGTCCCCTCTCCGTGGAGGTCTCGGGTCCGGGTGATGATGTTCGTCGCGCCGATGGGGGTCAGTTCGAGGTCGGCGTCGTTGTCGGCGCAGACGTCGACGAGGCGCTGGGAGACGTTGACCGCGCTGACGACCGCGTCGCCGGGTTCGAGACAGGCGTCCGCCATCGCCGCGAAGGAGGTGTCGCCGTCGACGAACTCGCCGGTCTCGTCGACGAAGACGGCCCGGTCCGCGTCGCCGTCGTGGGCGATCCCCACGTCGGCGTCGGAGGTCGCGACGAGCCGCCGGAGGTCGGCGAGGTTCTCTGAGACCGGCTCGGAGTCGCGGCCGGGGAAGTGCCCGTCCGGGGTCGCGTTCACGGTCAGCACCTCGCAGCCGAGCCGGCGGTAAATCCGCGGGGAGGCCACCGAGGCCGCGCCGTGCCCCGGATCGACCGCGACGGTGAGGTCGGCGTCGGCGATCGCGTCGCGGTCGACCGCGTCGATCAGCTGGTCGACGTAGTCGTCGACGACCCCCTCTATCGGCGTCGTCGCCCCGGCGTCTCGCCAGTCGGCCCGGTCGTACTCGTCGTCGAGGACGCGACGCTCGATCCGCTCTAACACGTCGACCGAGAGTTCGACGCCGTCGTCGCCGACGAGCTTGATCCCGTTGAACTCCGGCGGGTTGTGCGAGGCGGTGACGAGGACCGCTGGGACCCCGGCCGACTCGCAGTAGTTACCGACCGCCGGCGTGGGGACGACGCCGAGCCGGTCGACGTCGCAGCCGACCGCGGCGAGCCCGCTCGCGGCCGCGTTCGCGAACAGCTCGCCGGTGGTCCGCGTGTCGCGCGCGACGGCGACGCGGTCGGCGTCCCACACCGTCCCGGCCGCCTTCGCGATGTCGAGGACCAGCGCGGGCGTGAGATACCGCAGGGCCACCCCGCGGATGCCGCTGGATCCGAACAGCTCCATGCCGAGCAATCCGGCGGCCGACGGGAAAGCGGTTCCGAACCGCCCCGGCCGAGGGGTCCCCGACGCGCTCGGCGCGCCGACCGTCTGCGCCGACGCGTGCGGTTCATGCCGCTGGCGTTCCTCGATCCGGTATGGACCACACCCGACGCGACGCGCTCGCCGGGAGCGCGCTCGCGCTCTCTGTCGCGGCGGCCGGCTGTCTCGACTTCGCGGCGGGCGAGGGCCCGCAGGGACCCGAGGGAACGCCGGCGACGCTGACCTGCGAGAACGAGAACTTCGTCCGGCTCGATCAGCCCTTCGAGGGCGACGTCGAGGAGACGGTCGTCGAGGCCGGCGAGACGACGTTCGAACTGTCCTCGGAGGGGAACTCCGAGACATACGGCCAGTCGCTCCGCCTCGTGTTACGGAACACCGGCGACGGCCCCGCGACCGCGCTCGGCCGACACGCCTACTCGATCCAGCGGGAGACCGAGACGGGTTGGATCGAGATCCGGGGATCGACGACCGGAGAGACGGTCGAACTCCCCCGGTCCGAGGAGACGCTCGATTCGAGCGGCGTGTACAACTGGTCGATCGACCTTGACGAGCAGGCCATCGCCTCGGCGGTGCCCGATGTCGAACTGACGGTCTGCCCGGAACTCGGCCCCGGAACCTACCGGTTCGTCTACTGGGGACTGGTCGATGGCCCCCCGATCGGCGTGGAGTTCGAACTGGTCGGCTGACGTCGGGCTCGCACCTCGTCGAGCCGCCGTCCGCGCGCTCCGCCGGGTCAGATCAGAACGGCTGCCAGTCGGAGGGCTGCCCGACGCGGTCGCGGACGCGGAACTCCCGCGCGTCGTCGTCAACCCGGGTCTCGACGACGGTATCGAACGGCTCGTGGAGGGTGTGGACCACCTGCTCGTCGTGGGCGGTCGAGCCGAGGACGCCGACGAACGGCCATCCCTCGCCGGAGGTCTGGGAGGTCATTACTCGGGTGAACTGGTAGATCCGCTCGGGGTCCCAGTACATGAGCAGCTGCGACAGCGAGTAGATCCCGACCGCGCGTTCGCGGCCGGCGGAGGACTCGACGACGTCCGTGAACTTGATCCCGATGTCGGTGAGGTTGCCGGCGCTCGCGACGTACTTCGTCGTCGGCGTGTCCTCCCGTTTGTCGCCCTGCTCGTGGGTGACACAGTCGATGACGACCACGTCGTCGCCGGCTTTCCCCGTGAGTTCCTCGTAGTCGCCGCGGACCTTCTCCGCGGTCCGCCCCGTCGAGATCACGACCGGACCGTCGGACCAGGCCGCAAGCAGCCGGTTGAACAGGTCGTACTTCCCGCTCATCGGAGGACCGCTGATGAGGACGCTGTCGGCACCGCGGACAGCGTCGGGAAGCACAGTCATTTGGTGAACGTGAGAGAGTGTTGGGTAAAACCCTTCCGAGGGATCACTTTCGGAGCATGGAAGGGAGGTCGAGCGAGGACGGCGGCCCCTCCCGCGGCCGCTCGGTGAGTGTCAGTTCGCGTATCGCGCCGGGCAGCGCCGCGGGAACCGGCGACTCGCGCGGCGCTCCGAGACCGTCGACGAGGGAGTCCCACACCGCCTCGTCGTCGGGGTCGTCCCGCTCCGCTTTCGCCTCCAGCGCCTTCGTTCGCCCCTCGTCGTACGCCAGCTCCACGATGATCCGGTCGTAGCTCCCCGGGAACGCCTCTAACACCCGATCCAGCTCGTCGGGGCGGGGGCTGTCGACCCCGGCCGCGACGCCCAACGCGAAGGCGCGCTCTATCGCCTCCTCCCGCGAGAGGTCGTCCCACTCCGTGCCGAACGTGCGGTCGTACATCAGTGGGTCACCGTCGCCGCCGAGCCGATCCGGAGCCCGCCGTCCGTGAACTCCACGTCCTGGATGTCCGTGTCGATATCGGTCCCACGCATCTTCAGCACCTGAACGCCCCGGCGCATCCCCTCGTCCTCGAGGTAGTTGTGCATGAAGACGACGCCGTGCGCGAGGTAGTGTTCCTCCGAGTAGGCGCTCGGATCGGTCATCTCGGAGATGAGAAGGGTCGTGGCGTCGGTCCGCTTTAGCGAGGAGAGCAGCTGGATCATCGTGTCCTCGTCGTCGTCTAAGAGGAACCGCAACAGCATGGTGGAGTCGAAGACGACCCGGTCGATGTCGCGGGAGTTGATGAACCCGGTGAGGCGGTTGGTGACGCCGGACCGGTCGCGGCGGTCGCCGGGCAGCCCGAAGAAGCGCCGGCCGTCCGACGAGAAGGAGTCGAGGAACGTGACGCGGTCGGAGTCGAGCGCGCGGTCGAACCCGAAGTCGTAGCCGCTCATGTCCTCGCGGATCCCCGATTTGGTCTCGTGCATGCTGATGTACAGCACGTCCTCGCCGTTTCGAGCGCCCTGAGCCGCGAACTGCGCACAGAAGGTCGTTTTGCCGCTCCCGGGCGGACCGCTCACAACGTACAGACGGTCCTCGGGGAACCCCCCGTCGACGAGGTCGTCGAACCCCGGGACGCCGCTTGAGACGCGCATACGTACGCAACCCGTTGGACGGCTGATAAGCGTTGTCACCCGGTTCTCACGGGTGAGAACCGATATCCTCGATTCGGTTCGCCGACGTCCCCCGAATCACCTCGTCGGCACTGCGTCGTCTCGGCGTTTTCCCAGCGCCGCCTACGCCTCCGCGGCCTCGACGTCGTCGAGTTCGGCCGCCAGCTCGTCGTCCACGTCCGGGGAGACCCACACGACGAAGCGGTCGTCGGACTTGACGATGCCGCGAACGCCCTCTTCCTCGACGGTGGTGCTCTGGTCGACGTCCTCGGGCGCGACGTCGCGGACCTGAAACACCTCGTCGACCATCCAGCCGACCGTCCCGCCCTCGTCGATCTCGCTGTCGTCGAACACGACGATGCGCTCTCGGGGGCCCTCCTCGTCGATGTCGAACAGCGTCTTCGGGTCGACGATCGTGGTCGTCCGACCGCGCAGGTCCATCACGCCCTCGACGTGATCCGGCGAGTTCGGGATCCGCGTGAGTTCGCCGGCGTCGACGATCTCGTCGATAACGCCGATGTCCAGACAGTACGTCCCGTCACCTAGGCCGAACTCCAACACCTTGGTCGGTTCGGCGTCCGCCGTCGACTCCGTGTTCGCCTCTGTGGCTGCCATGCCCGTACCTGCGGTCAACCGACAAATAATCGTGTCCCCTGAATTATCAGGGGTGATTACTGGGTCCGTGGATTTATGCTGATTCTGGGTCCGGTGTGGAACATGAGCAGGACGACGGATCGGCGCGGCGGTCGGGACGGGTCGCCGCGGGTGGTAGTCGTCGACGACTCCCCGTTCATGCGGGGTCTGATAAGTGATCTCTTGAGCGATGCGGGGGTCGCGGTCGTCGGCGAGGCGGGGGACGGAGAAGAGGCGCTCTCGGTGGTCGCCGAGACCCGCCCCGACGTCGTGACGATGGACGTCGAGATGCCCGGTATGGGCGGACTCGAAGCCGTCGAGCGGCTGATGGAGGAGACGCCGACGCCGGTGTTGATGCTGTCGGCGCACACCGACGAGGGCGCGGAGGTCACCTTCGAGGCGCTCGACCGCGGGGCGGTCGACTTCTTCGCGAAGCCCGGCGGTGAGGTCTCGACCGGCGTCTCGCGGGAGTCCGAGCGGCTCGTCGAGGCGGTGCGGTCGGTCGCGGACGCCGACCTCGACGCTGCGACGCGCGAGCGTGACGACCCCAGCTCCGCGGCGTCGCGTCGGTCGGACGCCGGTTCCGACGCGGGAACGGTCGACGTCGATGGACCCCTGACCGTGGTCATCGCGGCGTCGACCGGCGGCCCGAACGCGGTCGAGCGCGTGCTGTCGGCGCTGCCGATGGCCGACTGCCGCGTGGTGATCGTCCAGCACATGCCGGAGGCGTTCACGTCGCGGTTCGCGAACCGGCTCGACGAGGCCTCCGCGTACGACGTGCGTGAGGCGAGCGACGGGGCGCGGATCGGTGCCGGCGAGGCGCTCGTCGCCCGCGGCGGCAGCCACACCCTGATCGACAGCTACCGCTCGGGGCGGCTCCGCGTCAAGCTCGACGCGGACGACGACTCCCACACCGTCACCCCCGCGGCCGACGTGACGATGCGCTCGGCCGCCGAGGTGATCGACGACCCGCTCGTCGGCGTCGTGTTGACCGGGATGGGATCCGACGCCGCCGAGGGGATCCGCGCGATGGCCGACGCCGGGGCGCGGACGCTCGCGCAGAGCGAGGGCACCTGCGTCATCTACGGGATGCCGAAGCGCGCCGTCGAGACCGGCGGGATCGACGAGGTACACGACCTCGACGACGTCGCCGGCGCGATCGTGGGGGGTGAGGCCTGATGGACTCCCACCGCGCCGCGTTCGTCGCCGAGGCGGAAGACGGGATCACGGACCTGAACAACGCCCTGCTCGCCCTCGAAGCCGACCCCGAGGACGCCGAGGCGATGGACGACGTGTTCCGCGTCGCGCACACCCTGAAGGGGAACGCCGCGGCGATGGGGTACGAGGACGTCTCCGACTTCGGACACGCCTTGGAGGACCTGCTGGACGCGGTCCGGCAGGGCGACCGCGAGGTGACCCCCGAGCTGATGGACCTCCTCTTCGAGGGGGTCGACACCGTCGAGGCGATGGTCTCGGAGATCGCCGACACCGGCGACGTGTCGACGGACCCCTCCGACCTCGAATCGCGCCTGCGCGAGATGGAGGAACACGGCACCGTCGGCGGCGACGGGAGTGACGGCGGAACTGACGACGCGGGAAGCGACGACGCGAGCGACGCCGCTGACGACGCGGAAAGCGAGGCGTCGGACGAGGGCGACTCCGATACTGAAGGCGACGACGCCGAAGGCGACGCCGACGCGCCCGATGTCTCGGTGCCCGAGCCGCCGGCGGCCGCGGCCGACCTCCCCGAGCCGGTCGCGTACGCGGACGTGACGATCGGCGAGGCGAAGATGGCCGGGGTTGACGCGGCGCTCGTGCTTCAGGCCCTTGACGAGCAGTTCGACGCGCACGCGACGGACCCCGATCCGGAGGCGTTGGAGGACGGCGAGTACGACGAGCGGTTCGACGCGTTCGTCGGCGGTGCCGACCCCGAGGTCGTCGCCGAGGGACTCCGGGCGCTCACGCAGGTTGAGTCGGTGACGGCGGTCGCGGTCGACGGGTCGGCCGACGGCGACGCGGACGCCGGATCGAGTGACGCGACGGCCGACGACGCGGATGCGGCCGACGATGCCGACGCGGCCGAAGACGTGGACGCTCCGAGCGACGCGGCCGACGACGAGTTCGAGGCCGCCGACCCCGAACCGGCGGAATCTGAGAGCGACGACGGCGGGTCGTCGTCCGGCGGGTCCGACTCCAAGTCCGGCGACGAGATCAAGTCGATCCGCGTCGACGTCGACCAAGTCGACGAGCTGTACGGGCTGGTCGAACAGCTGGTGACGAGCCGGATCAAGCTCCGCCGCGAGATCGAGGGGACGGACGCGGAGTCCGACGCCTTAGACGAGCTGGACAAGCTCGCCTCCAGCCTTCAGGACACGGCGATGGACATGCGGCTCATCCCGTTCTCGCAGGTGTCCGACTCGTTCCCGCGGCTCGTCCGCGACATCTCGCGGGACCTCGACAAGCGGATCGACTTCGAGATCGAGGGCGACGACGTCGAGTTGGACCGCACGATCCTCACGGAGATGCGCGACCCGCTCGTCCACGTCCTGCGGAACGCGGTCGACCACGGGATCGAGTCGCCGGCGGAGCGCGAGGCGGCCGGCAAGGACCCGATGGGAACCGTCGAGCTCACGGCCGAGCGCGAGCGCGACCACGTGATCATCGAGGTCACCGACGACGGCGGGGGACTCGACCCCGATCAGCTCCGCGACAAGGCGGTCGACGAGGGCGTCAAGAGCCGCGAAGCGGTCGAGGCGATGGAGGACGACGAGGTGTACGACCTCGTGTTCCACCCCGGCTTCTCCACGGCGGAGGAGGTCACGGACGTCTCCGGCCGCGGCGTCGGCATGGACGTGGTCCGAACGACCGCGCGCGACCTCGACGGCTCGGTCTCGGTCGAGAGCGACCCGGGCGAGGGGACGACGGTCCGGTTCCGGCTCCCGGTCACCGTCGCCATCGTGAAGGTGATGTTCGTCGACGTCGGCGGCACGGAGTACGGCATCCCGATAAAATCGATCGCGGAGGTCGCCCGCGCAGACGACGTCGAGGAGGTCCACGGCGACGAGGTCGTCAGACACGAGGACGACCTCTACCCCGTCGTCAGGCTCAACGAGCGGCTCGGCGAGATCGACCCGACCGCGGCCGAGACGTCCGCCGAGGAGACCCCGGCCGCCGACGGCGGCGTCGCGGTCGACGGCGAGAGCGCCGACGCACCGGAGATCGGCGACGACGAGGACGCGGCCGAGGAGGCCGGAGGCGCGACCGACGACGGGATGCTCGTGCGGATCCGCGAGGAGACCCGCCAGGTCGCGCTCCACTGCGACGCCGTCTTAGACCAGGAGGAAGTGGTCGTCAAACCGCTCGACGGTCCGCTCTCGGGGACGCCCGGCCTCAGCGGCACGGCCGTCCTCGGGGACGGGGATGTCGTGGCCGTGCTCGACGTGGTGAGCCTATGAGCGACGCGACGGACGGCCCGGCGGGGGAGACCGCGTTCGAGGGCGTTCTCCGGCAGATCGACGACACGGTTCCGTTCGAGCCGGGGTACTACAACGAGTCGTACCTCGACCGCCGGATCACGGCGCGGATGCGGCGGCGCGACACGGAGTCGCACGCCGAGTACGAGCGCATCCTCCGCGAGGACGCCGACGAGCGCGAGGCGCTGATGGACGCGCTCACGATCAACGTGACGGAGTTCTTCCGCAACCCGGAGATGTGGGACGTCCTCCGCGAGGTGTTGCGCGAGCGGACCGCGAACCAGCGGCGCGTCAGGGTGTGGTCCGCGCCGTCGGCCGACGGCCGCGAGCCGTACTCAGTCGCAATGTTAGCCTGCGACGACGACGAGATAGACGAGTCGCGCGTGGAGGTGCTCGGCTCCGACATCAGCGAGGAGGCGCTCGACAACGCCCGAGAGGGCGTCTACCACACGACGCGGACGACCGACATCGCCGAGGAGCTGGAGCCGCTCTCGGACCCGGACCGCTACGTCGAGCGCGACGAGGACGCGTTCCGCGTGCGCTCGGCGGTCAAGCGCCTCGTCGAGTTCGAGACGCACGACCTGATCCGCGACGGGGCCCGCGACCCCTTCGACGTGGTGCTCTGCCGCAACCTGCTGATCTACATCGACATCGACCACAAGGCCGCCCTGTTCGACACGCTCGAGGCGTCGCTCGCAGAGGACGGCGTCCTCGTGTTGGGAATGACCGAGAGCGTCCCCCCGGACCGGAGCGACCGCTACGAGCCGATCGACAAGCGACGGCGGGTGTTCGGGAGGCGCTGATGTCGCTGTACCAGCACGCCCGGGACGGGAACGCGGAGCAGATCCGGGACGCGCTCGGCAGCGACAGCGCCGCCGTCCGCCGCCGCGCCGCCGAGTTCCTCGGCGAGATCGGCGAGGAGGGCGACCAGCCGACGATCGACGGGCTACTCAGCGCCGCGACCACCGACGACGACCCCGAGGTCCGCGGGGCTGCCGTCGACGCGCTGGACGCCATCGGCGAGGCCGCGCTCGAACAGCTCCTCGAAGAGCTCACCGGGGGTGGCAACGACGGCGAGGCCGAGTGGGTAACCGCGCGCAAGTTCGCCCGCGCACTCGAAGCCGACCGCCCGGAGCTCCGCATGGCCGCGGCGAACGCGCTCGCCCGGCTCGACGACGCGAGCGGCGTTCAACCGCTGGTGGGCGCGCTCAACGACGAGGACGCCCGCGTCCGACTGCGCGCGGCGCAGGCCTGCGGGACCTTCGCCGACCCGCGGGCGGTCCCCGGACTCCGCGACGCGCTCGGCGACGAGGTCCCGCGCGTGCGCCGTGCCGCGGCGAACGCCCTCGGGGCGATCGGCACCGACGAGGCGCTGTCGCCGCTCCTCGACCTGCTCGACGACGGCGACGAGTCGATCCGACGGATCGCGGCCGGCGCGCTCGGGAAGGCGAGCAACCCGGAGCCGGTCGAACCGCTCGCGCGGGCGCTCGGCGACGAGAGCGCGGTCGTGCGCAACGCGGCGGTGTACTCCGTCATCGAACTGCTCTCGAACGTGCCGACCCAGCAGAGCCACGCGGTCCGCGACCAGGTCGTCTCGGAGCTGAAGGCGGCCGACGACGCGACGGTCGTCGAACCGCTCGTCGAGATCCTCACCGACGGCCAGCAGTCCCGCCAGCGCCGGAACGCGGCGTGGATCCTCGGGCGCGTGGCGGACCCGGACACCCCTACGGCGGTGGAGGCGCTCGCGGACGCGCTCGCGGACGACGATCCGCAGACCGCGCAGTTCGCGGCCACGAGTCTGAAGAGCCTCGGCGGCCCGGTCGTCGAGGACCGACTGCTCGACAAGCTGGGCCCCGAACACCCGGAGGACGCCCGCGCGAAGGCCGTGTTCGTCCTCGGACAGATCGGCGGACAGGAGACGCTGAACCGCCTCGAAGAGTACGCCGACGACGACAGTCAGGCCGTCAGAAAGCGCGTGTTCTCGGCGGTCTCGAAGCTCAAGGCGGGTGGTCCGTAAATGTCTCAGGAGGACAGCGAGTACAAGATCACCGACACCCAAGCGAAGTTCGCGGTCGCGGTCCGCGAGGGGCGGAAGGTGAGCGACGTCTCTTGGACCCCCGGACGGGTCCTCCTCTCGAACCGGCGGCTGATCCTCGCCGGCAACGACGGGAAGCGGACGGTCCCCCTGTCGAAGCTGGAGCGGCTCGGCGGTCGCCACGACGCGAACCAGACGGTCGCGCGCGTCTCGAACTACGTGAGCTTCGATCTGGGCGAGCAGGTGCTTCTCGTCGCGGCCTCCGACCACGAGTCGTTCGAGCGCGACGTCTACCGCGCGTTGCTCGACCAGAAGACCGTGATGGCGAAACACCCCGCGATCGAGGGCGGCGTCGTCCAAGACACCGAGTGGGAGCAGGCCCGCGTGAAGATCGACGAGAACGGTCTCAACGCCGCCTTGGAGCGCGGCGTCTTCGTGAAGTTCGACCTCGACGACATCAGCGGGCTCGACGCCGCGAAACGCACCGTTAACGGCGATAAGAAGCCCGTCATCGAGGTGTCACACACCGACGACGAGGGGACGAGTATCGAGACCCACGTCGCGGGCGACCCGAACCGGATGCGGTTCGTCGAGTCGTGGCTCCGCAAGGGCGAGGAGCGCTCGTCGACGAACGTCGACCTCTCCAGTCGCGACCGAGAGGTGTTGATGGCGCTGTACTCCGGCGTCTCGCCGTTCGAGATCCCCTCGTTCCTCGGGATGGACGTCGACGACGTCGAGGAGACGTTCGAGCGGCTGGTCGAGCTCGAAGTGGTCGAGGAGGTCCGGATCCGCCGGGAGGTCGCGCTCAACTCCCGCGGCCGCAACATCGCCAGCGAGGCGATGAACGAGCAGTAGCCGGGCGACGGAACCCATCCGCCGAGGATCCCGGTCGCCGCGTCGAATCACGTTTAAGTCGGTGCCCCGCCGAGTGCGTCCATGAGCTACGAGGCGGTGCTTTTCGACCTCGACAACACCCTGTACCCGTACGCCCCGTGTAACGAGGCGGGCAAGCGGGCCGCGCTCGACGCCCTCCGCGAGCGCGGATACGAACTGGACCGCGACGCGTTCGACGACCTGTACGCGGTCGGCCGCCGCGAGGCGAAACGCGAGACGCGCACCACCGCCGCGTCCCACGACCGGCACGTCTACTTCAAGCGCGGCCTGTACCGGCACGCGGGCGAGCCGGACGTCGCGGGCGCGCTGGCGGCCGGCGACGCCTACTGGGACGGGTTCCTCGACGAGATGGCGCTCTGTGAGGGAGTCGAGACCGTCTTCGACGCCCTCGGGGCGGCGGGGACCGACGTTGCGGTCGTGACCAACCTCACGACGCGGGTCCAGCTGCGCAAGCTCGCGCACTTGGGGATCGACGACCGGATCGACCTGCTCGTCACCTCCGAGGAGGTCGGCCGCGAGAAGCCGAGCGCGCTCCCGTTCACGACCGCGCTCGCCGAACTCGACTACCGACCGACCGAGGCGCTCGCGGTCGGCGACAACGTCGACGCCGACGTCGCCGGCGCGAACGCCGTCGGCACCGACACGGCGCTGTTCGTCGCCGACGGCGACGCGCCCGCCGCGGCGGATCTCACCGGTCCGCGCCGCCCCGACCACCGACTCGACTCTTTCGCCGACCTGACGGAGGTGGCGGCGTGAGCCGAGAGGACCCCGACCTCCTCCGCGAGGCGCGCGAGGCGGTCGTTGAGTACGCGCCCGCGCTGGCGGACCTGACCCCGGGACGGACCGGGAACCTGAGCGTCCGCGACGGCGACGCCGTGGCGGTCACGCCCACCGGCGTCCCGTACGACTCCTTCGACGCCGTCGACGTGCCCGTCGTCTCGCTCTCGGGCGAGCGGCTGGCCGGCCGGATGGCCCCGTCGAGCGAGGTGCCCATGCACACGGGGATCTACAAGCACGACCGGCCGGGCGCGATCGTCCACACCCACTCGCCGTGGGCGACGACGATGGCGACGCTCCATCGGAAGCTCCCCCCGATCCACTACATGATCGCCGCGGTTGGGCGGGAGGTCCCCTTGGCCGACTACGCGCCGTACGGCACCGAGGAACTGGCCGCGAACGTCGTCGCCGCGATGGCCGAGGCCGACTCCGACGCGGCAATCCTCGCGAACCACGGGCTGGTGGTGACCGGCCCGGACGTCGAGACGGCCGTCGAGAACACCCACCACGTCGAGGACATCTGTCGGCTCTACCTCCGCGCGTCCGCGGTGGGCGAGCCGCACGTCCTCACCGACGAGCAGATGGCGACCGTCGAGGAGCGGTTCGAGAGCTACGGCCAGCAGCCGGACGACGCCTGATACGTCCGCGTCCTCTCCCCGCCCCGTCCGGGCGACGCAGAGCCGGTTTTATAAATACCGGGGCGGGCTACGGGATCGGTATGACAGACACGGAGCCGGCCCCGGCGGTCCGCGAGACCGCCGAGTCGATCGCGACCATGGAGATCCGCGGTGCGGCGACCATCGCCGCCGCGGCCGCCGAGGCGCTCGCCGATCAGGCGGAGGCGGCGGCCGAGGCGGACGCGACCGCGAGCGACCCCGAGGCGTTCCGCGCGTCGATGCGCGCCGCGGGACGCTCCCTCCGCGAGACGCGTCCGACGGCGGTGTCGCTGCCGAACGCCCTCCGATACGTCCTCCAGCGGATGGAAGGGAAGTCGGTCGACGCGCTTCGGGACAGCGTCGTCGACGCGAGCGACGCGTTCGTCCGCCAGCTCGACCGCGCGCAGGAGGACCTCGGAGAGGTCGGTGCGAACCGCCTCGCCGACGGCGACACGGTGATGACGCACTGTCACTCCACCGACGCGCTCGCGTGTATCGAGGCGGCGGTCGAGCAGGGGAAGTCGATATCGGCGGTCGTCAAGGAGACGCGGCCGCGCCAGCAAGGGCACATCACCGCCGAGGCGCTCCGGGAGATGGGCGTCCCCGTCACGCTGATCGTCGACTCGGCGGCGCGGCGGTACCTCGACGAGGTCGACCACGTGGTCGTCGGTGCCGACTCGATCGCCGCGGACGGCGGCGTGATAAACAAGATCGGCACCTCGGGGCTGGCGGTCAACGCCCGCGAGCGCGGCGTCCCGATCATGACCGCGGCCCAGACGATCAAGCTCCACCCGGAGACGCTGACGGGCCACACCGTCGAGATCGAGATGCGCGACGAGGAGGAGGTTATCGACCCGGAGGCCCGCGAGGCGATCGGCGAGATCGCGGTCGAGAACCCGGCGTTCGACGTGACGCCGCCGCGGTACATGGACGCGATCGTCACCGAACACGGGCAGTTCCCTCCGGAGAGCATCGTGGCGCTGATGCGGGAGCTGTTCGGCGAGGGCGCTGCCGAACCGTGGGCAGAGCAATGAGCGGCCGCGACGACGCTGCCCCGGACGGCGACGGCGAGGAGGGCGTCGACGACTGGGACGAGACGGTCGCGGAGTGGGACCGCGAACTCGACGAGTGGGAGGGCGACGACGCGCCCGCCGGCGACGACGGAGCGGCGACGACGGACGGAGCGGCGGCGACCGACGATTCGCCCGCCGACGTCGACGGCGGAGAAAGCGACGACGCGGTCGACCCCGCGGTCGACGCCGACCCGGACCTGAGTCCCGAGGACGGCGCTCGCGTGCCGAAGGTCGTCTCCGCGGGCCACATCAACTGGGACGTGACGATCCACGTCGACAGCCTCCCGGAGCCGGACGGCGAGACCCGGATCGAGCGGCTCGAACAGTCCGGCGGCGGCAGCGCCGCGAACGTCGCGGTCGGGCTCGTCGATCTGGGCGGCCAGTCGGTCGTCTACGGCAGCGTCGGCGGCGACGAGTCGGGTGCGCTGGCGCTGCGCGAGCTGTCGAAGGCCGGCGTCGACCCCGGACAGGTGCTCGTCGACGCCGCCGAGCCGACCTCGGTGAAGTACGTCATCGTCGACGGCGGCGGCGAGCTGCTCATGCTCGCCAACGACGGTGCGAACGAGTCGTTCTCGGCGGCCGGACTCGACCGCGACACGCTCGCGGCCGCCGACCACCTCCACCTCACCGGGCAACAGCCCGAGACCGCGGCGGCGCTCGCGACCGCGGCCGCGGAGGCGGGCGCGACCCGGAGCTTCGACCCCGGCCGCCGGGTGGCCGACCGCGAGTTCGACGCCGCGCTCGCGGCGAGCGACGTCCTGTTCGTAAACGACCGCGAGGCCGACGCGCTCGACGCCGGGACCGATGTCGACCCGTGGGAGCCGGACGACCGCGTCGTCGCGATCAAGCTCGGAGACGAGGGCGCAACGGTCCGCACCCCGCACGGCAGCGTCTCGCACCCGGGGTTCGACGTCGACCCGGTCGACACGACCGGCGCGGGCGACGCCTTCGCGGCCGGGTTCCTCGCGGCCGCGCTGCGGGAGCCGGAGATAACCGGCGACGGGTTCTCGCACGACCCGCGCGACTACCAGGTGCCGATCCTGGTCGCCAACGCCTGCGGTGCCGTCGCGACCGAGTCGGTGACCGCGCGGACCGACCTCTCGTGGGAGCGCGTCCGCGAGACGATGGGCGAGTCGCCGGAGACGGATCTCCTCATCGAGGTCCGCGCGTAACCCCTCGCCGTCGCGGTCGAGGCCGGCACGCTCGACGGGTCGTCGTCAGGGCGAACGCCGCCCGCGGGGCTACCGGTCGGAGATCCCGTCCCCGTTTCGGACCGCCCCCGTCTCCCCCCAGCCGTCGGTGACCGAGAACTGGGCCAACTCGGGGAGCGGGTCGCTCGTGACGCGGAGCAGCGCGGACGAGTAGGTGATCGCCTCGCCGCAGGCCACCGCCTCGTCCTCTCGGCCTCGAACCGTCGCGTCCGCGACGAGCGTCCCGTCCGCGACGCCGACCCCGTCGAACGCGATCTCGTCGTGACAGGTGGTCGGCCCGACGGACTCGACGTAGCAGACGACCGACTCCGCGAAGTCGGTCTTCGCGAGGAACTCCCGGGCCGGCTCGGGGGCCCCGTCGAGGATTCCCGTGCCCTCGCCGTCCTCCTCGGTGATCAGCACGCAGATCCCGCGCCGTTGCGTC
Source organism: Halorubrum sp. DM2 (assembly GCF_901686465.1). Lineage (NCBI taxonomy): Archaea > Methanobacteriati > Methanobacteriota > Halobacteria > Halobacteriales > Haloferacaceae > Halorubrum > Halorubrum sp. DM2. Next base: position 132,636 of record NZ_LR594487.1, read on the forward strand.
CGGTCCCATGCCGGGCCGGAGAGCGCCTCGCCGACCTGGTGGACGCCGGTCGAGACCTCGCCGTCGTCGTCGGCCCCGTCGCTGCCTCCGTCACCGCCGTCGCCGTCGCCGTCACCGCCGTCGCCGTCACCGCTCCCGCCGTCCGTGTCGTTTCCGGGGTCGCCGCCGTCTCCGCCGTCGGAGCCGTTCCCGCCCGGAACGGGGTCGCCGGCCTCGGTACACCCTGCGAGCGCGGCGACGCCGCCGGCGGCGACACCGTAGAGGGTCCTCCGTCGCGTGAACTCGGTCATACCTCGCGGTACGCGGCCGGCATATAAGGGCTTCGTGTACGCACAAACAGCCGTCTGAGCGACCGCGGCCGGCGATCACGCCGGCGCGAACAGCGCCTCGATCCCGTCTCGATCGAGGCCGGCGGCGAGGCCGAGCGCGAGCGCGACGCGCGCCTTCGCGGCCGGCAGGTCTCCGGCGAAGGTCACCCCGTGTTCCGCGAGCGTGACGGCTCCGCCCGGCGTCCCGTACACCGGCTCCGTCGGTCCGGCCGGCGGACGGCCCGCCACGACCACCGGGACGGACGGGTCGTCGATCGTCTCGCCGACCGCGTCGCCGAGCGCGCGGGTGACGTTCCCGAGCCCGGTCCCCTCCACGACGACCCCGCCGACGCCGGCGTCGAGCGCGCGTTCGAGCGCGCCCGCGCCGACGCCGGTCCCGGAGTGGATCACCGGGACCTCGGGCACGGCCGCGGCGTCATCGACCGCGTCCGCGAGGGGGTCGACGGGCACGCCGCGCTCGGGCGTCCGGAGGAGCCGCGAGGCGGCGCGGGTGAACGTCGCGACCGGTCCCGCCCCCGGCGAGGTCATCGTCGACAGCGCGTTGCTGTGGCCCTTCACCACGTCGCGGGCGGCGTGAAGCTCGTCGTCGAACGCGACGTGGACCCCGGGCGCGAACCGGTCGTCCGCGGCCGCCCGCACCGCGAGCGCGAGGTTCGCCGGCACGTCGCTTGACGGCTCGTCGAGCCGTCGCTGCGCGCCGGTCACGACGACCGGCGCGTCGAGGTCGGTGAGGAGGTCCAGCGCGAACGCGGTGTCCGCGAGGGTGTCCGTCCCGTGCGTGACGACGACGCCGTCCGCGCCCTCCTCGGCGGCCTCGTCCGCCTCAGAGGCCTCTTCAGACCCCTCGCCGACCGCGTCGCGTGCGGCGGCCGCGGTTGCGAGCACGTCCTGCCACCGGACGTCGAACCCGGGCTGTGAGCACACCTCTCTGGTCGTCACCCGCGCGTGGTCCGTCACGGCCGGCACCGCCTCAACGAGGTCGGCCCCGGTCTTCTCGGGAGCCGCACCGTTGTCTCCCGGCTCCGAGGCGATGGTGCCGCCGCAAGCGACGACCGCTACCCGCGGGCGGCCACCGTCGGTGCGCGCCGCGGAACGGTCTCGGTCGGTTCGGTCCTCGCGTCGGTCGCAGCGATCGGTTCCGGTCATATCTTCCCCTCGCCCCCGACGGACAAATCGGTTGGTGCCGCGGCAGCCGCTCGCGTCCGACGCCGCCGCGACCGGGCCGGTCCTCGCGTCGTCCAAAGCGGTCCGTGGCAGTCGGATCGGTCCGAAACTGACGGATCGGCTTGGATCCCGAAACAAAGGATTAGCTGGTCCGATAAATAGTTAAAACGTTTCTGAGAGGCTTTTAAAATGTCCCGGACGGTCGAGAAACGTGGTGAAATTCACCGAACCCTCGTCGGGCTATATGTGGTCCCCCGTCGTACGGAGAGGTGTCCATGTCAACCCCCGCTCCCACGCAGATCGCCTCCGGCGAACGGCTCGCCGGGCTGATGACCGGCACCGTCAAAGCCGCGGCCTTCTGGGCGGCCATCGCGATTCCCGCCACGTACCCCGTCCTGCTACACTCTGGGCTCGACGGCGGCACCGGCCAGCTGTTCGTCGCCCTGCTGTTCGCGAACGCCCTCGCGCTCGCGCTCGGCCACGACCACAAGCGCTGAGGACCGCCGTCGAACCGCTCGGACGACCGCCGCCGCGCCGCGTGGACACGGACGCGACGCCCTCCCACCCTCTGTTGCTGTTATCCCTCGCCGACCGCCGCCTCCCTCGCCTTCCGCTCTCGAAGCGCTTACCCCCGGCCCGGTCCGACTGCGGGTATGAGCGACGAGACTCGCGTCGAGTGGCGCGACTGGGGTCCCGAGGCGTTCGCCGAGGCCGACGAGCGTGACTGCCCGGTGCTGCTCTCGCTGTCGGCCACGTGGTGCGAGGGCTGTCACGAGATGGACGCCGTCACCTACGCCGAGCCGCGGATTGCCGCCAACGTCAACGAGGGGTTCGTCCCCGTCCGCGTCGACGTCGACCGCCACCCGCGAGTCCGCGAGCGGTACAACATGGGCGGGTTCCCGACGACCGCCTTCCTCACCCCCGATGGGACGCTGCTGACCGGTGCGGGGTACCTCGATGTCGACGGCATGCGGCAGGTCCTCGAATCGGTCCGGACGATGTGGGCCGACAAGGGCCGCGAGGCGGGGCGGATCCCCCGCGCGCTTGACGCCGACCTCCCGCCCCGCGGCGAGCTGACGGACGCCATCGAGAGCCACCTCGCTGGCCAACTGGAGGTGAAGTACGACGACGAGTACGCCGGTTGGGGGTCCGACGCGAAGTTCCCGCTGCCGCGCACCGTCGAGTTCGCGCTGAAGCGCGACCGGGACCGCGCGCTCCGGACGCTCGACGCGGTCCGCGACCACCTCGCCGACGACGTCGCGGGCGGGTTCTTCCGGTACGCGGGCACCCGCGACTGGGGCGACGTCGCCTACGAGAAGCCCCTCGACACGAACGCCGCGGTGACCCGCGCGTTCGCCAACGCCTTCCTCTACACCGGCGACGACGCCTACCTCGACCCCGCGCTCGACGCGGTCGACTTTCTCACCGACGACCTGTGGACCGGCTACGGCGTCGGCGGGAGCCTCGGTCCCGGGCTCGGCCGGGCGTACTACGCGGCTCCGGCCGCGGACCGCACCGAGCTGGACGACCCGCGCCGCGACCTCACCGTCTTCGCCGGGGGCAACGCGCTCGCCGCGGACGCGCTGCTCGCGGTGGCCGCGTACACCGACGACGAGCACGCCCGCGAGTACGCCGACCGGATCTTCGACGGACTCGAACGGGACCTGATCGACGCCGAGACGGGCGAAGTGACCCACTACCGCGGCAGCGACGAGGCCGGCGAGACCGACCTGCTCGAAGACGCCGCCCGCGTCATCGGCGCGTATGTCCGCGCCGCCGGCGTGCGGGGCGAGGGGGTCGACGTCGCCCGAGCGGTCGCGGACCGGGCGATCGACAGGCTCCGCGTCAACGGCTCGTTCGTCGACGGGCCACGCTCCGGGTCGGGGCTGCTCGACCGGTCGTTCCGGCCGCTCGACGCCAACGTGGAGATGGCGACGGCGCTGGCCGATCTGGCGGCGCTCACGGGCGAAGAGCGGTATCACGAGGTCGCCCGCGAGACGGCCGAGGCGTTCGCCGGCGCGACCGAGCGGCTCAGCGTTCAGGTGGCCGGCTACGGGAGCCTCGCCGCCCGCCTCCGTCGCGGAACGACCGTCATCGCGGTCGGGACCGAACCCGGCAGCGACCTCCACCGCGCCGCGTGGCGGGTCGCCGACCACGAGAAGGTGGTCGCGCCGAACGCCCACGAGGAGGGTGCGCCCGCGCCGCGGTCGGTTCCGGCGGGCACCGCGGTCGTCCTCGGGGGCGACGACGCCTCCGAGCCGGCGGAAACGCCGGGCGAGTTGATGGACCGCGTCGGCGACGTACTGGCCTGACGCCCGGCGACGCGACGGGCGCGACGTGTCGTCGGATCGGCGGCGGAGTCGTCGCGCTCCGCCGGTGCGGCTGCCCAGATCGTAAACGTGCGACGCGTTTATACGGGTGCCGCGGCATCCCCGGATATGGCATCTCTCCGCGACTTAGGGCTCTCCGAGTACGAGGCCCGGGCGTACCGCGCGCTCCTCCGGACCGGGCCGACCACCGCGAAGGACCTCTCCCGGGCGAGCGAGGTCCCGATGGGCCGGATCTACGACGTGCTCAACAGCTTGGAGCAACACAGCTTGGTCCGCAGTCAGGCGGCCAGCCGACCGAAGAAGTACGTCGCGGTCGAGCCGGACGCCGCGCTCGACCGCCTGCTCGACGAGAAGAAGCAGGAGCTCCAGACGCAGGCCGAACAGTACGAGTCGGTCGTCGACGACCTGTCGGCCGAACTCGACGCCGGCGAGCCGGTCGACGGCCAGTTCTGGACCGCGGCCGTCGGCGCGGAGGACGCGACGGACCTCCTCTTGGAGCGGATCGCCGCCGCGGAGCGCCGGGTCGTCGTGGTGGCCGGCGCGCCCGCGACCGGGTTCGACCTCGGCACGATCGGCGAGCGCGTGACCGCGGAACTGGAGTCGGCGCTCGAACGCGGCGTGGAGATCCGCGTGTTGCTGTCGCCGGCGACGGTCGACGAGCTCCCCCGGAGCGTCGGCCGCCGATACACGTCGGAGCTGGCCGAGGAGGACGGCTTCCAGGTCCGAACCTCGCCCGGCGTCGACGGGACGTTCAACGTGTTCGACGAGATCGAGGTGTGTATCGAGGTGCCGCATCCACTGTCGGCCGACGAGCCGTTCGCGATGATCGACGTGAAGGACATCGAGTTCGCGACGAGCGTCAAAGAGCAGTTCGAGCCGCGCTGGGCGGAGGCGGAGCCGCTGACGTTCGGGTAGGCCGGACTTGGGTGATGATAGCTTATAAACGACGGTGCGGTGGCGCGCGCCTCCGAGCGGTCACCCCCGGCGACCGCGAAGGAGCGTCGCGCGAGGGAGTCAGTCGCCGGAGCGAAGCGACGGCGACTGACGAGGCTGGGGAGGTGAGAGGTGCGGTGCTATTGTGGGATGGGACTCGAAGGGGCAGCCGCGAGGGCGAAGGCGCGCGACGTAAGCACCGTAGGAGCGAGTGAAAGGAGCGACGAGGAGCGTGGTTCGAGAGAGCGAAGCTCTCTCGTCATCACGAAAGGCGCTTCGCGCCTTTCGAACGACAGCGAGCGCACCGAGTCCTCGCGGCTGGGGCTTCGGCGGTCTCGGTCAGAGGGTCGGTTACGACGAGGTTGGATACGTACAGCCGAGCGGCTGGGGCTTCGGCGGTGTTCACCCGAGCGCCACTAACCGCGTACAAACGGTTGCCAGCGACACCCGGACTTATGTAAAAAGGCCCAGCGACAGCGTCCAAACGCGCTTATCGGCCGAGTTCGTCGCGGAGGTCGCCCAGTTTGACCTCGCGTTCCGCGTGGGCGTTGTGCTGGTGGATCGACTCGTCGTTCGACTGTTTCATGTGGACCACGGCGTCGTCCGGGAGATGCGGGAACTCCTCGACGGTCCCCTCGGCGAGGGCGCGGACGCAGTCCTCGACGAACTTCGCGTCCGCGTGGGCCTCGTAGGTCATGTGGTCCTCGTCGGGCCGCTTCGCCATGTTGTAGATGCGCGCGCTCATCGAGTCGCGGGCGACGTCGATCACGTCCCGGAGGTCGACGTCGGGGTGGCCGTCGGTCGTGATCGTCAGCGTCGCGTGGCCGCGCTGGGAGTGGCCCGGCTGCGGGACGGCCTCTAAGAACTCCTCGGTCGTCTCCTCGTCGACGCCGAGTTCGGCGAGCTTGTCGCGGGCGCGGGACTCGCTCATCCCCTGCGAGCAGGGACAGACGGTCATCCCGGTGACCTCCGCGCCGATCTCCTCGCGCGTCCCGTCCTCGGTTGCGGTCGCGCTGGCGACGATCGTCGCCGTGCTCTGCGTCTCGATGCCGGACGCCGGCGTGTCCTCGCGGGTGACCAACTCCGCCGACATCGACACCTCCGCGGTGGTGGTGTAGTCGTGCTTTTCCAGAAGTCGCTCGGCGGCGTCGCCGCAGACGTCCTCGACGCGGTACGCCTCCTCGCGGGTGATGTCTTCGAGGATCTCGTCGACCGTCGCGAGGTTCCGCGACATGTCGATTCCCTTCCGGCCGCTGGGGAGGTCGACGAACACCTCGAACTCCGCCATGAGAACGATGGGACGCTTGTCGCCCCGCGCCAGCTTGACGAGCTTCTCCACGCCGGTGACGCCGACCTGCGAGAGCCCGACGGTGACGTCGGGCGCGGACGCCTGCACGTCCGGCAGCTGATGACTCATTACGAACGTGTTAGGGAACACCCGGGATTAGCCCTTTCGGAAGGGGAGGTCCGTCTGGTTGTCGCGCGTGCTATCCGGCACCGCACGGGGGATGTCCGCCCCCATGACCGTCGCGTGTGAGAGTCGTCAACGCGCTGCGGCCCGTAACGCACGATTTATAACGGCGGCAGCGGAAAGGATTCCAAGACCATGCCGAGTTCCAATGGGCCGCAGAAGGCGACTCGCGACAAGCTCTCGAACAAACCCCGTAACCGCGGCACCTCCCCGCCGCAGCGAGCGATCCAAGAGTTCGACGAGGGATCGCAGGTCCACCTCAAGATCGACCCCAGCGTCCCCAAAGGCCGCTTCCACCCGCGCTTCGACGGCCGGACGGGCACCGTCGTCGGCAAGCAGGGGTCGGCGTTCAAAGTCGAGATTCCGGACGGCGGCAAGACGAAGACGCTCATCGTCACCGCCGCCCACATGCGCGCCCAGCAGAACTGAGATGACGATCTTCAAAGAGAAGCTCGACGAGGAGTACGTCACCGTCTCCGAGGCGAAGGAGATCCTCGTGGAGATCGAAGACGAGCGCGCGGCCGACGAGGACCGCGACCTCCGCTACGAGCTGGCGCGCGCGATCGAACACGTCAACCGGTTCGCGGACCTCGACGCCGACGAGTCCCGCGAGCTGGTCGAGGAACTGACCGAGCTGGATCAGGTCGACGTGCCGACCGCGGTGAAGATCACGGACCTGCTCCCGGAGGACCGCACCGAGCTCCGCTCGGTGTTCGCCCAGGAGCGCTACTCGCTCGACGGCGAGGAGCTCGACGAGATCCTCAACGTCGTCGCGAAGTACGCCTGAACGCGGGCCGCCCTGTTCTCCGGTTGCCGCGTCTCCCACGTTTCTCCGAGTTCGACCGCGCTCGTTCGAGCGAGCGCCCGCTCTCGCCAGCGGTTTTTTCACCGCTCGGAGCGATAAACGATACATGGACCACGCCGACGGCGACGGGACGCCGGGCGACGATCGAGGTGGGGGTGGCAACGCCGCGGACACCGGAGCGGACGGTGTCGACGACGGCGGTCCCACCGCCGTCCTGCTCGACGTGCTGCTGAACGGACGCCCGGACGACGACCGCCCGCAGTCGCGCAAGTCGCCGGTGGCGTACGGGCTGGGAACCGACTCGTTCGCGTTGTACGAACTGACGCTCGACGGCGACGCGGACGTCTCGGTGGGCGACCGGATCGGGGTCGACGGCCCCGCGGTCGGCCGGTACCGCGAGGTGTCGTTCGACGACCTCACTCGGAACGCGGCCGCGGAGGTCGAGTACGCGGTCGAGGCGGTCGTCGAGGCGGACGAGGAGCGGTTCGTCGACTTCTACAACGAGGCGGGGCCGATCACCCTCCGGCTCCACCAGCTGAACCTGCTACCGGGGATCGGCAAGAAGCTGCGGAACGACCTGTTGGACGAGCGGAAGCGCGGTCCGTTCGAGAGCTTCGACGACGTCGAGGAGCGCATTGCCGGGCTTCACCGCCCGCAGGAGGTAATCTTAGAACGGATCGTCGAGGAGATCCGGGAAGACGACCTGAAGTACCGGACGTTCGTCGGCCGCGAGGAGTGAGCCGAAGCGGTCACCGGTCGGCAGCGATCCGGGCGTCGACTACGACGCGGGCGTCGACCCCGACCCGCCGCAGCGTCCCGGAAACGAGACTTTTACCCGAACTCCGCGTGTATCCCGGCCATGACCGACTCATCGACGGGTGAGGACGCCGCGTACGGGGGCCGCGACCCCGACGCGCTCGCGCGGCGGGCCGGCTCGCGCGCCGACCCCGACCGCGACCAGCACTTCCTCGTCGACGACCGAGTCCTCGACCGCATTCCCGGCTACCTCCCGGACGACGCCGACCGGAGCCACCTCTTGGAGATCGGCGGCGGCGCGGGCGCGCTGACGGACCGCCTGCTGGCGGCGGCGACCGCGGCCCCGACTGCCGACGCGACCCCGGCCGGGACCGCCGAACCGGGCCACGTGACGGTGATCGAGCGCGACGGGGTCTTCGCCGACTTCCTCCGCGAGGAGTTCGCGACCGCGGTCGCGGATGGCCTGCTCGACGTGGTCGAGGGCGACGCGCTCGACGTCGACCTCCCGCCCTTCTCGGCCTGCGTCGCGAACCTCCCGTACGGCGTCTCCTCGGAGATCGCGTTCCGGCTGCTCCCGGAGAAGAAGCCGCTCGTGTTGATGTTTCAGGCGGAGTTCGCCGAGCGCATGGTGGCGTCGGCCGGCGAGTCCGAGTACGGCCGGCTCTCGGTCTCCGCGCAACACTACGCCGACGTCGAGATCGTCGAGCGCGTCCCGAAGGAGGCGTTCGACCCGCAGCCGGCCGTCGAGAGCGCGGTCGTGCGCTGTACGCCCCGCGACCCCGAGTACACCGTCGGCGACGAGGCGTTCTTCCTTCGGTTCGTGAAGGCGCTTTTCACCCAGCGGCGCAAGACCGTGCGGAACGCGGTGCGGAACACGGCGCACATCTCCGGGCTCGACGACCCCGAGGCGGTCGTCGACGCGGCCGACGAGGAGCTACTGAGCAGCCGGCCGGGAACCTTGGAACCGGCGGCATTCGCCGCGCTAGCCGAGCTGGCCCGCGAACGCGGGTCACCGACGGAGTCGTGAGATGACGGGGTGGATCGGTCTCGCGGCGGACCTCCAGAGCGCGCTCGCGGGCAACCTCGGACGGTTCGCCGCCTCGGTGGGGATCGTCGTCACCGTGCTGGCGGTGCGGTACCTCACGGGACGACTGAAGCGGCGGGACGAGGATCTCACCTCCACCCAGCGGCTGCTGCTGTCGGCGGCGGTCGGCGTCGCCACCGCGCTGGGCGCGATCGCGCTGATCGCGGTGTGGGACCGGAGCGGCGCGCTCTTCGAGACCGCCCGGTCGGCGCTGAGCGCCGACCAGCTGTCGAACGTCGTCCTCGCCGTGATCCTGTTGGCGACCGCGTACGCGCTCACGGATTTCCTCGGCGGCGTCATCCGCGAGATCGGTACCGAGAGCGCGTCGATCTCCCAACATCAGCAGGAGGTGATCCTCCGGATCACGCAGCTGACCGTCTACACCGCGGCGCTGGTCTCCGTCGTCGGGCTGTTCACCGACAACGTCGGAAGCCTCCTCGTCGGCGCGGGGTTCCTCGGGATCGTGGTCGGGATGGCGGCGCGGCAGACGCTCGGCGCGATACTGGCCGGCTTCGTGTTGATGTTCTCTCGACCGTTCGAGGTCGGCGACTGGGTCGAGATCGGCGACCACGAGGGAACGGTGACGGAGATATCGATCATGAGCACGCGGCTGCGCTCGTTCGACGGCGAGGTGATCACGATGCCGAACGATACCGTCCGGTCGGGGTCGATCGTCGACCGCTCGCGGCGGAACCGCCTGCGGATCGAAGTCGAGGTCGGCGTCGACTACGACACCGACGTCGAGCGCGCGGCCGCGGTCGTCGAGGAGGCGGCCGCGGGCGTCGAGGACGTCGCCGAGATGCCCGAGCCGAACGCCGTGACGAAGCGGTTCGCGGACTCCGCGGTCGTGTTGGGGCTCCGCTACTGGATCCGCAACCCCAGCATGCGGAAGCGCTGGCGGACCCAGACGGCCGCCATGGGAGCGATGAAGGACGCGCTCGAAGCCGAGGGGATCGTCATCCCGTTCCCGCAGCAGACGCTCTCCGCCCGCTCGGACGACGCCTCCGGGCCGCAACTGGACGCGTCGGTCGAGGACCGGGCCGGGACGCGCGGCGAGTCCAGAGACGGGGGCGGGTCGCGAGACAGCGGCGGATCGAGAGGTGGCGACGACGGGTCGGGTGAGTCCGAGCGATGACCGACGACCTCGCAGCGCGTCGCGGGGTCGACGACGCCGTCGTCTACCAGCCCGCCGAGGACTCCGGCCTGCTCGCGGAGGCGGCGCTCGCGGAGGCGCACGGACGCGTCCTAGAGGTGGGAACGGGGTCGGGATGGGTCGCCCAGCAGATCGCCGAGGAACGCGGCCTCGATACCGTCGGTAGCGACCTCAACCCCCACGCGGCGCGGCAGGCCCGCGAGCGCGGCGTCGAGGGGGTCGTCGCCGACCTCTGCTCGCCGTTCCGGGCCGACGCGTTCGACACGGTGTGTTTCAACCCCCCGTACCTCCCGACCGACCCGGACAACGAGTGGGACGATTGGATGGAACACGCGCTCTCAGGCGGCGAGTCGGGCCGCGCGCTCATCGAGCCGTTCCTCGACGACGTGGGCCGCGTGCTCGCGCCCGGCGGCGTGGTCCTGCTTCTGGTCTCCTCGCTCACCGGCTACGACGAGGTACTGGCGCTGACCGAGGACGCCGGATTCGCGCCCGAGCCGGTCGTCGAGGAGTCGTTCCCGTTCGAGACGCTCACCGTGTTGGCGCTGCGACGAGAGTGAGACGGCGTCGTCCGCCCGCGTCTCCACCCACTGTTTAATTACTGAGAAGCATAAGGTACATTAGAAAATATTATACGACGGCATATCGAACGAACGGTGATGACCGAACGAGTCGCGGCCACGCCGGGGTTGTACCCGCTCCCGGACTGGGCGAAAGAGACGCTCTCGGACCTGAAGGGCCACCAGAAGGGGGACCTCCTGAGCGGCGACGAGAGCGAGGCGATAGTCGGGGAGTACGCCGAGGTGCGCGCCGAGTACGTCGACGACCAGCTCGACGCCGGCCTGGATCTGGTCTCCGAGGGGCAGGGGCGCTGGGACGACATGATCGCGCACCCGCTCACGGTTCACGACGCCGTCGAGACCGGCGGGATCGTGCGGTACTACGACAACAACAACTTCTACCGCGACCCGCGGGTCGTCGACGACCTCGGCTTCTCGGGCGACGTGGCGCGCGAGCTGGAGCGGGCGAGCGACCTGCTCGCCGACGCCGACGGCGCTGCGGACGCGCCGCTCGCCGCCACGCTCCCCGGCCCGTACTCGCTCGCGGAGCTGGCGACCGACGACCACTACGGCGACGAGGCCGAGTTCCAGGCCGCGATCGCCGAGTTCCTCGCCGGGGAAGTCGAAGCGTTCCCGGCCCACGAGACGCTGTTCCTGCTGGAGCCGTCGCTGGTGACGACTCCGCCCGCGGAGGGCGAGGAGTCGACGGCGACCGACGCGATCGCGACCGTCGCCGACGCGACCGACGCCGACGTGGTCGTCCAGACCGCCTACGGCGCGCTCGGCGAGAAGCTGTACGCCCACCTCGTCGACGAGGCGGGTGCGGACGCGCTCGGACTCGATCTGGTCGCCGGCGACCGCGACGACACCGTCTACAACGTTCAGGAGTTCGGCGCGACCGACTCGCTCGCCCTCGGCCTCGTCGACGGGCAGAACACGCTCGTCGAGGAGCCGGAGACGATCGCGGAGCGCGTCGAGTGGTTCGAGTCGCAGATCCCGAACGAGGCGTTCGACCGGACCTACCTGACGCCGAACACCGAACTGTTCTACCTGCCGACCAACAAGTACCGCGCGAAGCTGAACACGCTCGCCGCCGCCACGGAGGTGCTCGACTGATGGCCCGAAACCCCGCCGCCAACCGCGACCAGTTCCGCCCCGACGACCATCCGAACGACACGTTCCTGCTCTCGACGGTCGTCGGCTCGTACCCGAAGCCGAAGTGGCTCAACCGCGCGGACGAACTCGTCGACGACCCGGACTCGAAGTTCGACGATTCGGACCTCGAAGAGGCCCACGACGACGCCTGTCGGCTCATCACGCACGAGCACGAGCGCGCCGGGCTCGACACGGTCGTCGACGGCGAGATGCGCCGCAACGAGATGGTGGAGTTCTTCGCCGACCGCATCGACGGCTACGAGTTCAACGGCCCCGTGAAGGTGTGGGGCCACAACTACTTCGACAAGCCGTCGGTCGTCGAGGAGGTCGAGTACGACGAGCCGTGGCTGGTCGACGAGTTTGAGTTCACGTCCTCGGTCGCCGAGCGCCCCGTCAAGGTCCCGATCACCGGCCCGTACACCCTCGGATTCTGGGCGTTCAACGAGGCGTACCCCTCCACCGAGGAGCTCGTGTACGACCTCGCGGACCTCGTCAACGAGGAGGTTGAGAAGCTGGTCGAGGCCGGCGCGCGCTACATCCAGATCGACGAGCCGGCGCTGGCGACGACGCCGGAGGACCACGCCATCGTCGGCGAGGCGCTCGAACGGATCGCCGCCGGCATCCCGGAGGAGGTCCGGATCGGCCTCCACGTCTGTTACGGCGACTACTCGCGGGTGTACCCCGAGGTCAACGACTACCCGATCGACGAGTTCGACATCGAGCTCTCGAACGGCGACTACGAGCAGATTCCCGTCCTCGAAGAGCCCGAACTCGAACCGGACCTCGCGCTCGGCGTCGTCGACGCCCACACCGCCGAGGTGGAGTCGGTCGAGGAGATCAAACGGAACATCCGGCAGGGCCTCCGCGTCGTCCCGCCGGAGAAGCTCACGATCTCGCCCGACTGTGGGCTGAAGCTCCTCCCGCGCGAGATCGCGTACGGCAAGACCGAGAACATGGTGACCGCGGTCCGCGAGGTCGAGACCGAGATCGACGCCGGTGAGATCGACCTCGACAACCCGCTCGCCGACGACTGAGGCGATCCTGCTGCCGTTTTATTTTCATTCTATCTCACTCTGAGACAGCCGTTGGAGGGTGCTTGCTCATGACTCGGAGGTAACGAACAGGGTGGCAAGTGAGAGTCCTATAGAGACCGCCATGAGTGGCTCCCAAGCTCCAGTCTGTCCCGTGTAGTAGGCGGCTGCAATAGCGCCGACACACCCGAGCGCATACACACTTACTTCAACATCTTCTTCAACAACGACCTTCGGAACTGAATTTTCGGCCATTGATCACGAGCTATCGTGTCAGATTATAAATATTGTGTTCGCAAAGAGGGGTAGTGTTCAGATAAGCTGATTCCATGCGAAGGCGAAGGATCTGAGCCACTCGTTTGCTGTTTCTGCTTCGGCGTTGCTGAAACAGTTTGAGAAACTGGTAGTTCTGCGTTTTACCTCACGAAAAACACGTTCGACGCTGTTCCGATTTCCATGTCGTTCGTATCTAAAATCGAGGCCGTGTTTGCGACAGGCTCGCTGAAGTGGAGCCGCGCCATCAACGAGAAAGATCGCGTCATCTACATCGTGTTTTTCGCGAAGTTCCGCGAAAAACCGATCTGCGATCGCGTTATTTCTCGTCGGCTCAAGCCGTGTGTGTAGTAAATCGTTCGAATCAGGGTCGACAGCAGCGTACAGCCAATATTGTTCATTATCGAGTTGAATCACTGTCTCATCAACCGCGACGTGATTCGGGCTCCGGCCAGTTTCTGGCTGTAGATCGGCTTTGTGAACCCAATTATGAACGGTCGATCGAACTCGATCAACACCGAATACCTCAAGAAACGAAACAGTATTCGAAAGCGATAGTCCAGACAAATGGAGCTGAATACTGAGCTTCATCAACAGCCTCGGTGTTGCTTCTCGCTCCACAAACTCTAAGTTGATCTCGTCTAAACAGCCGCTGAGGCGGTCGTTTTTTGGCATAGAACACTTTGAAAACGCACCGCCTCACTTTCAAACCTTATCTGAACACCGCCCAAAGAGGTATGATAACTTCTTATCCTGTACTGAACGACCGGGATCTCAAAACAGTCACTCGGATCATGGCAGGGTCGCCACTCCAGCGACGCCATTTATAAGGCCACACCGAACCCACCGCCGCCATGGATATCGGTCTCACCGTCGGCGACGACCTCGACCGACTCGCGGCGTCGCCGGCGCGGTTCGAGTTCTGCGAGCTCGGGATCGGCGAGCCGACGCTCGTGCCCGGCGAGATTGACCCCGACCGACTGGGCGACGCGCTCGACGGCCGCGACCTGCTCGTCCACCTCCCGTACGGCCAGCGGCTGGCGACGTACGTCCCCGAGGTCAACGACGCCATCGTCGACTACCAGCGTCGACTCCTGAACGCGGCCGGCGACCTCGGCGCGGAGAAGGCGGTCCTCCACGCCACCTCCGCCGACCGCGACGACGTAGCGTTTCGGGAGACGGCCGCCGAGCAGCTCCGTCGGGTCGCCGACGCCGGCCGCGAGGCGGGCGTCGAGGTCGTCGTCGAGAACGTCGGCCACCAGCACGCGGGGCTCCAGCTCTCCGTCCTCGGCGACCTCGCTCGGGAGACGGACTCCCCGATCTGTTTCGACCTCGGCCACGCGTACATGGAGGAGGGAAACAAGGCGATACAGCGGTTCCTCCGGAGCCACGGCGACCGGATCTCCCACCTCCATTGCCATGACGTGCGCCGCCGCGGCGACACGCACCTCCCCGTGGGGGCCGGCGAGGTCGACTACGAACTCGTCGCGTCCGAGCTCTCCGGCTTCGACGGGACGGTCGCGCTGGAGGTGTTCACCGACGACGAGACGCTGCTCATCGATTCGGCCGAGCGCGTCGCCGATCGGCTCGGTGCGTCCTTCTGAGACCGCGACTCAGTTCGCCGGGTCGTCGGGGCGCTCGTCGTCCGCGTCGTCCGAGCCGTCCGCCTCGTCGCCCGATCTCCCGTCGTCTCCCGCCGAATCGTCGTCCGCTGCCGCGTCCTCGTCCGCTTGCGCGTTCTCGTCTGCCACCGGTCCATCGGCCGCGTCCGCGGCCGCGGTCCGGTCCTCGTCGAACTGCCGCTTGATCGACTCCAACTCGGACTCGACGTCGACCTCCGGGGCGTCGTCTTCGTCCTCGTCATCGAGGCTGCCGCCCGCTTCGTCGTCTCCCTCTCCGGGCTCGGTCACGTCGATCCGGACCGGACTCCCGTCGGCGTCGGTTCGTCGGTCCGCCTCGTCCTGCTCTCCGTCGTCCCGGCCTCGGTTCCGGTCGCGGTCGCGTCCGGTCCGTCGGTCTCGCGCCGAATCCGCCTCTCGCCGTCCCTCGTCGATCCGGGCTTCGATCTCCGCGGTGAGGTCGCGGGCGTCGGCGATGATCGAGCGCGAGGCGGCCTCCTCGGGAAGGTCCGCCTCCGAGAGCGCGGTCCGAAGCTCCGAGAGCGACCGCGAGAGGCCGGCGCTCGCGCCGTCGCGGACGTCCGCGAGGCGGTCGCTCGCTCCCTCCGTCCCCTCGGCGACGCTCCGCCCGGGGTCGGCGAGCCGGAGGGTGCCCTGGAGCAGTTCGAGCGACTTGATCGTCGTCTCCAGCAGCGCGATGAGCGTCGGGATGGTGTACTGCTCGGTGAACCGGACCAGCTCTGAGAGCCGGGGCGGCCGCGGGGGACCGCGGCGGTCGCGCTCGGTCTCCCGGAGGTCGGCCCGGAGTTCGCCCAACACGTCCTCCAGCTCGTCGAGCCGCTCCTCGAGGCCGTCGTCGCGCGGGTCGCGGGAACTCATACCGCGCCGTAGGCGGTCCGCGGATAAAAAGCCCGGCAGCGAGGGCGGCTCAGAACCCCTCGCGCAGGTGGGTCGTCCGCGGCGGGAACAGCGCGCGGAGGTCGTCCGCGACCCCGTCGCCTCCAGCCGCCTCGTCGACCGAGAGCCCACCGCCCCGGATCACCTCGTCGACCGACCGATACCCGACGTACAGCTGCGAGAGCGCACCGATGTCGACCGCGGCGTCCGCGATCCCGCGCTCCGCGTCAGTGTCGCTCCCACACTCCGCGTCGGCGGTCTCGTCGTCCACCGGCCCGACCGTCACCGTCCCGTCCGCGGCGGCGACCCGGTAGGTCCGGTCGTTCCAGTCGGCGAGGGGGTCGTTCACCGAGAGCGAGAACGCGCCCTCGACCGCCGGATCGGGGGAGAGTACACCGAGCGCGGCGGCGACGTCGACGAGCCGGACCATCGGTCCGGTACGGAGTTCGCAGTCGATGGCCCGGGGGTCGTCGACGAGATCGAGCAGGGGGGAGTCCGGCGGCGCGCGCACCCGGACCTCGTCGACCTGCGAGTCGTGATTCCGGAAGAAGCGCAGCAGTTGGAACCACGCCTCGTCGTCCGCGACGGCGACGTCGGTGACGCGCAGCGCCGGGTCGTCCACGTCCGGCTCGTCGTGGAAGCTGTACGCGCAGACGGCCCGGAGGTCGCCGTCCCGCTCCCACCCGTAGACGAACGGGTCGGTCTTCCACCCCTGAAGGGTCCGCTCGCGCCACCACTCCTCGGTCCAGTCCATCGTCAGGTCGTAGCGGTCCGCCATCGACGCGAGGACGGGCTTCACGGCCGCGTAGTCGTCCTCGTCGAGTCGGCGGAAGGCCCCCGCCTCGTCGCCCGCGGTCGCGACCAAGTCGTCGACGAACCCCAACTCGGCCGGCGGCGCGGTCAGGCGGCGGTAGCGGCTCGCGGTCGCCCAGCCGAAGCCGGCGTAGAACGGGTACTCGAAGGGCCACAGCGTCGAGACGGACACGCCGCGCTCGCGGTATTCCGCCAGCGACTCCCGGAGCATCCGGCCGACGTTCCCCCGCCGGCGGCGCTCCGGCGGGGACGCGACCGCGGAGAGGCCGGCGACCTCGCGGTCGTCGCCGCGGATCCGCAGCGAGAAGTAGTGGTGCGCGCAGACCGCGACCGGTTCGTCGCCGTCGAACAGGCCCCGCCTGTCGGCGATGGTGTCGTGGTCGTCGGCCTCCTCCGGGTCGTACGGTCCCGTCTCGGGCGAGAACGCGTACCGCATGAACGCGGCGAACTCGTCGCCGCGCTCGTCGGGGAACGGTCGGTACTCCATACCCGGTCGGTTCGGGGAAGCCGAATAAGTCTTCTCGAAGCGTGCGAGGGGTTCCCGTTCTCGGCCCGTCTCAGTCGAACCGCCCGCGGCGGTACTGGACCGGCCAGTCGGCCTCTTCGCCGAGTTCGTGGGCGGCCTCAAGCGGCCAGTGGGGGTGCCGGAGCATTTCGCGGCCGAGCGCGACCAGATCGGCCCGCCCGTTCCTGATCAGGGCGTCGGCGTGGGTCGGCTCCGTGATCCCGCCGACCGCGGCGACTGGCACGTCGGTGCCCTCGCGGATCGCCTCGGCGTAGGGGACCTGATACCCCGGTCCCGCGCTGGGGATCTGCTGGTCGGGGGAGATCCCGCCGCCGGAGACGTCGATCAGGTCGGCTCCGGCCTCGGCGAGCGCGGGGGCCAGCCGGACCGAGTCGTCCACGTCCCACGAGTCGCGGTCGGGGAGCCAGTCCGTCGCGGAGATGCGGACGAAGACGGGATCGCCGTCGGGCCAGACCTCGCGGACGGCCGCGACGACCTCGCGCAGGAGTCGAGTGCGGTTCTCGAAGCTCCCGCCGTACTCGTCGTCCCGGTCGTTGGTGACCGGCGAGAGGAACTGGTGAAGCAGGTAGCCGTGGGCGGCGTGGACCTCCGCCACCTCGAAGCCGATCTCACGCGCGCGCTCCGCGGCGGCCGCGAACGACTCGATCACCTCGTCGATCCCCTCGGCGTCCAGCCGCCGGGTGTCGGTCAGGTCGCCCGCGTCGACGCTCGGATGCGGGTACGGCTCGTCGGTCGCGGAGACGGTCTCCCAGCCGTCCGGCTCGTCGGCGGGGATGGGGTCGCTCCCCTCGGCCGGCGGGCGGTGCGAGGCCTTCCGTCCGGCGTGGGCCAGCTGGATCCCCGGGGTCGCGCCCTGCGACCGCACGAACTCGACGATCGGTTCGATCGCCTCGGCGTGCTCGTCGGACCAGATCCCGAGGCAGTTCGGCGTGATCCGTCCCTCGGGCGCGACGGCCGTCGCCTCGGTCATCACGACCCCGGCACCGCCGGCGGCCCGGGAGCCGAGGTGGACCCGGTGCCAGTCGTTCGCCAGCCCGTCGTCGGCGGAGTACTGGCACATCGGCGACAGCATGACGCGATTCCGGAACTCCGCGTCGCGCAGCGTGAGCGGCGTGAACAGGGTGTCGGTCACGAGCGGGTGAACGACCGCCGGGATCTAAGACCCTCCGATCACCCGTGCGGATCGCCGCGGCCGGTTTAGGCCGACCGAAATCTATATGCCCGCCCCTCCCTGACCGGGTAGTAATGACAACGGGAGACCGGATCGAGCGGGACGTCGAGTCGGCGGCCGACGAACGGCCGACCGTCGCCGCGACCCGCTGTTCGCAAGAGCGGACCGTCTTCACCGAACAGGGCAACACCGACGCGTGGATCGCGACCGACCTCACGGTCGATCTGGAACGGTAGCGAACCGCTTCGCCGAACATCTCCGCTGAACGCTTCCACCAGACCTCTCCGCCGATTCCGCCGGACCGCGGTGTCCCTCTCCGTCCGCCGCTCGGCGACGCCGGCCCTCACTCTTCGGAGCGCACGGCGTCTTCCGATGACCCGGAAGCTCGCGTCGTCGACGCGACTTCCGCCTCCGCGCCCCCCTCGTGCGCGCCTTTCTCCCGGTTGCGTCGCTCGTCGACGAGCGCGCGGATCCGGTCGAGGATCGCGTCGTACCGGCCTCGGTCGGAGCCCTTCTCGAAGTACGCGTCCGCGCCGGCACCGAACGCCGCCGCTTCCCCCTCCTCACTCGGACACGTGGTGTAGAACACGACCGGAAGCCTAGGATCCGTCTCGCGCAGCCGTTCGGCCAGCTCTACCCCGGTTCCGTCCGGGAGGCGCTGTTCCGTCACGACGCAGTCGACCGCGACCCGCTCGCCGTCGACCTCGACGCCCGCGTCGACGGCGTCGAGCGCGTCCGCGGCGCAGTCCACGGAGCGGACCCGAATCCGACCGGTGTGCCGCCGTGCGAACGCCTCCAGTAGCTCCGCGGAGCGGACGTTCGGCTCGACGTGGAGGACGGTGGTCGGCTCTCGGTCGGCGATTTCGGACCCATCGGTGGGCGATTCGGTTCGGTCGGCGGCTGCGTGCGGGTCTGCGCGTGTGTCGGACGGTGAGTGGTCAGTCATGTGTTGTGGTGGCGGGGCGACGACTCTGCGGGAAGCAACTTACTACGAAAGTTGTTATCTTTCTTCATATTATCTTCCGGGCGTCACCGGCATAATGATTGCGCGATCACCGTTGTCACGGCCCGCAAGGCCGATTATTCGGTAGTACAACGAGAAAAACCACCGGACGCCGGGCGGCCGGTAGCAGAAAATTGATCCGGAAAACCGGTCGCGAACCGTCGACCCACTTCTCGCCGCTTACGCGAACAGGTTGCGGGCCTCGCGGACCGCGTCGACGAGCGCGTCGACCTCCTCGACGGTGTTGTAGAAGTAGAAGGAGGCGCGCGCCGAGGCGGCGACGCCCATCTCGTCGTGGAGCGGCTGCGTACAGTGGTCGCCGGCGCGGATCGCGACGCCGTAGTCGTTGAGGATGCTGGAGAGGTCGTGCGCGTGGACGCCGTCGACGTTGAACGCGACGAGTCCGCCGCGGTCGTCGCCCGGCGGGCCGTAGATCTCGACGCCGCCGAGCGCCTCCAGTTCGTCGTAGGCGTACTCGGCCAGCAGGTCCTCGTGGGCCTCGATCCGGTCCATCCCGATCTCCTCCAGATACTCTATCGCGGCCGCGAGACCGATCCCCTGCGCGATGGAGGGCGTGCCGGCCTCGAACTTCCACGGGAGGTCCTCCCACGTGGAGTCCTCGAAGGAGACGCGCCGGATCATGTCGCCGCCGTAGAGGTACGGCTGCATCCCCTCTAAGATCTCCTCGCGGCCGTACAGCGCGCCGATACCGGTCGGCCCGCACATCTTGTGGCCGGAGAACGCGAGGAAATCGACGCCGAGCTCCTCGACGTCGACCGGTCGCGTCGGCACCGACTGCGCGGCGTCGGCGAAGATCAGCGCGTCGCGGTCGTGCACCAACTCGGCCAGCTCGCCGATCGGGTTCACGGTGCCGAGCGTGTTCGAGACGTGGACGACGGAGACCATCTCGGTGTCGTCGTCGATGAGTTCGGCCGCGTGGTCCATGTCGAGTCGCCCCCCGTCGGTGACGTCGATGAAGCGCACGTCGGCACCGGTCCGCTTGCCGATCTGCTGCCAGGTGACGAGCGAGGCGTGGTGTTCCATCTCGCTGAGGACGACGTTGTCGCCCGGACCCAGCTCTTCGAGTCCCCACGCGTAGGCGACGAGGTTCATCGCCTCCGTCGTGTTCTTGGTGAAGACGATCTCCTCGCGGCCCGCGGCACCGATGAAGTCGGCGACCGCGTCGTGGGCCTCCTCGTAGGCCACGGAGGCCTCCTGGCTCAACTGGTGGATCCCGCGGTGGACGTTCGCGTTGTAGCTCCGGTAGTAGTCGGAGATGGTGTCGACCACCGGGTCGGGCGTGTGCGAGGTCGCCGCGTTGTCGAGGTAGACGAGCGGCGTGTCGTCGCCCTCGCCCTCGCCCGCGGTCTCGGGGTCCCCGCCGACCTTCCGGTCGAGGATCGGGAAGTCGGCGCGGAGCGCCTCCACGTCGAACGGGTACTGTCCTTGAACTCCCATTACCCGATATGGGGTCCCGAACACTAACACACCTTCGGTCCGGTACGTCTTGCGGGTACCGCGGACGCCGGGAAATCCGGCGCTCCGCCTACTCTCCCCAGTCCGGGTTCGCCCGCGGCGGCGAGAAGATGTCGTAGCCGACGACCGGTTCGTCGCCGCGGTTCGCCGCGGCGTGGGGCTCGCCGCCGGGGATCACGTACGTGTCGCCCGCCTCGACGACGCGCTCCTCCCCGTCGACCACGAACGTGATCGACCCCGCGGTTATGGTTCCGATCTGCTCGTGCGGGTGGTCGTGTTCCGGTACCGCCTCGCCCGGGTCGATCTCGAACCGCTGGATGCTCATCTCCTCGCCGACGGCCCCCTGCGTGAGGAACACGCCGTCGACCGCCTCGACCGCCTCCACGTCCGCGTCCGGTACGACGTCCATACGCGTCCCCCCGACCCGGAGCCACCTAAATCCGCGGGAGCGGTCCGTCCCGCTCCGTCACGGGAACGGGTGGTACTCCCGGTCGAGCGCCGGCTCGAACCCCATCGACCGCGGCACCTCGCGGGCGCGGTCGCCGAAGAACGGCTCGCCGGTGAAAAGCGGCTGCGCGCCCGGGACCAGCACCCGGACGGCCTCGAAGCCCAGCGCCGCGAGGTCACGCGTCGTCACCCGCGCGACGTACGGGTCGAGTCCGACGCGCTCGACGCGGTCGACGACGGCCGCCAGCTCCTCGGTCCCCGACGGCTCCGGCTCTCCCACCTCCGCGGCCGAGACGGTTGCGTCCGGATCGAAGAACGCCGCCGTCTCGGCCGGCCGATCGGCGTGGTGGCCGATCGCCGCGCCCTGCTCGTCGGCCGCCTCTCGTCCCATCGAGCGCAGTTCCGTCCAGTTCTGGAGCGCCTCGGCGAGCGCGCTCCGCGCCGCCGCGGCCGGGTCGAGGTCGGCACCCGACCCCGCGGCGAACCGCGGCCACTCGCCCTCGCGCTCGACCGCGACCGCGACGACGGGCACGTCCATGTCGGTCGTGACGAGCAGCGGCGTCGCCGACAGCGACTCCGCGCGCGCCCGCTTCTCCAGCTCGGCGAACCCCGGATCGTCGACGTCGAGTCCGAGCGGCTCCGTTTCGGAGTACCAGCTGATCATCGTCGCGTCGCGCTCGATCGCCTCGTACAGCCCCGAGAGCGCGGCGTCCGGCCCGGAGCTGCCCAGCCCGAGCCCGGTCGTGATCGGCGGCCGATACCGGCGCTCCGGCGGCGGGAAGTGGACGAACTCCGCCGGGAGGCTCGCCGGCTCGCCGGTTCCGAGACGCTCGCCGCGCACCCACGCCAGCCGGTCGTCCCGGTCGTACGCCTCGGCCCCGTCGGGGCGGACGAACGCGTCCGGCGTCACGGGGTTCGGGACGTTCGCGGCCGGCGCGCGCGTGAACGACGCCTCGCGGTAGATCCCGGCCGCGTACCGCTCTAACCCCTCGCCGAGCGCCTTCATGAACGCGGCGTCCCAGTCGGCCGCCGCGCCGCCGCCGAAGTCGACCGCGTCGCCGTCCGAGAAGGGCGTCGTGTCCGCGACCCGCGCGACGTAGTACGGCACGGGGAACGACTCCTGCTCGCCGACCTCGCTCAGGGGGCCGATACGGGGGTCGACCGCGCGCTCCGCGCGGTCGATCGTCTCGTCGAGGCCGCGCTCGACGTGGTCTCTCGGGAGCGCGTCGTCTGGGTCGACGCCGCAGCCGCAGCCCGGAACGGGCAGCAGCGTCCGCTCGCCGCCGGGCACCTCGACGACGGTGTCCGCCACCGGGTCGCCGGCGAGCAGTCGGATCGCCCGTCGCCCCGCCACCGCGCCGGCGTAGCGCACCGCGGACCGGCGGCCCGTCGGCGCGTCGACCGGCTCCGCCCCGCCGCTCTCGACGCGGGCGCGTAGGCAGTCGTAGCAGGCGTCGTCGAAGACGGTCACCGCGGCGTCGAGGTCGGCGAGGGGGACGCCCCCCAGCCCGCCGACCTCGACGGCGATCCAGCGGTCGAGCAGTTCGTTCGCGGCCGCGAACGACGACGACCCGGCGGTGTCGACGACGACCGCCAAGTCGAACCCATCGAGCAGGTCCGGCTCGACCGGCATCGCGTTCACGTCGACGTCCCCGAGCGCGGCGCTTACGGCCTCGACTGCGGGACCGTCGCCGACAAGTCCGATGTCCATACCCGGTCGACGCGAGGGGTCGAAAAAAAGCCGCGGGTCCGTGGTGCGAGCGCGCCCGCGCCACGGACCCGTGGTCGGAAAATCGGAGCGGAGGTGAGCGGCGTCGGGCGGCGGGGGAGCGGTCAGGCCGGGGTCGCGGCCATCAGATCGGCGGCCTCGACGGCCAGTTCCTCGGCGTCGACGCCCTGAAGGCGCTCGTCGCCGAGCTTCAGCCGGAGCCGCGGTCGGCCGACGTCGATCGGGACCTTCTCGGTGTCGATGATCCCGAGGTCTTCGAGCCGGGTCTTCGTCCGGGAGAACGTCGCCTTCGAGGCGATGCCGACGTCCTCGCCCCACTTCGAGATGTCGTAGAGGAGCACGTCGTTCTTCGCCGCGACGAGCAGCGAGACGGTCACCTCGTCGAGGTCGACACCCCCGTCGCCCTCGGTCGCGGCGAGCACGGCGTCGAAGTCGGCGCGGGCCTCCGCGCCGATCTCGGACTCCAGCGTCTCGCGGACCCGGCTGATCGCCGGCGTGCGGAGCGTGTACGTCGCCGCGTCGTCGAACGCGCTCCGGTGGGTCTCGTACACCTCGTCGACGAACTCGCCGTCGTCGGTCGAGAGCGCGGCGACGCCCTCCCCGACGGTGACCAGCGCGACGACCCGGGACGGGGAGACGAACAGCGCGTTGTCGACCTCGCCGTCGAGCACCCGGAGATCCAAGGCCCCGTCGGCGACGAGGTCCGCGGCTCGGGACGCGACGACGAAGTCGTCGAACACGTCCTTGAGCGTTCGTTCGTCCGCGAGCATCGACAGCGTCGGGAGGTCGTCCCGCCCGACGGCGGTCTCGACCAGCGATTCGATCGTCTCCGCCGACGGGTCCACGACGAGCAGTTCGTCGTCGTCCCCGGCGAAGGCCGCTTCGAGCGCCGCCTCGACGTCGGACTCCAGTAAATTCGACACCATTTATCTCTCCGGATAAAAGCCGGTTGCGTATTTAATATTAACGGGATTTAGAGGGCGAACAACCTCCGTAGCGGGCCTGAAACGGCTAAAAAGCGGATATTCCGGTCAGTAGAGATGGAGGCGGTCCGTGCTAGTGCCGGGCCTCGGCGCGTCGGTGGGTGCGGGAGTTCTTCCG
Source organism: Halorubrum sp. DM2 (assembly GCF_901686465.1). Lineage (NCBI taxonomy): Archaea > Methanobacteriati > Methanobacteriota > Halobacteria > Halobacteriales > Haloferacaceae > Halorubrum > Halorubrum sp. DM2. The sequence goes on from NZ_LR594487.1 coordinate 156,459, forward strand.
GGGGCGCGACGGAGCCAATTTCCGACGGCGACGGAAGGATTAATGCGCGGTCGCGCCCGGGTTTCACACATGGATCACGAGCACGTCCGGGAAGTCGACCCGGCGGTCGCCGACGCGCTGGCGGGCGAACGCGACAGACAGGAGCAGACGCTCGCGATGATCGCGAGCGAGAACCACGTGAGCGAGGCGGTCTTGGAGGCGCAGGGGAGCGTCCTCACCAACAAGTACGCCGAGGGGTATCCGGGGTCGCGCTACTACGCCGGCTGCGAGTACGCCGACGAGGTCGAGGAGCTGGCCGTCGAGCGCGCCAAGGAGCTGTGGGGCGCGGACCACGTCAACGTCCAGCCCCACTCCGGCACGCAGGCGAATCAAGCGGTGTACTACTCGGTCCTCGAACCGGGCGACAAGATCCTCTCGCTGGAGCTGAACCACGGCGGCCACCTCTCGCACGGCCACCCCGCGAACTTCACCGGGCAGCTGTACGACGTCGAGCAGTACGAGGTGGACACCGAGACCGGCTACATCGACTACGAGGGGCTCCGCGAGGCAACCGAGGAGTTCGAGCCGGACATCGTCGTCTCGGGCTACTCTGCGTACCCGCGCACGGTCGAGTGGGAGCGGATCCAGGCCGCCGCCGACGCGGTCGACGCCTACCACCTCGCGGACATCGCCCACATCACCGGCCTCGTCGCCGCCGGGGTCCACCCCTCCCCGGTGGGCGTCGCCGACTTCGTCACCGGCTCGACCCACAAGACGATCCGCGCCGGCCGCGGCGGGATCGTGATGTGCGACGAGGAGTTCGCGGACGACGTCGACGCCGCGGTGTTCCCCGGCGGGCAGGGCGGCCCGCTGATGCATAACATCGCCGGCAAGGCGGTCGGCTTCAAGGAGGCCTTAGCGCCCGAGTTCGAGGCGTACGCACAACAGGTGGTCGACAACGCCGAGGTGCTCGCCGAGACGCTTCAGGGACACGGCCTCTCTCTGGTCTCCGGCGGGACCGACAACCACCTGATCCTGGCCGACCTGCGCGACTCGCATCCCGACCTCTCGGGCGGCGAGGCGGAGGACGCGCTCGCGGCCGCGAACGTCGTCCTCAACGGGAACACGGTGCCCGGCGAGACGCGGTCGCCGTTCGACCCCTCCGGGATCCGCGCCGGCACCGCCGGACTCACCACGCGCGGGTTCGACGAGGACGCCATCGAGGAGGTCGGCGACCTGATCTACCGCGTCGTCGACGACGTCGACAGCGAGGACGTGATCTACGAGGTCGGCGAGCGCGTCGTCGAACTCTGTGAGGCGCACCCGCTGTACGAGTAGCGACCGGTCGCCACCGCCTTCGACGACACCCGCGCCGTCCCGCGGGAGAGATCCGTGCGTAAAAGTGGGGGCGGGTCCCACGGGTCGGTATGGACGCTCCGCCGTTTCTCGCCGCTCGCCTCGACCGCGACGCCGCGCCGCTCGCCGTCGGGGACGTGATCGCGTTGCTCGCTCTCCTGACCGTCGGAACGCTCAACCACACCTCGGTCGAGTTCCTGACCGCGAACCCGCTGTACCTCCCCGAGGTGTACGCGCCCTTCCTGATCGCGTGGGTCCTGATCGCGCCGCTCGTCGGTGCCTACTCCGCGGGCGCGGCCGAGACCGCGAAGTCGTCGGTCCCGCTCGTGGTCCGGTCGTGGATCCCCGCCGCGGTCGTCGGCCTCGCGCTCCGCGCGTTCGTCTTCCGGGGCGGTGCCGAACTCAGCTTCGCCGCGGTGATGCTCGTGTTGGGATCGCTCGCGCTCGGCGGCTGGCGCGCGCTCTACTTCCGGCTTCGCTAACTCTTCTTGTCCGGTTCGGCTTCGCTAACTCTCCTTGTCCGGTTCGGCTTCGGTCGCCATCCCCCGTCCGGTCCGGGCGGGCGGTCGTCCGCGTGGCGCTCGACCGATCGCCGGCTCCTGTACCGTTTAGTCCCCGGGTCTCGACGGGTGGGATATGACCGACACCCTGTTCTTATCGAGCGCCGAGGTCGACGACCTCGCGGAGCCGGCCGACTACGTCGCCGCCGTGCGCGACGCCTACCGACAGGTGGGCGAGGGAGCGCCCGCGGAGCCGCGGACGAAGCTCCTCAACCGCGACCCGCCGGGGATGTTCACGACCTACGCCGCCGTCCTCCCGGAGACGGGCGCGATGGGCGGCTACGCCTACTCCGCCGGCTTCGGCGCGGAGGACGCGTGGTTCATGACGCCGCTTTTCGACGCCGACTCCGGCGAGCCGCTCGCGCTGCTCGACGGCGCGTCGATGAACCCGTTCAAGACCGGGGCGACCGGCGCGGTCGCGGTCGACGCGCTCGCCCGCGAGGACGCGACCGAACTCGCCGTGATCGGCAGCGGCGCGCAGGCCCGCGGACAGCTCTCGGCGACCGCGACCGTCCGCGAGTTCGAGGCGGTCCGCGTCTTCTCGCCGACCCCGGAGAACCGCGAGTCGTTCGCCGCCGACTTCGACGACCGGCTCGCCGCCGACGTCTCCGCGGTCGCGAGCGCGGCCGACGCCCTCGACGACGCGGACGTAGTGATCACCGCGACGACCGCGAGCGACCCCGTGATCGCCGACGCCGACGTCGAGCCGGGGACCCACGTCACGGCGATGGGCCAGTACGACCCGGAGAAGAACGAACTCCCGCCGGAACTCGTCGCGCGCGCCACCTACGTCCCCGACCTCCGAGCGCGCGCGACGCAGGACGCGGGCTCGTACCTCGCCGCGGTCGACGCCGGACTCGTCGACGCGGAGACGGGAATCGCCGCCGACCTCGGCGAGGTCGTCGCCGGCGAGCATCCCGGCCGGACGAGCAGCGAGGAGGTTACCGTCTTCGACTCCGGCGGCACCGGCGTCGAGACGGTCGCGGCCGCGCACATGCTCTACGAGCGCGCGAGCGACGCGGGCCGGGGGAAGACTATCGACTTCGCGCCCGCGAGCGAGGCGCTGACGGGCGAGTAGCGCGGGACAGTCTCGTCGGCGGGCGGCCGGCGATTCAAGTGCGTCGGCCGCCTCCTCGTCGACATGCTCATCGGCATCGTCTCCGACACCCACGACGACTTGGACGCAGTCGAGGCGATCGTCTCGCTTTTCGAGCGCGAGGGGGTCGACGCGGTCGTCCACTGCGGCGACTTCGTCGCGCCGTTCTCCGTGACGCCGTTCGACCTCGACGGCGTCGATTTCCACGCAGTCCGCGGGAACAACGACGGCGAGTGGGCCGTCCAGTCGACCGTTGAGGACTTCGGAACGTACCACGGCGAGGCCGCGCGCCTCGCGTTCGACGGTGACGGAGACGCGTCCGGCGAGTCGGACGGCGTCTCGATTGCGGTCACGCACGGCACGAGCGACCTCGTCGTGAACGCGCTCGTCGACTGCGGCGACTACGACTACGCGTTCCACGGCCACACTCACGCCCACGGCGTCGAGGAGCGTGACGGGACGGTCCGCGTGAACCCCGGCGGACTCCCCATCCCGGTCGAGGGCGCGGACGACGCCTTCCGGGTCGCGACGCTCGACACCGCCGAGTCGGGCGTCGACGCGGTGACGCATCACGTCCTCGACGACTGACTCGGACCCGACGCCAAAACGGGCTCTCCGACCGTCGATTCTCAGGCCACATGTGGAGCAGCTTGGCTGATTTCTGAGCGTACCACACCTATTTACCGTGTCTAGGGGATAACCTGTTCCGTGCCCTCCAAAATCAAAGAGGTTGTGTTCAGTGAACCCTCCGGACGAGCCCAAGCGTTCGTCATGTTCGCTAGCTCAGTCTGTATGGGAAGCATCTACATTTATTTCGGTATTCTACGCGGCGTCCCCAGCATCAATTCGCTTGTTGCGGCGGTTGGATTCGCTCTGTCTGGACTTGCCGAGTCCCTCCCATCGGAGCGCCGACAGTTAGCAGGTGGATTGCGTGTCACCGCAATCGTCTTGCTGACCGGGCTACTCCTCCTCATTCTCTCTGCTCCCGAAGCTGTTCTCGGGTCACAGTAGCGGACCGTGTTCTCTTCGCAGATTCCATCAAGCGGCTGTTTCATACGGGTCCGTGTCTGAATGATCGATCTATCTCGGAGCCGGACGGGTACATCTCCGAACCGAATCTGCCCGTCGTAGTCTCCCCGATCTCACCCCGAGTTTTATCGCCGCTCGCTCGTTCCGTACGCCCATGAGACACGCACAGGGGCCGCTCCTCACCGTTGACCTGACGGAGCGAACCGCGACGACGACGCCGATCGACGACCGGCTCGACTCGTTCGTCGGCGGCCGCGGGCTCAACACGTCGCTCGCGTACGACCGGATCCCGTTCGACGCCGACCCGCTCGGCCCGGAGAACCGACTGTACCTCTCGACCGGCCCGATGCAGTACTCGACGACCTCGTACACGGGCCGGATGGCGGCCACGGGCCTCTCGCCGCTCACGAACGGTCTCCTGTCGTCGAACGCGGGCGGGTTCCTCTCGCGGAACGTCACGGGCGCGGGGTACGCCGCGGTCGAACTCGTCGGCGCGAGCGACGACCTCCTCGCGGTCCACGTCCGCGAGGTCGGCCCGGACGGCGAGCCGGACGTGACCTTCGAGGAGGTCCCGGACTTACAGCAGGCCGAGGTGTCGGCCGTCTCCGACCGCTTCGCGGAGAGCCACGACCTCTCGGCCGAACACGTCGCCTGTATCGGTCCCGCGGGCGAGAACGGCGTCCGGTTCGCGTCGGTGATGACCTCGGACACGCGGGCGTTCGGGCGCGGCGGGCTGGGGGCGGTCCTCGGGTCGAAGGGCGTGAAGGCCCTGACGTTCGCGGGTGACGCAGACGCAGAGGTCGACCTCGACTGGCCGGACGACGCGGGCGAGATCCACCGCGCGGCCGCCACCTCCGACTCGATCATGAAACGACAGGGGACGACGAGCGTGACGGAGCTGGCCAACGAGGTGGACGCGCTCCCGTCGTACTACTTCTCGGAGCGGTCGTTCGAGGGCGTCGAGGGCATCTCCGGCGACCGCGTCGAAGAGAAGAAGTACAAGAAGGGGACCTGCTCAAGCTGCGCGTTCGCCTGTAAGCTCCCCACCCGCGACGAGGAGACGGGCGTCGAGACGGAGGGCCCGGAGTTCGAGACGGTGATGGCGTTCGGCTCGAACGCCGGCGTCGACGACATCGTCGACGTGATGCGCGCGAACGAGCTGTGCGACGAGCTGGGGATGGACACCATCTCCTGTGGCGACGTGGTCTCGATGTTCTTGGAGTCCGAAGACGAGTTCGGCAACGCGGGGCTGGTCCGCTCGCTCGTCGAGCAGATCGCCTACCGCGAGGGAGTGGGCGACAAGCTCGCGGAGGGCGTCCACCGCGCCCACGAGGAGTTCGGTGCCGACGACTGGACCGTGAAGGGGATGCCCTTCTCCGGCCACGACGGCCGCGCGCTCAACGGGCAGGGGCTGGCGTTCGCGACCGCGAACCGCGGCGCGGACCACATGTACGGGGAGTTCTACCCGTACGAGTACCCGCTCGTCGACCCCGACGACGCCTTCGACCCGACGGGGCTCGACGGGAAGCCGCCGAAGCTCGTCGAGAAGGAGAACCGCAACGCGGTCCTCGACTCGGCGGTCGTCTGTAAGTTCTCGCGAGGCACCGTCACCGACGACCACCTCGCCGCCCTGCTGGACGCCGACTACGACGACCTCCAGTCGCTCGGCGCTCGCGTCGTGGAGCTGGAGCGCGCGTTCAACAACGCCCGCGGCTTCGACCGCGAGGACGACACCCTCCCGTACGCCGACGCAATCTCAGGGTTCGACGCGGCGCTCTCGGAGTACTACGCGATCCGCGGCTGGAACGACGACGGCACGGTTCCCGACCCCGGCGACGGTCTCGACGCGGGGGGCCGGGCGACCGCGGACGACTGACGCTTCGCAGCCGAGCGTCGGCGGTCTACTCCTCGCTCGCGCCGTCCGGCTCGACGGCGACGCCACGGAACTCGAACCGCGCGCCGCCGCTCTCGCTCTCGGCGATCTCGACCGTCCAGCCGTGCGCCTCGGCGACCTCGGCGACGATGCTCAGCCCGAATCCGGTGCCGTCGGGGTCGGTCGAGACCCCCGGCTCGAACACCTCCTCGCGCTGTTCTACGGGGATCCCCGGCCCGTCGTCCTCGACGTAGAAGCCCTCGCCGTCGTCGAGCGACCCGACCGCGACGGCGACGTCGTCGCCGCCGTGGACGACGCTGTCGTCGGGCTCCGCCCGACTGCTCGTGGAACCGTGTTCCACGCTGTTCGCGAACAGGTTTTCGAGGGCCTGCCGCAGTCGGCTCCGGTCGGCCCGGACGGCGACGTCGCCCCGGACGACCAGCTCGGCCGACTCGGTGTCGACGCCGTCCCAGCACTCCTCGGCCAGCGCCGACAGGGAGAGGACCTCGGTGTCGTCGATCTCGGTCCCCTGTCGGGCGAGCGCCAGCATGTCCTCGACTAGCTCCTGCATCCGGTCGAGCGACCGGCCGATCACGTCCAGCTCCGTCACGTCCTCCTGTCCGGCTTCGAGGCGCTCGCGGAGCAGGTCGAGGTTCCCGGCGGCGACGTTGAGCGGGTTCCGGAGGTCGTGGCTCACGAGGCTCGCGAACTCCTCCAGCCGGTCCCGCTCGCGGGCGATCTCCGCCTCTCGCGTCCGGAGCTGTCGCTCGCGTTCGATCCGGACGAACACCATCGTCACCGTCGCGGCCCACAGGCGGGCGACCGCGAGGTCGGCGTCGCTGAACCCCTCCGGCTCGGTCGCCCCGACGTTTATTACCCCGTACCGCCCGAGCGGGAGTACGAGTTCGCTCCGGATCGGCGAGTCCGCGTTGTACTGGTCCGGGTCCGCCCGCGTGTCCGAGACGTACTCCGGCTGTCCGGACTCGAACACCGCCCACGAGATGCTCCGACCCTCGGCGGTGTACGTCGGGTGGTCGCCGACGACCTCGTCGGCCCGCGCCGTCCACGAGATGGGTTCGAGGAGGTCCCGGTCCGCGTCGTACAGCCAGATCGCCGCGATCGGGTGGCCGAGGACTTCCTCGACGTACTCGACGGCCGCCTCCGCGGCCACCTCCCTGTCGGTGGTCTTTAAGAGGTCCTGCGTCGCCTCGTGGAGGGCTTCTAGGGTCTGCGTCCGGCGGTGGAGGTCGGTCTCCGCCCTGCGCTCGGCGCTGTCGTCGACGACCGTGACCAGCAGGCGCGTCTCGCCGTCCCGGTCGAACGGGGCGAACCCGAGCGCCACGGGCAGCGCGCTCCCGTCCGCCCGGCGGGCACAGAGGTCGAGCCCGACCGACATCGACCGGTGTTCCGGGTCGGCGACGTACCGGCGTAGCTCGTCGCCCGCGTCCCCCCCGTCGGGGTCGAAGAACAGCTCTCCGACGGCCATCCCGACCACGTCGTCTCGCGCGTGCCCGAGTACCGACTCGACGCGCGCGTTCCCGCCCCGGACGACGCCGTCGGTGTCGACGGTCACGACCGGGTCGGGGAGCGCGTCGAACGCCGCCGGGAATCCGTCCATCGTCACTCCCCTGTCGGCTCGTGGACGTGGCCGCACTCGGGGCAGCGGACCTCCTCGCCACGGAGGTCGGCCGAGGAGGCGCGCACGTCGCGCATCACCTCGCTAATCCTATCTTCGGCCTCCAGTTCGTCCGCGACCGCGAGGTCGACGCCCTCCACTTCCAGCAGGAACTTCGCCACCTCCGTCACCTCGTACATCATCTCGTCTAAGTCCTCGGCGGTGAAGAAGCCCGACATCGCGCCGTAGAGGAACGTCGCGCCCGCCTTCGTCACCTTCTCCTCGAAGGAGTATCGCGCCTGATTGACCGCCTGCGGCGTGTACGTGTCGGTCATAAAGGGGACGAGTTCCGGGAGGTTCTCGCCGATCTTCGTCATCTCGACGCCGGTTTCGGTGCGGAAGTCGGCGCAGAGCCGCGCGATCGCCCACTCGCGGGCCGTGATGTACGTCCGGTCGCGCAGGAACTCGTTGACGCGCTCGTAGCGCGCCCCGTCCATCTTCTTGAACCGCTCGTACTTGCGGACGTCGCGCGGGACGTCGTCGGACGCGTTCGTTGCGCCGGTCTCGTCGGTTCCGTCGGAAGCGTTCGTTGCGCCGGTCTCGTCGCTCTCGCCGCCGGGTACGTCCGCTTCGTCGCCGGGCGCGTCTGCCTTGTCACCGGTCTCGCCGCCGGGGACGTCCGCTCCGCCGCCGGTCTCGTCGGCCGAGTCGGCGGCCGGACCGGTGTCGTCGCTCATACCGTTGAAACCCCGCGGCCGGGCAAAAGCCTTGTCGGTGGCCGACCGCTCGGAGATCCACTTTTGTACCGTCGCGTGGAGGGACACCACATGAAGGTGCTCTGCGGGATCGGCGGCAGCGACGACTCGTTCCGCGCGCTCGACCGGACGGTGGAGCGCGCGGCGGTCGCGAACGACGACCTGACGATCGCCGTGGTCGACAACGAGGACTCCTCGGTGTCGCCCGACGAGGTCGCGGACCGGGCCACGACGGCCGTCGACGAGGCGGGGATCGACGCCGAGGTGCGGCGCGTCGAGGGCGACCCGGGGAGCCGGCTGGTCGAGATCGCGGAGACGGAGGGGTTCGAGGAGATCGTCCTCGGCGGCGGACACACGAGTCCGATGGGGAAGATCACGATCGGGTCGATCGCGGAGTTCGTCCTGTTGAACGCCAAGACCTCGGTCACGCTGGTCAGATGAGCGACCGAGGGTACCCGGACGCGGTGGCCGACGAGTTCCCGCCGCCGCCGACGACGTTCACCGACCGCGAGGACCGCGAGATCGAGGTCCGGCCGTACGAGGGGGACGACGAGGCCCGCGAGGCGCTCGTGGAGATGTACGACAGCTTCGACCCGGCCGACCGCGCGCAGGGGATCCCGCCGGGCGGCGAAGAGCGCATCCGTGAGTGGCTGGAGGCGATCCTCCCCGGCGACTGCTACAACGTGATCGCCTGGTGCGGCGACGAGGCGGCCGGCCACGCGACGCTCGTGCCCGACGGCGACGCCTATGAACTGGCGATCTTCGTCCACCAGGCGTACCAGCGCGCCGGGATCGGTACGCACCTCATCCGCGGGCTGCTCGGCCACGGGCAGGCGAACGGCGTCGAGAAGGTGTGGCTCACCGTCGAGCGGTGGAACCGCGCGGCCGTCTCCCTGTACAAAAAGATCGGCTTCGAGACCTCCGACGCCGAGAGCTTCGAACTGGAGATGGGGCTGCGGCTGAACCCCGAGGCCGAGACCGACGGCGAGACCGGGGAGTCGAGGACCGACGGCGAGATCGAGGAGCCGGAGGGCGACGGGGGCGACGCGGCCGAGTAGCGTTGGCCGGAATCTTCAAGTCTTTAGGGGCGGCGCGCGACCAGTCCGGTATGAGCCATCGAATTCTACTCCTCGGGGCACCCGGTGCCGGAAAGGGGACACAGAGCGCGAAGCTGGCCGACGAGTACGGCGTCGAACACGTCACGACCGGCGACGCGCTCCGCGCGAACAAGGAGATGGAGACGGAGTACGGCACGCCGAAGTCGTTCATGGACGCGGGCGAACTGGTCCCGGACCCGGTCGTCAACGAGATCGTCGAGGCCGCGCTGGCCGACGCCGACGGGTTCGTCCTCGACGGCTACCCGCGCAACCTCGATCAGGCGGAGTACCTCTCTTCGATTACGGACCTCGACGCCGTCATCCTGCTCGACGTCGACGAAGAGGTCCTCGTCGACCGGCTCACGGGACGCCGGGTCTGTGACGACTGCGGTGCGAACTACCACGTCGAGTTCCAGCCGCCGGAGGAGCCGGGCGTCTGCGACGAGTGCGGCGGCGAACTGATCCAGCGCGAGGACGACACCGAGGAGACCGCCCGCGAGCGGCTGGAGGTCTTCTACGAGAACACCGAGCCGGTCGTCGACCACTTCCGCGACGAGGGCGTCCTCGTCGAGGTCGACGGGGAGGCGACGCCGGACGAGGTCTTCGATCGGATCGCCGACGTCGTCGAGAGCTAAATCGCGTCGTCATCGAAAGCCAAATCGCGGCGTCGTCGAAGACCGACCCGAGCCGCGATCCTACAAGGTTCTTAACCATCGACTGCTAATCGGCCGCTAATGAGCAAAGTCGAACGGCGGGTCCGCTCGCTGGTCCGCGAGGACGGCGAGATGCGGGACGCCATCGAGACCGTTCTCGACAACGCCAGCGGCGGCGAAGTCCGATGGGTCGACGTCCGCGACAAGATATCCAGCGGACAGTGGGGCCGGCTCATCGAGAAGGAGATCCTCGTCGACGGCGAGGAGGGATTCGCGCTGGCCGACCGCGACGAGATCGAGGCCGGCTTGGAGGACGACGACTCGGGCGGCAGCGACGTGGAGACCCCCGAGACGACCAGCTGGTCGAAGTGGGACAAGCTGGCGGGGCTGGCGACGGTCGGCGCGTTCGTCGGCTACGCGGTCGGCCCGGTCCGCAACGCGATCGCCGGCGGGATCGACGTCGTCCTCGGGCCGCTCCTAAACGTCGTCCCCTTTTACGTCGTGATCATGGTGATCGCGCTCGGGACGGGGCTGTACTCGACGCTGCTGCGCGCCGGGCTCATGGACATGGAGAAGATGGCCATGTACCAAGACCGGATGAAAGACATCCAAGAACGCCGGAAGGAGGCCGAAGAGCGCGACGACGACGAGGCGCTCGACGAGATCCAAGAAGAGCAGATGGAGGCGATGGGCGACCAGCTCGGCATGTTCAAAGAGCAGTTCCGCCCGATGGTGTGGATCATGTTCCTCACCATCCCGGCGTTCCTCTGGATGTTCTGGGTGATCGGCTACCGCGGGTCCACTGCGGAGTACCCGGCCGTCGCCGCACAGGAGCTCGTGGTCCCGCTCGCCGGCACCGTCACGTGGGACACGGGGATCGTCGGCCCGATCCAGATGTGGATCCTCTGGTACTTCCTCTGCTCGATGGCGTTCACGCAGATCGTCCAAAAGAGCCTCAACATCGAGATGTCGCCGTCCTCCTCGTAGACGACGCGACCCGCTCCCCGTCTTCACCCCGTTCGCTCTCTCCCCGTTTCACCCCGCTCTCTCTTCCCGTTCCGCGAGGAACGACTCGACCGTCTCCCGCGACGGGATCGACCCCATCCCGCCGACCTCCCGAACCGACAGCGCCGCGGTCGCGTTACCGAACGCGATCGCCTCGCGGAGGGCGTTTCCACCGCCGTCTGCGGATTCGTCTCTCCGACCGCCCGTGATCCGCGAGAGGAACCCGGCGGTGAACGCGTCGCCGGCACCGGTCGCGTCGACGGCCTCGACCGCGAACCCGCCGCGGCGGACCGTCGCGGCCCCCCACGGGGACGCCTCGGAACTGACTGCGAGCGCGCCCTCGTCGCCCAGCGTGACGACCGCGGTGTGCGCTCCGGCGGCAAGGAGGTCGCGGGCCAGTTCGGTTCCCTCGTTCGTCGACAGCCCGGCGGCCGCGACGTCCTCGTCGCTACACAGCACCACGCCGCTCGCGGCCACCGCCTCCCGGACCGCGGTCGACACGGCCTCCCCCGCGCCGTCCGGCACGAGGTCCGACCGGTAGTTCACGTCGAACGACACCGGACAGCCGGCGGCGGTCGCCGCCGAGCACAGTTCGCGGGTCGCCGCCCGCCCCCTCGGGTGGGTCAGCGCCACGCCCCCGAGGTGGACCCACGGTGGTGCGGTCGTTCTGGCAGGTGACGCCGCTCCCTCCGGCGATGCCTCTCTGTCGGGAGTCGTCAGCGCCTCCGTCGGGACCGCGTCCGGGTCGAACCCGAACGTCACGCCGCGCGAGCCGTAGAAGCCGAATCGAGGACCGGCAGCGTCCGGCGGCGACACCACCGCCAGCGTCGTCTTCCCCTCAACGCGCTTGACGTAGGTCTCGGGAATCCCCTCGTCGGCGAGCGTCTCGGCGAGGAAATTGCCGAAGGAGTCGTCGCCGAGGCGCGTCCAGAACGCGGGCGGGGTGCCGAGCCGCGCCAGCCCGACCGCGACGTTGGCCGGCGCGCCGCCGGGTCGATGCGCGTAGCCGCCGACGTCGCGCAGCGTCGCGCCCGACTCGGGCACGAAGTCGACGAGCGTCTCGCCGGCCACGAAGAAGTCCGCCATCGGCCGGACAAGCGGAGTCGAGCGATATGAAGGTGGGGATCGGGACCGGCTTACTCGCCCGTCTCGCCGTCGCCGCCGGCGTCCGCGTCCTCGACCTCCTCCGCGACCGCCTCGAACGCGGCGAGGATCACGCGTTTACACGCCTGTCCCTCGGTGCTCCAGTGGTGGGCGTAATCCAGCATGTCGTCGTAGATGTCGGGCTTGCAGCCCGCGGCCTGCGGGTGGCCGCCGCCGTTGACCTTCCCGGCGACCTCGTGGGCGTGTCGGAAGTCCTCGGAGCCGCGGATCGACGCGGAGCCGGCGGGCTTGACGATCACGGCGGCGTCGGCCCCCTTCTCGCGGAGCCGCTCTGCGACCTCGTTCTGCGAGCAGCGCCCGTAGGTAACCGCGACGCGCCAGTCGCCGACCTCGTGGGTGACCGCGCGGTCGACCGCCAGGTCGATGCGCGCCTCCTTCTCAACCCGCCGGTCCTCGACGAACGACCGGACCGTCTCGGGGAGGTCGACCCCGTACGCGCCGATGACGGCCGCGTACTCCTCCGCGCCCGCCCAGTAGGAGTAGTCCGCGAGGTCGTCCGACCGCGGGTCCTCCTTGATCCAGAGGTCGTGGTCGCGGGTCACGGTCGCCAGCTCCGCCCATCGGTCGTCGAACGCGTGGTCGAGCGACCGGAGCGTCACGTCGGCGGTACACTCCTCGTCCGAGTCGCCGACGACGAGGTCGACGCCTGCCTCGCGGACCGCCGCCGCGGTCCCGTCGTCCCACTGATGGTGGTCGAACCAGCGGATCGAGTCGGTCGAGTCCGCGAGCGCTTCGAGGGAGTCCGCGATCCACTCGTAGTCGTCGGGACAGAGGTCACAGACGAACAGGTCGATATCGTCGTCCGCGTAGGCGTCGACGCGTTCGAGCGCCGTGTCGATCGAGTACGGGCCCGCGGAGAGCAGCCCGACCGGCGACTCGGCGTGGGCGTCGGCGGTCGGGTCCGTCTCGTCGTCGCGGTCGTCGTCGCTCTCCCCGTCCTCGTCGCGCTCGTCGTCGTCCGCGTCCGCCTCGTCCGCGAGCCGCGCCGCAATGGCGTCCTCGAAGGGGGCGACGTCGAGCGCGGCGTCGTACGCCTCGCGGATCATCGCGGCGCAGGCGAGCCCGTCGGCGTCGCCGTCGGCGATCACGACCGCCTCGCTGCCCTCGATCGTCTCTCTGGCCCGCCGCTCCGCGCGTTCGTCGTCGAGCGAGTCGGGGTAGAAGAATCCCGTTCCGGGCAGCTTCGTGTACCGCGATCGGGGGGCGTCCCCCGCGTCGATGAGGTCGTCGTCCATACCGTCGAGCCGGGCGGCAGCCGGAAAACTCCGCCGCTCTCGCGCCGGCTCGGCGGTCGCGGGACCCGGCGTCGGTCACGGGGGCGTGGCTCTCGCGTGTCGCTCGCCGCCCGTCAGATCGTGGTCCGCCGCGGGTCCTCCTCGGTGAGCTGTCGCACGGTCAACACCGGGATCGGGCAGGTGCGGACGACGCGCTCGGCGACGGAGCCGATGAGGAATCGGTTCTCGCCGTGACGCCCCCGCGTCCCCATCGCCACGAGGTCGGCGTCGACGTCGCGGGCGTACGCGTCGATCTCCGAGGCGGGCCGTCCCTCGCGGACCTCGATCGTCACGTCGAGGTCGTCGTCGCGGTCGCTGGCGGCGTCCGAGACGCGGTCGAGCGCGTCGCGGCCCTGGTCGTCTAAGGCCTCGCGGAGGTCGTCGCGCACCGTGTCCGGCGACGACTCCACCTCGCTGGCGTCGACGACGTACACCGCGTGGACCTCGGCATCGAACCGCGCCGCGACGTCGACCGCGACGGAGACGGCCCGCTGGACGCTGTCGGAGCCGTCGGTCGCGACCACGATGGTGTCGAACATGGACGGTCGTTGGCCGGTGGAGTAGGTAAAACCCGGCGGTCGGTCCGCTCCGAGAGCGAGACGTTTGGGAACGGGTCGTCGGCAATTTGACGAACCGTAGTGCGGTGGCGCGTGCCTGCGAGCGGTCGCCACCGGCGACCGCGAGTAGGGAGAGACCTCCGGTCTCTCTGATAGCCGGCGGCGAAGCCGCCGGCTGCCAGAGAATCTTCGATTCTCGCTGGAGTCGACCGACCGGAGCGAAGCGGAGGGAGGTCGACGAGGCTGGGGAGGCGTGAGGTGCTGTTGCTGTGCGGTGCGGGGCGGGACTCGAAGGGGCAGCCGCGAGGACGCCGCAGGCGACGTAAGGACCGCAGGGAGCGAACGAAGTGAGCGACTGAGGACCGCAGCGAGCGTGCGGCGTCCTCGCGGCTGGGGCTTCGGTGGCCGTGTTGTCGGAAGTAGTCTCGTCGTACCGAGCGGCTGGGACTTCGGGGGTGTTCGCGCTGATCAGCGATCTAAAATCGGCGCGTCGTTCACCGACCGGAACGGACCGACCCGAACCGTATCAGGCCAAGAAGACGTGCCGCGGTCGGTCGGCGAGCACGTCGCGGCCCCACTGGACGGTCTCGGAGAACTCGTCAGAGCGGAAGAACTGCATCGCGTCCTCCTTCGCGTTCCACTGGCTGGCGATGAACATGTCGTTCTCGTCTTCGACGTTCACCATCAGGTCGGTCTCGACGTGGCCGTCCATCTCCGCGAGCAGCCCGCCCACGTCGTCGAAGGTGTCGACGAACTCCGTCTGGTAGTCGGGCTTGACGGTGTAGAACATCCCCATCGTCCCGAACCCGGACTCCTCGCCGGCGCGCGCGACGATGTCGGGCAGCTCCGAGAGGAAGCCGCCCGCGGTCTCGGCCGCCGACGCCGTGTCCCAGATGGAGACGACGGCGGCGCGGTCGGTGTGACGCCCCTCGTACACCGCGGTCTTGACGTGGGTGCCGTAGTGGTCGAAGTTGCCGCGCAGTCCCTCGACCTCGTCGAACAGCTCGTCGACGTCGGCCTCGCTGTAGAGGACGGTGGCGTACACGTCCTCGCCGTGCGGCTTGCCGGCGTAGATGTCGAGGTCGGCGAGTTCGCCGCGGATGTCCGCGTCGTCGCTCTCGTCGCCGTGACCGCCGTCGCCGCCGTGATCGCCGTGGGCGTCCCCCTTGCCCCCGTGACTGCCGCCCTCGCCGTGTGGGTGATCGCCCTCGCCGCCGGCCTCCTCGTCGCCGTGCGGGTGGTCGCCGTGGGCGGGGCCCCCGCCAGCCCCGGAACGGTCGTGTCCCTCGCCGCGGCCGTGTCCGTCGTCGCCGTGGCCGTGCGCGTCGTCGCCGTGATGACTCCCTTCGCCGTGGGGGTGGCCGGCGCTGTCCTCGTCGGGGACGCGCCCGGTCGGGACCGTCTCGCCCGCGAGGAAGGCGTCGAGGTCGCGCGGCGGGAACCGGCGGCCGACGTAGAAGTCACCGAACTCGCCGTACCGCGAGGAGGCGGGGTCGAACCGCATCTCGTAGACGATGTCCTTGATGTCGGTCGGGTCCGCGCCGAACAGCGTGACGCCCCACTCGTGGTCGTCGAAGCCGACGGAGGAGGCGATCACCTGTTTGATCTTCCCCGCGTACTCCTTGCCGACTTCCCCGTGGCCCGCCATCAGGTCGGCGCGCTCCTCGAAGTCGAGGTCGTACCAGTTGTGTTCCTCGCCGCGGCGCTTGCTCATCGGGTAGAAGCTGACGTACTCGTCGTCGGGGATCTCGGGTTTCAGCTTCCCCTCGATGTACCGGCGTAGCCCCTCGTCGACGGCGTCGGCCCCCTCCTCGAAGTAGTCGTCCGAGACGTACCCGGACACCTCGGTGACGGAGACGTACGAGGTCTCGCGCTCGGTGAACTCCGCGAGCGCGGTGTCCTCGAAGCGGCGCTCGATCGACGAGAGGTCGTCGAGCGACGGTCGGAAGTGTAAGAACAGGAGGTCGGCCTTGTGCCCGAGCACGGAGAACAGCGCGGACTCGCCCGCGTCCGCGTCGGCGACCAGTTCGCGGTGTTTCAGGAAGGACACTCCCTCCTCGATCGCTCGCTGCCGTTCGGACTCCGGCGCGTCGCGCCAGGCGTCCCAGTCGATCGAGCGGAAGTCGTGTAGCGAGAACCACCCTTCGGCGGTCTGTGGAGCCTCGACCATGTGCCGGCTTGGGTCCCCGCGACTTAGGGGCTTGCGGGTCGTCCCGATACGCGGAAATCAATCGGACCGTTCCCGGTCGAGTCAGAGACGGAAACGGCATCAGTGGTTTCGAAGTCTCCGCTGATCGGCTGTGCGTGACTAGATTTTCCGCGGGTAATTCCGTGACCGGGACCACCGAAGCCCCAGTCGCGAGGACCTCCGAAAGACGGTCGCCTCACTTCGCTCGGCGCTGCGTCTTTCGTGGTCCCGCTCGCTTTCGCTCGCGGGACTCGCGCGACTCGCTGTGCTCCTCGTCGCTCACTGCGTTCGCTCCTGCGGTGCTTGCTTCGTCGTGCTTCGTCCTCGCGACTGCCCCTTCGAGTCCCGCCCCGCACAGCACCGCACCTCACGCCTCCCCAGCCTCGTCAGTCGCCTCCGCTTCGCTCCGGCGACTGACTCCAGCGAGAATCGAAGATTCTCTGGCAGCCGGCGGCAAAGCCGCCGGCGACCTCGCGCGGTGCTGTCTCGCGGTCGCCAGGGGCGACCGCTCGCAGGCACGCGCCACCGCAAATACCTGTTCGTCGAAGCGCTCGAATCGCCGGGATCGTCGCGGCTTGCGTTCCTCGTCGCCGTGACCAAAACCCTTTCAGCGCGACCCCGAAAGGTGGGGATAATGCGGAAAAGCGGCCCGCCGAAAGGACTGATCTCGTACCTCGTCTTGGAGCTGCTCGACGAGCGCCCGCGGTACGGCTACGAGCTGCTCGGCGAGATCACGGAGATAAGCGGCGGCCACTGGGAGCCCTCCTACGGCTCCGTCTACCCAATCTTATACAAGTTCGAGGAGGAGGGGGTCGCGGAGCGCGTCGAACGCGCCGACGAGCCGGACCGCAAGTACTTCGCGCTCACCGACGCGGGCCGCGAGGAACTGGCGGAGAAGCGCGCGGCGATCGGCGGCGAGGCGCGCGACTTCGGCGACGTCGTCTTGGGCTTTTACCACCTGTACGCCGCGCTCGCCACCGACGACCGCTTCCAAGTGGCCGACGCCGACGCCGAGTGGGCGTACTCGGAGCGGTACAGCGCGTGGATCGTCGAACAGATCATCCGCCACCACGAGCGCGACTTCGGCGAGTTCGAGCGGATCGACGCCTCGCCCGAGGAGTTCTACGACGAGAGCGACGCGGCCGAAACTGATTCGGTCGAAACCGGCGAGACAGAAGCCGAAACGCCCGAAACGGAGACCGCGGACGACGCCGACGAGTCCGAGGAGGCGTCATCCGGGGCGGCCGACGACTGACCGCGGGCGCGACTCGCGGTGAACAGCGGCGGCTCACCGATGGAGCAGCCGCCACAGGATCCCGCCGGGGAGTCCCGCGCGGACGAGCCGATCGTACAGTCGGTCGGGGAGGACGCGTGCCAGCCGCGGCAGCCACCGCGCTCGGCGGCTCACGCGGTAGCGTGTCCGCGGCCGGTCCGCGGTCGTCGCGGTCACCACGCGCTCGACGACCGTTTCGAGGTCGGTCGCCGCCGGGGAGTACCCCTCGAACGCGCGGTAGGCGTCGGCGTAGGGACCGTCCGCCTCGTCGACCTCGGCGGCCGCGGCGGCCGCCCGCTCGTTGAACCCGGTCGGGACGGGACCGGGTTCGACCAGCGTCACGTCGACCCCGTGAGGGGCGACCTCTCGGCGGAGCGCGTCGACGTACCCGTCGAGTCCGGCCTTCGCGGCGCTGTACGCGCCGTGGTACGGAAGGGCGACCGACCCGACCATCGAGCCGACGATCACGACCCGCCCGCCGCGCTCGCGTAGCGTCGGGAGCGCCGCCGACACCGTCGCGTGGACCGCCGTCAGGTTCGTGTCCAGTTGCCGGCGGAACGCCTCGACGGAGGTGTCCTCGACCGACGCGATCTCGTAGCCGCCGACACAGGAGACGACCGCGTCGAGCGGCCGGTCCGCGAGCAGCGCCCGGACGGCGACCTCGTCGCGGAGGTCGACGACCGCGGTCTCGACCGCGTCCGGCAGGGCGGCGAGCCCCTCGGCGTCCACGTCGACGCCGAGAACGTCGTGGCCGGCGGCCGCGAGCGAGCGCGCGACCCCGCCGCCGATCCCGCCCGCCGCCCCCGTCACGAGCACGTCCATGGGCGGCGTTCGCGGCGGGGTCAGTAGACGGTGGCGGTTCGCGGCGTTCCCGGCCGTCGGACCGGGACCCGCGTGTCGGGCCGGGACCCGCATATCGGACCGGGACCCGCATGTCGGACCGGATCCCGTCCGAACGCGCCGCCCGATTCCGAGTCGACGCCCGAAGGCATATACCCGCGACGGGCGATTGACCGAACAATGTCCACCGACGAGCCGTCCGTCCCGATCGTGTGCGACGAGTGCGAGACGGAGACCCGCGTCCCCCTCGACGACCTCGCGGACGCGCTCGATAAACACAACGCGCAAAAACACGACGGCGACGAGGTCGCGGAGGTCGATCCGGCGATCAAAGACCGCCTCGCCGACCTCGTCGCCGAGGATCTCGGACTGTTCGACGAGGAGTCGACCGAGGACCCGTGAGCGACGGGACGCGACCGGCCGCCGTGCGAGCGGTGCGGCCGAGGACACATACCAACAATATTTGCGCCGATCGGTGACGGGCCATCAACTGTTGTGACCGGTTAATATCCCGAAAGCGGTCCCCAAATCAGTTTTCGGCTATCTGACGGCGTCATTGGAATCCGCTTCAGTTGCTGGTGACGCGAGGGTGTTCCCCGCGGACCCGTTTCCGTTAGTATGTACGAATCAACGCGGACAGCGTCGCGGCGGTCCTTCCTCGCGGCCGCGGGCGGAACTGCGACGGTCGGACTCGCCGGCTGTCTCGGCGGCGGTGGCGGCGGACTCGACGAACTGACGGTCGCGCACATGCCGATCTACCCCGACCTCCAGTGGTACGTGATGGAGGGCGAGGGCTACTTCTCCGAGATCGACGCCGAGGTCTCCGGACAGGAGTTCGGCAACGGCCCGGCGATCGTTCAGGCGCTCGGCGGCGGCGACATCGACGTCGCGATGTTCGGGATCGTCCCCGCCATGATCGCGATAGACAACGGGATCCCGGCGCGGGTGACGGCGGCGAACATCCGCGAGCCGATGGGGATCATGGCGGAGTCGTCGTTCCACAAGACGTTCGAGCAGCAGGGCGGCGACGCGTTCGCGACGTGGGAAGAAGAGCAGGGCGAGCCGTTCACGTTCGGAACGTTCCCGCAGGGGAGCGTTCCCGACGTGTTGCTCCGCTACTGGCTCCGCGACGTCGGCGTCGACCCCGAGTCGAACGACAGCGTGGAGATCATCGAGATCAGCGGTGCCAGCTCGGTCTGGCAGGCGATCGCTAACGACGAGATCGACGGTACCTCGATCATGGAGCCGGTGCCGACCATCGCGCAGGCGGAGGGCTCGTCCGTGACGATGCTTCGGACCGCCGCCGAGGTCCTCCCCGGCCAGCCCGCCGCGGTCACCCTGATGAGCGACGCGGTGCGGGACTCGCCGCTCGCGGCGCAGTTCCTCGAACAGCACGTCCGCGCGACCGAGTTCATCGGCGAGGAGCCGGACGCGACGGCCGAACACGTCAACGAGGGGATCGGGATGCCGGTCGACCGCGCGCGGAACGCGCTCGACTCGCCGCTGTCGAACTTCATCACGGACCCTAACGAGATCACGGACGCGACGCAGGTGTTCTCGGAGTTCGCGGCCGGAAACGACCAGATCGACGAACAGCTGTCGACCGACGAGATATTCGATCTGGAGGTGTACGACTCGCTCTGATGGCGACAGAAACCGGATCGGAACTGGACGGGGACGCGGCCGTCGCGATCGGTCTCGATGACCCCCGCCGGCTCCTCCGCGGCGCGCTCGGCGTCGCGGGGTTCCTCGCCGTCTGGTACGTCGTCTCCCTCGGCTCGCCCGCGTACGTGGTCCCCTCGCCGGTCGCGGTCGCCGGGGCGTTCGGCAGCGAACTGGCCTCGGGAGACATGACGACGCCGCTCTACCAGAGCGTCCGGCACTGGATCCCCGGCACCGTCGCCGGGACCGCGCTCGGCGTCGCCGCGGGGGTCGCCTTCGGGTGGAGCCGCCTGCTCGACGACCTCACCGCGCCGCTCGTCCGGACGCTGCGGCCGGTGCCGCCGCTCGCGCTGATCGGCTTCGCGATCGCGTGGTTCGGCATCAACGACTGGGGCGCGGCCTTCATCATCGCGGTGGGCGCGTTCTGGATCAACTTCTACGCGGCGTACGGTGCCGTCGAGGGCGTCTCGGAGGACCTCCTCGACGTGGGACGGACGCTCGGCGTCCGGGGCGACCTCGACGCGGTCCGGTCGATCGTGTTGCCGGCGGCGACGCCGGGGATCATGACCGGGATCCGGACCGGACTGGGACGGTGTTGGATGCTTGTCGTCGCCTCGGAGATCTTCGGCGTTCCCGGGGTCGGCCGCGAGATCATCCGCGCCAGCAACAACCTCGCGGTCGACCAGGCGATCGCGTACATCCTCGTGTTGAGCCTGATGTACCTGCTCGTCGACGTGGCGTTCCGCGCGGTCGAACGGAGGGTGTTGGTATGGCGGGCGTGAACGGGAACGGCGCGGCCGACGAGGAAGAGACGGGCTCCCTCCCGCCCGCGGACGCGAGCGTCGCGCTCGACGCGGTCGGCAAGACGTACGCCGGCGACGGCGACGGCGATCCGGTGCGCGCGCTCGACGACGTGTCGTTCTCGGTCGCCGACGGCGAGTTCGTCTGTCTCGTCGGCCCCTCGGGGTGCGGGAAGACGACGCTGTTCCGGATCGTCGCCGGCCTGACCGAGGCGACGGACGGGCGGGTGCTGCTCGACGGCACCGAAGTCACCGGGCCGACGACGGACATGGGCGTCGTCTTCCAGGAGTACCACCTGTTCCCGTGGCTGACCGTCGCGGAGAACGTCGGGTTCGGGTTGGAACGGAGCGACCGGTCGCCCGACGAGCGCGAGCGCCGGGTCGACGAGATGCTCGAACTGGTCGGGCTGACGGAGTTCCGCGACGCCTACCCCAAGTCGCTGTCGGGCGGGATGAAACAGCGCGTCGCCATCGCGCGGGCGCTCGCCGTCGACCCGAACCTCCTCCTGATGGACGAGCCGTTCGGCGCGGTGGACGCCCAGACCCGCGAGATGCTCCAGCGGGAGCTGCTCGACGTGTGGGAGTCGACCGGGAAGACCGTCCTCTTCGTCACGCACGACGTGGCGGAGGCGGTGACGCTCGCGGACCGGATCGTCGTGATGGCCGCCGACCCGGGCCGCGTCCGCGAGGTCGTCGATGTCGACGTCGAGCGCCCCCGCGAGCGCGGCGACGCCGCCTTCGCCGAGTACGTCGGTCGCGTGCGAGAACTGATCGGTGCCGGCCCGTAGTCGGACCGCCGTACCGCCTACTCCTCCGTCTCCTCGACGCTCGCCGACAGCTCGTCGACGTGTGTCCGCAGCGTTGCCAGCGTCGCGTCCGCGTCGGCGTACCCCTGATCGTAGTCGTCGAGCGCTGACGCCGCTCGGTCGAGGAACCGTTCCACCGCCGCGTCGGTCGACTCGTCGGTCATACGCGTCCGTCCGCCCGCGAGCGGTTTATGTCTCCCGCCGTCGCGCTCGACCCGCGGAACGCACGTCCCGTCAGCGCCGCCGGAGGGCGTACGTCGTGTAGCCGACCGCCGCGACGAGGACGACGGAGAGGAGGGTGCCGAAGACGGCGGGCGAGGCGGTGACGTACTCTCCGAACGGGTCGGTCAGCGCGAACACGGCGACGACGAGCGCGACGGAGATGGCGATCCCGACCGCGCCGAACGCCTTGAACGCCGCGTCGAGGTCGAAGCGTGGCGATCCCGATTGGTGACTCATGGTTCCCCGTACGCGTCTCGAAGGTAAACCCGTCGGGCGGGATTCTCACTCTCGGAGAACGCCGCCGAGACCGCGGGAGAGAGTGGCTACCGTCACTTTCTATCGGCGTTGATAATTTACGCGGAGGCGTTTTATTCCCCTCCTGCGGATACCCACGAGATGAATAACGTTCGAACCACGACGCTCTCTCGCCGCCGTCTCGCCGCCGGTCTCGGCGGCGCGGTCGCGGGCACGCTGGCCGGCTGTCTCGGCGACGAGACGTCCGGCGCGGCGTCGATCGAGTCCGGGGACGGGGACTCGACGGACGGCGGGACGGATGGGGATCGGGACGCGGTCGACGCCGGCACGACCGTCGGAATGATATACGCCCTCGGCGGGCTCGACGACAGGTCGTTCAACGACGCCGCCAACCGGGGGATCCAGCGCGCTCGCCTCGACCACGACGTGGCGTTCGCGAACGAGGAGCCGACATCGGTTCCGGAGTTCGAGACGACACAGGCCGACCTGTCGGCGTCGGACGACCCCGACTACGACCTGGTCTGCTGTATCGGCTTCCTTCAGGCGGACGCGCTCTCGACGGTCGCGGGCGAGTACCCGGACCAGCGGTACGCCATCGTCGACTCGGTCGTCGACCGCGACAACGTGGCGAGCTACGTGTTCCGCGAACACGAGGGGTCGTTCCAGGCCGGCCACCTCGCCGGGGTGGTGACGAGCCGCGACCTGTCCGTCGGCGCGGGGTCGACCCGCCCCGACGAGCGGACCGTCGGCTACGTCGGCGGCGTCGAGTCGGACCTCGTGCGCAAGTTCGAGGCGGGCTACCGCGCCGGCGTCGACCACGCGGCCGCGGACGTGTCGATCCGTTCCACCTACCTCGGCGACTTCGACGACCCCGAGGGCGGGTACGACGCCGCCGCGGAGATGTACGAGGCGGGGGCCGACGTGGTGTACCACGCGGCCGGCGGCAGCGGGCTCGGCGTGTTCCAGGCCGCACAGGAGTACGGCCGGTACGCGATCGGCGTCGACTCCGACCAGTCGCGGAGCAACCCGCGGTACGCGGACGTGATTCTGGCGTCGATGGTGAAGCGGGTCGGCACCGCGGTGTACGACGCCGCCGAGCGGACGATCGACGGCGACCTCGACACCGGGTCGACGACGGCCCTCGGCCTCGCCGAGGACGGCGTCGCGCTCGTGTACGGCACGTCGCTCGGTCCGGTGATCCCGGACGAGGTCCGCGCCGCCATCGCCGAGTCCGGCGAGCGGATCGTCGCCGGCGACCTGTCGGTCCCCTCGGACCCCGAAGAGGTGGGCCAATGAGCGACGGGATCATCGGACGGCTGGCGCGCGTCGTCGACGGCGTCCTCCCGGACGCGATCCGCCGCCGGTACGCCGCCAAGTTCGCGCTGGCGTTCCTCGTCGTCGCGGCGGTCGTCGTCGCCGGCGGCGCGTTCACCTACCTCCAGACCGAACAGACCGTCGAGTCCGACGCGACGACCCAACTGGCCGAGACCGGCGGCCTCCAGGCCGACGCGATCGGCTCGTGGACCGAGCGGATGCGGACCGAGACGCGGTCGATGTCGGCGGCCGACGCCCTCCGGTCCGACCGGCGCGCACCGGCGTACATCCTGTTGAAAGACGAGCTGCTCTCCGGGGACATCGTCAGTATCCACGTGGTCGATTCCGGGGAAGACCGGGTCGTCGCCAGCACGGAGCGGCCGCTCGAAGGCCGCGCGCCGAGCGACCTCGACGCGCCGTGGAGCGACGCCGACGTGCCGGAGGGGGTCGGCGACGACGACCGCGTCTGGCAGTCGGCCCGCTCGTACCGGTCGCCGGTGCTGAACGACAGACCGGTGATGGCGTTCGCCAGCTCCGTGCCGCGGGACGACGGGCGGTACCTCGTCGTGGTGACCCGGATCCAGCCGCAGCTCGACCGGATCCAGAACACCGACACCGGCGAGGAGACCATGATCCTCAACGCGGCCGGCGAGACCGTCCTCGACATCGACGGTACGGCGGACGAGGCGGAACACGCCGACGGCATCGGGACGGTCCGGGAGGGGAACGCCACGACGGCGACGCGGATCGGCGACGGGCAGGTCCACGCGTACGCGTCGGTCCCCGAGACCGACTGGGTCGCGGTCACGAGCGTCGACCAGTCGACGGCCTTCGCGGTTCGAAACGACGTGGGGAACTCGGTGCTGCTCCTCATCCTCCTCACGCTCGCGTCGCTGGGCGTCGTCGGCGTCGTGTTGGGCAGCCGGACCGTCGTTCCCCTCGCGCGGCTGCGGGACCGCGCCGAGCGGATCGAGTCCGGCCAGCTCGACGTGGACCTGTCGACCGGTCGGATCGACGAGATCGGCCGCCTGTTCACGAGCTTCGCCGAGATGCGCGACTCGCTCCGCGAGCGGATCGGCGAGGCGGAGACCGCGGCGGACGAGGCCGAGGCGGCCCGCGAGGAGGCCGAGGCCGTCACCCGCGACATGGAGGCGCGCGCGGCCGACTACAGCGAGGTGATGGGCGCGGTCGCCGACGGCGATCTCACCCGCCGGATGGACCCCGACGCCGACCGCGACGCGATGCGGGAGATCGCCGAGGAGTTCAACGACATGGTGGCGCAGCTGGAGCGGACCACCGCTCGGGTGGCCGCATTCGCCGGCGAGGTCGACGACGCGAGCGCGGACCTCGCGGCCGGCGCGGACGAGGTCGAGACCGCGAGCGGAACCGTCAGCGAGCAGATTCAGGAGATCGCGGACGGCGCGGTCAGACAGGACGAACAGCTCGACGCGGTGGGCGACGAGATGAGCGACCTCTCCGCGAGCATCGAGGAGGTCGCCTCGTCGGCCGCGTCCGTCGCCGAGACCGCGGAGGCCGCCTCGGAGCGCGGGGCGGCCGGCCGCGAGGCGGCCACCGAGGCGCTCGACGAGATGGACGCGATCGAAGACCGCTCCGCGGCCGCGGTCGATCAGATGGAGGCGCTCGACGACCGGATGGACGAGATCGACGAGGTCGTCGATTTCATCACCGACGTGGCCGAGCAGACGAACATCCTCGCGCTGAACGCCTCGATCGAGGCCGCCCGCGCGGGCGAGGCCGGCGAGGGCTTCGCGGTCGTCGCCGACGAGGTCAAGGACCTCGCCGAGGAGACGCAGGACGCCGCCGCGGAGATCGAATCGCAGATCGAAAGCGTCCGCGAGGAGACGGACGAGACCGTCGACAACATCCGCGAGACGAACGCCCGGATAGACGAGGGAGCCGACACGGTCCGACAGGCCTCCTCGTCGCTCGAAGCGGTCGTCGACGCGGTCGAGGAGACGAACCACGGCGTCCAGGAGATAAGCGAGGCCGCCGAGGACCAGGCGCGGTCGACGCAGCGCGCGGTCGAGGGCGTCGAGGACGTCGCCGAGGTGAGCGGCGAGGTCGCGTCCGGGTCCGAGCAGGTGTCCGCGGCCGCCGAGGAGCAGACGGCGACCGTCACTACCATCGCGGAGAACGCCGACCGGCTCAGGGACCAGGCGGCGTCGCTCTCGGAGTCGGTCTCGGCCTTCGAGGTCGACGTCGACCCCGACGAGATCGACGACGGAACGGACGGAGCGACCGCCGGATCCGGCGAGGGCTCGACGCCCGGTAACGACTCGACGCCCGACGACGGGCTCGCCGCCGACGGCGACGGGCGGAAACGGCCGTCGAACGAGGTGGACGGGTCGTCAGACGGACGAGACGGGCCGTCAGATAGCCGAAACAGGTCGTCAGACGATCGGGAGCAGTCAGCCGAACGTTAATTCGGGCTCTCGGGGTGTCCCTCGACGATCTCGACGCCCGAGGAGGCCCCGATCCGAACCGCGCCCGCGTCGAGCATGGCCATCGCCTCCTCGTAGGAGCCGACGCCGCCGGAGGCCTTGACCGGGAGGTACTCGCTCATCAGCTCCACGTCCGGGACCGTCGCGCCGCCGTCCGCGAAGCCGGTCGAAGTCTTCACCATGGCGGCGTCGGCGGCGACGGCGGCCTCGCAGGCGCGGCGCTTCTCGCCGTCGTCGAGGAGCGCGGTCTCGATTATCACCTTCACGGGGACCGGGACGGCGGCGACCACGTCGGAGAGCTCGTCGGCGACCGCCCCGTCGTCGCCGGCCTTCAGCCGGCCGACGTTGATCACGATGTCGATCTCGTCCGCGCCGTCCTCCCACGCCGCGACTGCCTCGTCGCGCTTGACTTCCGGGGCGTGCTGGCCGTGCGGGAACCCGACGACGGTGGCAATCGTGTCGGGGGCGTTCTCGTACGCAGCCGCCTCGGCGACGTAGCAGGGCGGGATACAGGCGTTCATCCCGTGGTCGGCGGCCTCGTCGAGAACGGTTCGAGTGTCGGCCCACGTGGTCTCCGGGCCGAGCACGGTGTGGTCGATGCTGGCGGCGAACTCCTCGCGGTTCATGTCTCTCCCGTGGCGACGGATCTTCAAAGTCGTACGGGGTCGGCCGCGCGTCGGCGCGGTGTCGGCCCCGGATTAGTCCCTGAACACGACCGTGTGGCCGTTCTCGCGGAGCGCTTCGACGAGGTCGTCGCCCGGCTCCATCCTGAACTCGTGGAAAGAGTTGCTCGGGCTGTCCGCCGAGTACAGCTCCGAGTCGATGTTCTCCGGGATCTCGTTTTGATGGGTGTCCTCCTGAACGACGACCGGCTGACTGCGGGCGCGGTCGGAACCGTTGCTTTCGGTCATCTGAACACCGATCCTCGTACCCGTTCGGACAACTGTGTTCCGATCCGATTTCCCGGCGTCCCGAACGCCGGACGCCGCGCACTCCCACACTCTCCGAACCCACGAAGCCCAGTTGGAGAAATATCCAACCGTTTCGCGATCGCCCCGGACTTATTTTATTCGCGTGCCACTCGGACCCATGGACCGCGACACCGCCACGCCCGCCGTCGACGACCTCCCGGGCGAGCGCGCTCGGGAGTGGGTCGAGTACCACCACGAGTCGGCCGCGCCGAGCACCTACGTCTACGAGTTCGTCTGGGACCGCACCGCCCCCGCTGAGGGTCCGTTCTGTACCGACGTGGACGGCAACGTCCTCATGGACTTCACCAGCCACGTCGCCGCCGCGCCGCTCGGCTACAACAACCCCCTGATCATGGACCGACTGGAGGAGTTCGACCTCGTCGACCCGCTGAAGATCGCCGGACAGGACTTCTACGCCGCTGGCGGCCCCACGCCCGACGACGGACTGCCCGGCTCTTCGGGACTTATGGACCGCCTGACGGACCTCACCGCCCACTACGACATGGACACCGTCTTCCTCTCGAACTCCGGTGCGGAGGCGGTCGAGAACGCGATCAAGATCGCCTACGACGAGTCGGACGGCGCGAAGTACGCGATCACCTTCGACGGGGCGTTCCACGGCCGGACGCTCGGCGCGCTCTCCCTGAACCGATCGAAGGCGGTGTACCGCCGCGACTTCCCGGAGGTGAGCGGCGTGATGGACGTCCCCTACTGCGACGACCGCACCTGCTCGGCCGAGACCTGCTCGTGCGGCTTCTTTGCGGACGGCGTCTCGCGGCTGCGCCGGAAGCTCGACCCGAAGCGGGGGAACGTCCACCCCGACGACGTGGCCTACCTCATCCTCGAACCGATCCAGGGCGAGGGCGGCTACCGATTCCCCTCGGAGGCGTTCACCGACGAGATCGCGGCGCTGACGGACGAACACGACATCACGCTGATCGCCGACGAGATCCAGTCCGGGGTCGGCCGCACCGGCGAGATGTGGGGCTCCGACCACTACGCCTACGAACCGGACGTGATCGCGAGCGCGAAGGGGCTCCGCGTGGGTGCGACCGTCTCGCGCTCCGACGTTTTCCCCGAGGAGACCGGCCGCCTCTCCTCGACGTGGGGGGCCGGCGACCTGATCGCCTCGGCGCAGGGCGCGCTCACGCTCGACGCCATCGAGGAGGCCGACCTCATGGACAACGCCGTGACGCGCGGCCGCCAGTTCAAAGAGACGATGCGCGACGCCGACCTCGACCCCGTCGAGGATGTCCGCGGGAAGGGACTCATGCTCGCCGTCGAGTTCGACACGAAGGAGCGCCGCGACGCGGTCGTGAAGAACGCCTTCGGGCGCGGACTCCTCACGCTGGCGTGCGGCCACAACGTCCTCCGGATCCTCCCGCCGCTCGACGTCACCGAACGCGAGATCGACCTTGGTGCCGACCTGCTGACCGACGCGATCGCCGAGGCGGCCTGATCCGACTGTGCCGGCTGCGGCTCCCGCCTAGCGGTCCGCGTACCACTCCGCGAACTTCTCTAGCGCCCGTCCCCGGTGTGAAACCGCGTTCTTCCGGTCGGTGTTCATCTCCGCGAACGTCTCCCCGTCGTGTTCGAAGATCGGGTCGTAGCCGAACCCGCCGTCGCCCCGCGGCGCGACGATCCGGCCCGGAACGTACCCCTCGAACAGCTTGACGGGGAGCGGGTCGGCGCGGTCAGCGTCGTCCGCGTCGCCGGCGCTCTCGTCTCCTTCGGGTCCCGCCGCCGCGGCCGCGTCGCGGTCGCCGCGGTCGACCGGGTCCGGGCTCGCGGCGAACCCCTCGCCGTCGCAGTAGCCGAGGACACACCGGAAGGCGGCGCGCCGGTCGTCGAGGTCGGCGGCGATCTCGTGGACGCGCTCGACCCCGAGCGTGTCCTCGACGTACGACGAGTACGGGCCGGGGAAGCCGTCGAGCCCCTCGACGAACATCCCGGCGTCGTCGACGAGGACCGGCGCGTCGGCGTGGCGGTACGCCTCGCGGGCCCCCTGTGCCGCGATCGGGCCGAGTTCGTCGGCCTGGATCTCCGTGTAGTCGAAGTCGAGTCGCTCCACCGAGCCGTCCGGGAGGTACCGCTCCGCCTCGCGCACCTTCCCCGGGTTCGTCGTCACGTACCTGAGCACGGATCGGCGTGGGTGCGCGCCCGACGAATAGCCGTCGGTCGCGGGCGGGGAAGTCGGTCGGTGGCAGTACGTTTTTGTCAACGTGACCAAATCACTGATTCATGGCCCTCCCCACGTTCGGAAAGACGCGGCTCACCGCCCTCGTCGGAGTACTCTCGTTCGGACTCACGTCGCTCTTCGCCGTCCTGCTCCCGGAGGTGCTGGGAGCGCTGATCCCCGCCACGTTCATCCTCGGGTTCTTCGTGTTGATCCCGCTGATCTGGGTCCTCGGCGACCAGTTCCCGCTGGTCGCGTCCGGAAACGAGGCTGACACCGCCGTCAGCCGGTCGACGACGGCCGAACACCCTGTCGCGGCGCTTCGCGAACGGTACGCAACCGGCGAGATCGACGAGGCCGAGTTCGAGCGGAAGCTCGACCGCCTGCTGGCGACGGAGGACCTCGACGAGCGGTTCGACCGCGTCGAGTCCGACGGATCGGCGTCCGGAGCGTCCGGCGCGGGCCGCAAGCGCGAGTTCGAACTGGAGTGAGCCGGGGTCGTCCGAGACGGGACGGTGTCGTCGGTGTTTCAGGGGTCGACGCGGACGATCCACGCCTCGGGGTCGTCGATCTCGGCCGCGGTCGGGAGGTTCTCGGCGCGCTCCCAGACCGCCCCCGCGGCCTCGACGCCGCGCTCGTCGGCGACGTGCCGGAAGAAGGCAGCACCGCGCTCGTACTGCCGACGCTTGAGCCCCAGTCCGAGGAGGCGCTGCGCGAGCCGGCGCACCGGGCCGCCGCCCCCGCGGCGGTCGTCGAGCTTCCGCCGGAGGTCCGCGTACTCGCCGTCGAACGCGCGGTCCATCAGCACCTCGGCGTACCCCTCCACGGCGGTCATCGCGGTCTGTAGCTCCGCGAACGCGTCGGGGTCGAGGCCGCGGCCGGTCATCCCCTCGATCCCGCGCTCGACGCGCGACTCGAGGTACTCCGGGAGCCACGGTGCCGCGCCGAACTCGGCGGCGTGGGTCACCTCGTGGAACGCGATCCAGCGGCGGAACCGGGGGTACTCCACGTCGAGCGCGGCCGCGACCGCGACGATGTTCGGGTGGACGAAGTAGAGCCCGTGGTCGGCGTCCGGCTCGTCGGCGAGCAGGAGCGGGTCGTACTGGCCGAGGACGTTCCGCGCGAGGAAGCCCAGCGCGAACGCCATCGACCCGGTGTTGGCGATCCGCGAGAGGTCCTGCGCGAACGCGGCCCCGGGCGTCGACCCGACCGGTCCGGTCGAGGCGTCCGGCATCACGTCCATCGAGCCGGTTTCTGCGTCGGAGCCGACGGGGCTGTCGCCGGGGTCGCCACCGAGACCGCCGCCGGCGTCTTCGGCCGCGGCCGTCTCGATCGGACCCATCACGCGCCGGAACGTGCCGACGCTCGCGTCGATCCAGTGGTGGCGGTTCTGGACCTCGACGGTGTCGGGCACGTCGAAGTCGATTCCGGCGACAGTCGAGAGCCGCGAGCGGGCGTCGCGGACGTCTTCGGCGTACCCCGCTCGCTCCGCGTCGGTGAGCGCGATCGATCCGGGGTCGGTGGCGCTCTTCGCGGCCGACGCGGCCCGGTCCCAGTCCACGACGCCCGGTCCCTCGGCCTCGGCGACGGCCCGGACGCTTCGGAGGATGTCCATGCCGATCCGACGGGCGGACGCCTCAAAGCGCTTGTGTCGGCCGGCCCTCTGCGGGCCCCGGAGAGCCGGATCCGACGTTTTCTTGCCGGACCCCACACAGCCCCACGCATGGACGACACGCGCCGAGCGTTCCTCGACGACCTCCTCGCGACGCCGAGTCCCTCGGGCTTCGAAACCGCCGCACAACGCGTCTGGACCGACTACGTCCGCGAGTTCGCGGACCGGGTCGACACCGACGCGTACGGCAACGCCGTCGCGGTCCACGAGGGCGACCCCGACGCGCCGACGGTCGCCGTCACCGGCCACGCCGACGAGATCGGGTTCATCGTCCGCGACGTGCTCGACGACGGGTTCCTCCGCATCGCGCGCATCGGGGGTGCCGACCGCACCGTCTCGAAGGGCCAACACGTCACGGTCCACGCGGAGGAGCCGGTTCAGGGCGTGATCGGCCAGACCGCGATCCACCTGCGCGACGGCGACGACGACGAGTACGAGGAGATCGCCGGCCAGTTCGTCGACGTCGGTGCCGAGGACGCCGACGAGGCGCGCGAGCACGTCGAGGTCGGCGACCCGGTCACGTTCTCGACGGGCGTCGAGGAGCTCGTCGGCGACCGGATCGCCGCCCGCGGGGTCGACAACCGGGCCGGCGCGTGGGCGGCCGCGGAGGGCCTCCGGCGCGCCGCCGAGCGCGACGTCGAAGCCACCGTCTACGCGGTCTCGACCGTCCAGGAGGAGGTCGGCCTCCAGGGCGCGCGGATGGTCGGTGTCGACCTCGACGACGTCGACGCGTTCGTCGCGGTCGACGTCACGCACGCCACGGACACCCCCGACGTGGACCGCGAGCGGCGCGGCCCGGTCGAACTCGGGGCCGGCCCCGTGATCGGGCGGGGCAGCGCGAACCACCCGGTCCTCGTCGACCTCGCGCGCGACGCGGCCGAGAGAGCCGGCGTCGACGTCCAGCTTCAGGCGGCCGGCACCCGGACCGGCACCGACGCGGACGCGTTCTACACGACGCGGGGCGGGACGCCGGCGCTCAACGTCTCGATCCCGAACCGCTACATGCACACCCCGGTCGAGGTGATCGACACGACGGACCTCGACGCGGTCGCCGACCTCCTCGCCGCGATCGGATCTGCCGCGGGCGACGCCGACTCGACGCCGAACCCGTTCGCCGTCGACGTCTGACTCGCTCGCCGTCGGAGCCCGCTCCGAGATCCGTCCGCTCTCGGTCGGTTCGCCACGACAAACCGGGGCACGGCGGCGTCGAAGCGGAACTGTTTTAGTATCGTCTTTCCTACCGTAGATTGCGACGAACGGACGTGCTCTGGTGGTGTAGTCCGGCCAATCATATCACCCTCTCACGGTGATGACCTGGGTTCGAATCCCAGCCGGAGCATTTTCTCGAACGACGCGCGCTGAACTCTCTTAGAGCGACGCGTCCCGTCTTGACCGCGCCGGGTTGGCCGCCCCGTGTCGGTCGGTTGTACCGGGTCGGCCGCGCCAGATCAGTCGTCCGCGACGGCCGCCGACTCGTCGTCCCCGACGAACCCGGCGTCGGTCGCCCGCTCGGCGACGTGCGGCTGGAACACCCACGCCGTCAGCAGCACGATCGGGACCATCGTGACGGCGACGATCGAGTAGCCGAGGTGGAGGTTCGGGAGAAACGGCGCGGCGTAGACGAGCGGGTAGACGATCCCGCCGACGGTGCCGACGCCGCCGACGACGCCCGCGACCGCCCCGGAGCTGTTCGGGAACATCGCGGGCACCTGCGCGAAGATGGCTCCCTCGGAGAACGCACAGCCCATCCCGACGAGGAACCCGGTGCCGACGGCGAGTGCCACCCGCCCGCTCAGCCCAGCGAGCGTCATCGCGAACATCGTCACGACGACGAAACACAGCGAGACGAACGTCCACTGCTCGCGGTACCGCCCCCGGAATATCGGGAGGATGTTCCGTTCCGCGCGGGCCAGCCGGTCGCTCACGTACCCGCCGATCGGGCGCAGCAGGCCGGCCGCGACGGAGAACGTCGCCGCGAACGTCGAGGCGAGGACGAGGTTCTCCGTGTTGAACCCCTCGCGGTAGTAGGTCGCGAGCCAGCCGTTCATCGACAGTTCGAGGCCGAACGTCATCACGTACGCTAACGCGAGCACGACCGTCCCGTACCGCGTGGCGGTGAACACCCACTCTTTGAAGCTCGCGCCCTCGGCAGTCGCCCGCCGCTTCTCGTCGCTTTTCGCGGCCTCGCCGAACACGTAGTAGACGACGGCGAGCAGGATCGAGACGACCCCGGTGTAGAAGAACGCGGCCCGCCAGTTGACGCTGAACAGGGGGCCGTCCCAGCCGGTCGAGAACACCCGCGGGAGCAGCAGCGCGCCGCCGGCCGCGCCCGCGTTCCCGATCCCGGCGTAGATCCCCTCGGCGGTGCCGAGCTCCGCCTCGTCGAACCACTCGGAGACGTGCTGAATCCCGATGACGAAGGTGATCCCGGCCGTCGCGACGATCAGCCGCGTGCCGAAGAAGACGGCGTACGACTCCGCGACCGCGCTCCACATCGAGAACACGCCGACGTACGCTAAGACGATGGCGAAGACGGCCGGCGCGCCGAACTTGTCGGAGAGCCACCCCGTCAGGATCCGGCCGAACGGCGCGAGCCAGATCGCCGCGCTCGCCAAGATCCCGATCTCCGCGACCGACAGCCCGAACTCCTCGGCCATCGGCCCCGTGAACGGCGCGAACGAGAACCAGATCAGGAACGAGAAGTTGAATCCGACCGTCGCGAGCAGCAGCGTCCGGTACTTCGTCATCTCGATCGGGCTGTTCATGCGATCCCCTCCGACGCGCTCGCCCGGTGGTCGACGGGATTGACCGCCCGGTCGTCGAACGGATCGACCACGCGTTGCCGGGACGGGAACCGATCGGTCAACTCGCTACGTGACATCCGCACGGAATCGAATGAGGTCCCGATGAATTTGTTGTTTCTCACGTCTTAGCCGAATATACTCCGATTTAATAAGGAGTTCGCTGACCGAACATACACATCTGAGTCGTGTTTCGACCGATGGTTAACCGCGCGTGTCGGTACAATATTATTACAGAATTAAAGGTAAGAATTAAATTCTGTCAACTTCGGCGCGCTCTTCGTCGACGACTCGAAACAACACGATCGATAACAAAATATCCCGGACGTCCGGCGTGGTTGAGCGCGGGCCGACGAGCCGATTCGAATCGGTGAAAATGACTGTTTTAGGCGTTATTCGGTCGATTCTCCGCTCGGTGGCGGCGTTCGGACCGGGGCGACTCGCGCCGGTCGCCCCTACCGCGGGGCGGCGACCTCGTCGCGCTCCGGGTCGGACCGCTCCGGCGCGCGCAGCGCCACGGCGCACTGCTTGAGGTTCGGCTCCGCGGAGTCCGGGTCGACCGCCGACAGCGTCAGCTCGTTGGCGGCCGCGTTGTGGATCGGCAGCCACACCATTCCCGGCGGGACGCCGTCGTTCGGAGCGACGGCCACCGTGACCTCCGCGCGCCGGGACGCGAGGACGGTGCGGCCGCGGTCGAACGCCGGGAGCAGCTCGGCGATCGTCTCCGGGTGGATCCGCGCGGTCGGCGGTCCCGTACCGGCCTCGCCGCCCTCGCCGCGGGTCCGCATCCCGGTGTTGTACACGCCGTCGGTCCGGCCGGTCGTCAGCGTGAGCGGATAGTCGTCGCCGGTCGGCTCGGGGACGCGCCCGTGCGTCGCGGTCGAGAACCGCGCCCGGCCGGAGTCGGTGTGGAACGACCACCGACCGTCCGCGTCGGCGTCGCCGTCGTAGTACCGGTAGCTGCCCTCGCCGTCCGCGTCGGGCGCGGGCCAGCGCACGGCCAGCTCGTCGTCCAGCCGGTCGTAGGAGATTCCGGACAGGTCCGCGTTCGTCCCCGCGGTCAGCTCGCGGACCTCCTCGAAGAGCGACTCGGGGTCGAGCGGCGGGGCGTCGAACAGCCCGGGGTGGATCCGGTTCCCGATCGCGGCGATGATGTCGACGTCCTGTCGGACGCCCTCGGGCGGGTCGACGGCGGCACTGACCCGCGAGACGCGCCGTTCCATGTTCGTCGTCGTGCCCGCGGACTCGCCCCACGTCGCCGCCGGGAGGACCACGTCGGCGCACTCGACGGTGTCCGAGCGGAACGCGTCCTGGACGACGAGGAACGTCTCCGAGAGGGCGTCCCTGACGTGGCCGGCGTCGGGCATCCCCGCGACCGGGTTGGTCGCGACCGTCCAGCAGACATCGACGTTGTCGCGGGCGAGCTCGTCGACGATGCGGACGAACCCCGGGCCCGCGGACTCCGGGAGCCGGCTCAGCGGGACGCCCCAGAACTTCGCCATCTCCCGCCGCTCGTCCGGGTCGTCGAAGGCGCGGTGGCCGGGCCAGGTCCCCTTCGAGGCGCAGACGCGGTTCCCCATCGAGTTGGCCTGTCCGGTGAGCGAGAAGGGGCCGGTCCCCGGGCCCACGTTGCCCGTCGCCAGACACAGGTCGATGAGCGCCCGCGCCGTGTCCGTGCCCTGGATGCTCTGGTTGACGCCCATCCCCCAGTACACGAGCGAGTCGGCGTGGAGGGCCGCCGCGATCCGCTCGACGGTCTCGACGTCGACCCCCGCCGTCGCCGCGGCCGTCTCGACGTCCGGCAGCGCCGCCCGCGTCTCGTCGAACCCCTCGGTGTGGGCGTCGACGAAGCGCTCGTCGACGCCGTCGCGCTCGACGACGCGGGTGAGGACGGCGCGGGCCAGCGCCAGATCCGTCCCCGGCTCCGGCGCGACGTGGACGTCGGCGTCGGCCGCCGTTTTCGTCTCCACGGGGTCCACGACGATCAGCCGGCCGTCGGCCGCGCTGTTGGCGATCCAGCGGTACAACACCGGATGCGCGACCGCGGGATTCGCCCCCCACACGACGTGCGTGTCGGCGAGCGGCACGTCGTCGTAGGTGGGCGGGGGCGCGTCGCTGCCGAACGCCTGGTAGTACGCGGCGACGGCGGAGGCCATACACAGCGTCGTGTTCGCGTCGTAGTACCGCGTCCCGAACGCGCCGCGCGCGACCTTCCCCAAGGCGTACGCCGCCTCGTTCGTCTGCTGCCCGCTGCCCAGGACCGCGACGTTGTCCGCGTCCCGCCGGAGGGCCTCGACGAGCCGCGTCGTCACGACGCCGAGGGCGGTGTCCCAGTCTGTCGGCCGGAGCTCGCCGCCGCGCCGGATCAGCGGCTCGGTCAGGCGCTCGGCGTCCGGATCAACCGTCTCGCGGACCCCGCGCTGGCACTTGAGCCCGGCGCTCGTGGGGTGGTCGGGGTTCCCGCTGACGTCGACGCCGCACCCGTCGTCCGCGCCCGTCTGGAGGTACCCGCAGCCGACCGCACACCGCATACACGTCGTCGGCCGTCGATCGGTCATCGTTTCCCCGCCGCTCCGCCGGGCGCTCCGTCGATCGATCCACCGGGCGCTCCGTCAATCGATCCGCCGTTCCGCCGGCCGGCCGTTCCGGCCGCGGTCTCGCACCGTTCAGTCGGTCGTGACGCTTCCTGTTCGATCATTCTGTCATTCGCCGTTCAACCGTTTGGTAACTTGGACCATAGATAACCCTTGTTTATGATTATAAACCGTGTCATTACGGAACTGTGAAGATTCGGCGATCGAAACTTCTCCGAATTAAATTTCTTCTTCTTCAATATGGATTCAACTGGGGTCGTGCGCGCCGGCGTGTATTTCACAGAGATCGCCCAATAATTTCTGTATTTTTTAAACAGTCAGTATTTTATGCTCTACTGTGAATGATACACCGTGAAAATGAAGCAATCAACCAATACGTCGCGGCCGTCCGAAACACCGGCCGCCGCGGGTGGTCGCTGATGGCGAACAAGAAGGAAGAGTGGAAAGACGGGATGTACGGCGACGAGGTCCGCGAGAAGATCGTCGAGTTCGCCGAGGAGGGCTGGGAGTCGATCCCGGGGGACGAACGCGACATGTGGTTCTCCCGGTTCAAGTTCTGGGGCGTCTTCCACCAGCGTTCCGGGCAGGAGGGGTACTTCATGATGCGGCTCGCGAACACCAACGGCGTCCTCAAACCGGGACAGCTGCGCGCGATCGGTGAGATCGCCCGCGAGTACGCGGCCGGTCCGGTCGCGAACCCCGAGTTCGGCGACGCGTGGATCGACCTCACGACCCGACAGTCGGTGCAGCTCCACTGGCTCAAGCTGGAGGACGTCCCCGAGATCTGGGAGAAGCTGGAGGGCGTCGGCGTCACCTCGCGGTCCGCCGGCGGCGACACGATGCGGAACATCTCGGGCTGTCCGGTCGCCGGGCGGGACAAGGCGGAGTTCGTCGACGCCCAGCCCGTCCTCGACGAGATCAAGGCGAAGCTCCGCGACGACGACGCGCTCGCGAACATGCCGCGGAAGTTCAACATCAGCGTCACCGGCTGCCGCGAGGGATGCGCGCAGGACTCGATCAACGGGATCGGTCTCGAACCGGCCGAGAAGGCGGTCGACGGCGAGGCGGTCCGCGGCTTTAACGTCCGCGTCGGCGGCGGGCTCGGCGGCCGGGAGCCGCGCCGGGCCCGGAGCCTCGACGTGTTCGTCGAACCCGACCGCGCCTACGACGTGGTCCGCGGATTCGTGGAACTGTACCACGACCACGGGAACCGCGAGAACCGCCAGAACAACCGGAGCCGCTTCTTCGTCGACGAGCGCGGCACCGAGGCGATCCGCGAACTGCTTCAGGACGAATACGTCGACTTCGAACTGCGTACGGCCGGCGAGGACCTCCGCGAGGAGTACACCTACAACGCTGGGAAGTCCCCCGACGAGGGGAAACACGACCACGTCGGCGTCCACGAGCAGAACGACGGGGACTACTACGTGGGCCTCTCGGTCCCCATCGGGCGGCTGACCGCCGCGGAGACGATCGAACTCGCCGACCTCGCCGACGAACACGGCTCGGGCGCGGTTCGGCTCACTCGGCGGCAGAACCCGCTGATCGTGGACGTGCCCGAGTCGGAGCTCAACGCGCTGCTTTCCGCGGACCTGCTCGACACCCACACGCCGGAGCCAAACGTCTTCACCCGCGGCGCGATGGCGTGTACGGGTACGGAGTTCTGCTCGCTGGCGCTGACCGAGACGAAGGCGCGGATGGCCGCGATGCTCCGCTGGCTGCGCGCGAACGTCGACCTCCCGGACGACGTCCAGCAGGTCAAGCTGCACTACTCGGGCTGTACCGCCGACTGCGGACAGGCGATGACCGCCGACATCGGCTTTCAAGGGATGCGGGCCCGAAAGGACGGGCAGATGGTGGAGGCGCTCGACGTCGGCGTCGGCGGCGGCGTCGGTCCCGACCCCTCGTTCGTCGAGTGGGTCCGCCAGCGCGTGCCCGCCGACGAGGTCCCCGGCCTCCTGAGGAACCTGCTGGAGGCGTTCGCGGCCGACCGCGAGGCGGGACAGACGTTCCGGGAGTGGGTCGAGGCGACGGGCACCGAGGCGATAGTCGAACTGGCCGAACCCGAGGAGACCGACTACGAGGACCCCTGTCTCCACGACGCGAAGCAGTCGTGGTACCCGTTCGCCGACGGGGACGGTCCCGCGGCGGCCGCTGACGGAACGTCCCCCGCGGCCGAGAGCGACGACTGATCCACCGATGACGGACACACCGATGACAGACGCAAACGCGGGACGGCGGCGCGAGGCGGCGGACGACGAGCGCGAGGCGGCGAGTGACGTGTGCGAGTCGGTTCCGGTGGCTCCGATGGACGTCGCCCCGGAACTGTTCCCGGCGTCGGCCGACGGCGGCGAGGACGCGACGCGGGCGTCCTCGGACGGCCGCGCGGACCTCGGCCGGAGGGACCCGTGAACGACCCGGTCCCCACGACGTGTATGCGCTGCGCGGTCGGCTGCGGCCACCTCACCGGCCGGGTCGACGCCGGCTACGGGATCGACGGAGTCCGCGGCGACGTCCAGCACCCGGTCAACCGGGGCCTCGCGTGCTCGCGGGGCATCCGGGAGACGGCGGACCCCGAGGGGCAGTGGCTCACCCGGCCGCTCGTCCGGCGGGACGGCGACCTCCACCCGACGACGTGGGACGTGGCGCTGTCGCGGGTCGCGGACGCGTTCGGCGAAGCGCTGGACCGGACCCGCGACGGCGTGGCCGTCCTGGGGAGCGGCCAGCAGACGAACGAGGCGGCGTACGCGCTGGGCAAGCTCGCCCGCGGCGGCTTCGGCACGCGGTTCTACGACGCGAACACGACGCTGTGTATGGCCTCGGCGGTCACGGCGTACTACGACGCCTTCGGGAGCGACGCGCCGCCGCCCACCTACGACGACATCGAGGACGCGGAGACGCACGTCGTGTGGGGAGCGAACCCGGCGGTGGCGCACCCCGTCATGTTCCGGTGGATCGCGGAGAGCGCCGAGGCCGAGGGGAGCCGGCTCCTCGTGGTCGACCCCGTCGAGACGCAGACCGCGGAGGCGGCCGACCGTCACGTCGCGCCGGTACCGGGGACGGATCTGGCGCTGGCGCGGGCCGTCCTCGCCCGCGTCGTCGAGCGCGGCGACGTCGACGAGGCGTTCGTGGCCGAGGCGACGACCGGGTTCGACGCCCTGCTCGACGAACTCCCGGACCCGGCCGCGGCGGCGGCGACCGCCGGAGTCGACGTCGAGACCGTCGACCGGATCGCCGCGGCGCTCGCGGACCCGACGCTCGTCTACTGGGGAATGGGCGTCAACCAGAGCACGCAGGGGACCCCGACGGCCGGTGCCCTGATCGACCTGTGTCTGGCGACGGGGAACATGGGTCCCGGCACGGGCCCCTTCTCGCTCACCGGGCAGGCCAACTCGATGGGCACGCGGGTGGTCTCGTCGAAGGGGTCGTGGCCGGGGATGCGCGGCTTCGCGGACCCCGCCGAGCGCCGGACGGTCGCGGCGGCGTGGGACGTCCCCGTCGACCG
The DNA here is from genome assembly GCF_901686465.1 of Halorubrum sp. DM2. Taxonomy (NCBI): domain Archaea; kingdom Methanobacteriati; phylum Methanobacteriota; class Halobacteria; order Halobacteriales; family Haloferacaceae; genus Halorubrum; species Halorubrum sp. DM2. The sequence goes on from NZ_LR594487.1 coordinate 196,013, forward strand.
CCTGCCGGACGACACCGGTCCCGGCCCGATCGACACGGTGGCGGCGGTCGACGACGGACCGGTCGAGGCCGTCTGGACGGTCGCGACGAACCCGGCCGCCGGGCTGCCCGACGCCGCCGCCGCCCGCGAGCGGCTGGAGGACGCGTTCCTCGTCGCGCAGGACGCGTTTCACACGGAGACGACGGCGCTGGCCGACGTGGTGCTTCCGGCGGCGACGTGGGGCGAGTCCGAGGGCACGGCGATCAACATGGAGCGACGGGTCTCCCGGGTCCGACCCGCCTCGGACCTCGCGCCGGACGTGCGCACCGACCTCGACATCATCGCGGCGGTCGGCGAGGCGCTCGCGCCGGGGCTGCTCGGCGACTCCGACCCGGAGGCCGTCTTCGACGAGTTCGCGGCGCTGACCGCCGGCACGCCGGCCGACCTGTCGGGCCTCTCCTACGACCGCCTCGACGAGGAGCGGGCGGTGCGCTGGCCCGCGCCGACGCCGGTCTCCGAGGGGGGCTACCGGTACTACGAGGGCGGCGACGGAGACGGCGACGCCGCAACAGGTAGCGACTGGGAGTTCGAGACGCCCTCCGGCCGGGCGCGGTTCTCGACCGGAACGCACGGCGGCGTCCCGGAGCCGACCGACGACGACTACCCGCTCACCCTCACGACCGGCCGCGATCCCGACGGGTACAACACCGGGGTCCGGTCTCGGGACCCGGACGACCCGGCGACCCCCGTCGCCCGCGTCCACCCGGACACGGCCGCGACGCTCGGTGACGAGGGGGACGCGGACGGGTCGCCCGTCCGGCTCGCCTCGCGTCGGGGTCGGGTGCGCGCTCGGCTGACCCCCGACGCGGCCGTCCCGCGCGGCGTCGTCTGGCTGCCGATCCACCACCCGGAGACGAACGCCGTGACGCTCCCGGCGACCGACCCGCGCTCCGACGAACCGAACCTCAAGCAGTGCGCGGTCCGGATCGAGCCGGCGGCCGAGGACACCCCCGCCGAGGAGCCGGAGCCGCACGAGGCGGCGGCCGACGACTGACCGGTCTGGGCCGACGGGTCGCGGCGCGGTGCCCGAGGCGACGGATCGCGGCGCGGTGTCCGGGGCTCGGTCCGCCAAGCGAGGGTTTAATTCCGCCAGCGCGCGAGGGCGTCGTGTGGACCCGAGCCGGATCCCCGACGAGTTCCCCGCGCCGAGCTTCCGCGGCGCACAGGAGCAGGCGCTCGACGACATCCGCGACGCGTTCGCGGCCGGGAACCGGGTCGTGCTGGTGCGCGCGCCGACGGGGAGCGGCAAGTCGCTGCTCGCCCGGGCGATCATGGGCGCGGCCGAGACCGCCGGCGAGGCGGCCCCCAGCGAGGCGACGGGCGCGTACTACACGACCCCACAGGTGTCACAGATAGACGACATCGAGGCCGACGAGCTCCTCGACGATCTGGCGGTGATCCGCGGGAAGTCGAACTACGACTGCGTGCTCCCCGGCGAGCACGACACGCCCGTGAACCGCGCGCCCTGCGCCCGCCAGCAGGGGTTCGACTGTTCGATCCGGCACCGCTGCCCGTACTTCTCCGACCGCGCGATCGCCTCCGGCAACCGCTTCGCCGCGATGACGCTCGCCTACTTCATGCGCACCGCCGGCTCCGAAGTGTTCCGGAAGCGCGATGTCGTCGTGATCGACGAGGCCCACGGGCTCGCGGAGTGGTCCGAGATGTACGCCACCATCGAGATCTCGCCCGAGCGCGTCCCGGTGTGGGACGACGTGGGCGTCCCCGACGTCGAGGCCGACGCCGGCCCCGAGGAGGACGCGGTCGACCGGACCGCGCGGTTCGTCGAGACCCTCCGGGACGTGGCGATCCGCGCGAAAGACGAGCTGGTCGGGCGGCCGGAACTCGACCGCGAGGAGGTCGCCCGCCGAGACCGGCTCCAGGAGCTGATAAGCGAGCTCGGCTGGTTCCTCGAGGACTACCGCGACCCGGAGTCGCCGACCTCGTGGGTCGTCGACCAGCCGGGCGGCGAGGGGTCGGCGATCGACGTCAAGCCGCTCGACCCGGCGCGGTACCTCCGGCACACGGTGTGGGACCGCGGGAACCGGTTCGCGCTGCTGTCGGCGACGATCCTCTCGAAGGAGGCGTTCTGCCGCGGCGTCGGACTCGACCCCGCCGACGTCGCCTTGGTCGACGTCGAGCACACGTTCCCGCTCGAAAACCGGCCGCTGTACGACGTGACGCAGGGATCGATGACCTACGAACACCGCGACGAGACGGTCCCGAAGATCGCCCGCCTGATCGTCCGCCTGATGGCCGAACACCCCGACGAGAAGGGGCTGATCCACGCGCACTCGTACGACATCGCCGAGCGGCTCACCGAGCGCCTCGGCGAGTTCGGCGTCGCCGCGCGCGTCAGGCGGCACGACCGCGAGAACCGCGACGCCGAGCTGGAGGCGTGGAAGGCGAGCGCCGACCCCGAGGTGTTCGTCTCGGTGAAGATGGAGGAGGCGCTGGATCTGAAAGGTGACCTGTGTCGCTGGCAGGTGGTGTGTAAGGCCCCGTACCGGAACACGAACGACTCGCGGGTCGCCCGCCGGCTGGCGGACGGCCAGTGGGCGTGGTACCACCGCACCGCGCTGCGCACCGTCATTCAGGCCTGCGGGCGGGTCGTCCGCGCCCCGGACGATTACGGCGCGACGTACCTCGCGGACGACTCCCTGCTCGACCTCTTCGAGCGCGCCGAGGCCGACACTCCCCCGTGGTTCCGCGATCAGGTCGACGCGATGACCACCCCGTCGCTGCCGGCGTTCGACCCCGAGGCGGCGCTCGCCGGAATCGACGCGTCGCCCTCCCGCGGCGCGGGCGCGGGACGGCGACGGAGCCGCCGGTCGGGCGGGTCGAGCGAGTCGAGCGGGTCGAGCGGTGCGGGCGACGGCCGCTCAGGGGGTCGCGACGGTGACGGCGACGCGGGCGCGACCGCCGCGGCCGACTCGGACGACGGCGGCTCGGTCCGGACCCGCTCGGAACGGGACGCCGAGCGACGGAAGGACCACCCCCTGTCCGACGTCTGGGGCGACGGGTGAATCCGGGAGTCGTCGACCGGAGCGGGGATCTCTCGCCGGCTACAGCAGGGAGACGCCGTAGGCGACCATCGAGCTCACCATGAGAAACGCGAAGAACAGCGCGAAGAGCTGTTGTCTGTCCATGCCCGCGTCTCGACCGTAGAGCGACATAACTCCTGCGGGCGACGGTTGTACAGCCGAACGCGCGCGATCGCGCTCCTGACACGACCGCGAAACCGGTAGCCGTGGCTCCGTGTATTATTATCACCGTTTCGATCACTCGTCAATATATATCGTATAAGGTGTATCAGGTCCCTCAATGAAGTAGTAACCTTCATAATCCCTCACTCGACTACTGAGTGTATGGCCACGAACGGGCTGTCGAGTGCGCTGACGCTGTACGGTGCGAGAACCCTGACCCTGTCACAGGCGGCCGCGCAGGCGGGGCTCAGCGAGGCCGAGTTCATCGAGCAGCTCGAACGCCGGGGCATCGAGGTGACCGACTCCGAGCGCGCCGCGGCGCTCGGCAACGAACAGCCCGCCCGCGCCGACTGATCTGTCGCGCTCTCGGTCGGCATTCATCTCCCGGCAGAGATGCGAGAACGCCACGGATGATCGATTTCTGTTTCTGTCGAAATTCTCTCTTTCAGCGACATCCCCGCTTGAAACGCTTTGTCGCTCGAAGGCGTTCGTAAATCGCTGATCGACACGACTGCCGAAGCCCCAGCCCCGAGGACTCCCGCGGCTCGTTGCGCTCCTCGCTCGTTCACTTCGTTCACTCGCTGCGGTGCTTACGTCGCCGAGGTTCGCCCTCGGTGCTGCCCCTTCGATTCCCGCCCCGCACAGCAACCGCACCTCACGCCTCCCCAGCCTCGTCGGCGGCTCCCGTTGGTCGCCGCCGACTCCCTCGCGCGACGCTGTCTCGCGGTCGCCGGGGGCGACCGCTCGCAGGCGCGCGCCACTGTAGTGACTTGGCGGAACAGTCCTCGAAGCGTTCTGACCGTAGAATATTTACTCCGAGTCCGAACGCCCCGTCACCGTCGGAGCGTCGCCCTCTCTCGGCACGAGGTGGACCGCTCCCTCGTGTTCGAACGCGAGGACCTCGTCGGCGTCGTCGTCGACGAACGCGGGGTTCGGCACGGTCTTCGCCTCGTAGGTGACCGGGTCGAGCACCTGGATCGCGTTCTCGTCTTCGACGGTCACCACGGTCGTCTCCGTCGCGTCGTCCCGGGTCCCGAGTCGGGTCGCGTCGGGGGCCTCTCCGTCCGCGAACGCGGAGGTGTACTCGGCACCCGTGGCGAGGCGGACGCCTTGGAGGCGGCCGGAGACGCCGGTGACGAGGACGGGGCCGTCGCCGTCCTCGGGGTCGATGATCTCGCCGTCCGCGTACTTCGGGAGCCGGACCGCGAACGTGACGCGGTACACCTCGTTGCCGTCGCCGTCCTCGGTGACGAGCGTCGGGTACGACTCGAAGCTCCCGCCCAGCGACTCCGTGATCCGCGTCGCGACGTTCTGCGCGAGCCGGTTCGAGGAGAGCTTGATGTCCGGGCCGTCGTCCGTCTCGTTGACTTCGGTGATGAACGCCTCGCGGTCGCCGTCGGCCTCCTGATCGGCGACGTACGTCTCGGCGATGTCGAGCGCCTCGGCGCGCTCCGCGGGCGTGAGGTCGCGCTCGTCGGCGCGGACCTGAACGATCCCGGCGTAGTAGCCGCCGGCGATGCGACCGCAGCGGTCGCAGGTCCCCCGCGAGATCTTGACGGGGACCGTCACCTCCGCGGAGCGGAGCGTCCCGCGCACGACCCCCGAGAAGCGGCAGTGCATCCGGACGTTGTTCTCGTCCACCTGCTCCGGCTCGACGCCCCACTCGACGTCGTCGGCGTCGACGTGGACGCCGAGCGCCTCCGCGACCTCGTCGACCGCCACGTCGGTGTAGTCGCGCGCGCCCACGTCGCGCCACGACTCCCCGCGCCGGACCGCGCCGCAGCCGGAACAGACCAGCACCTCGATCCGGTCGGGCGCGTCGACCAGCTCGAAGTCCTCGAAGTAGCAGTCGTCACAGAGCAGCGCGTCCCGCCCGCGCGGCTCGCCCGGGAGGGGGTCGCGCCGCTCGGGGACCGGGTCGCCGCAGCGCGGACAGAACTCTCGCGACTCGCTCATTGCCCGCGGCTACGCCGAGGACCCGTTTAAGCGGCGCGGACCGCGCCGGTCGCTGTCGCCGGCTGCGAGCGCGGAGCCGGGCGATCCGCGCGGGTCTCGACCTCCGAAATGGTTTTTCGCACGGACCGAGAACGGGCGTGTATGAGCGGCAACCCCGACGACGAACGGCTCGAGGAACTGCGCGAACAGAAGATGGAGGAGCTTCGCGAGCGACAGGGCGGCGAGGGCGACGCCGCCGAGGCCCAGAAGGAGGCCCAAGAGCGCGCCGAGCAGCAGCAGGAGGCCGTGCTCAAGCAGTACCTCACGGACGGCGCGCGCCAGCGGCTCAACGCCGTCGAGATGTCGAAACCGCAGTTCGGCGAGAAGGTGAAACAGCAGGTCGCCGCGCTGGCACAGAGCGGGCGCGTTCAGGGACAGATCGACGAGGACCAGATGCGCGAGCTCCTCAAGGAGCTTCAGCCCGAACAGAAGAGCTTCGACATCCGCCGCCGGTAGATGGAGCTCGCGCTGCTGTACAGTGGGGGGAAAGACTCCTCGCTCGCCGCCCACCTGCTCGACCGGTTCTACGACGTCCGCTGTGTCACCGGCAGCTTCGGACTCACGGATGACTGGGAGCACGCGGAGCGCGCGGCCGACGAACTGGGGTTCCCGTTCGAGCGCGTCGACCTCGACCGTGAGGTAGCGGAGGGCGCCGCCGAGACGATGGTCGCGGACGGCTACCCCCGAAACGGGATCCAGCGCGTCCACGAGCACGCGTTAGAGACCATCGCCGCGCTCGACGTCGACGCCATCGCCGACGGGACGCGCCGCGACGACCGCGTCCCAACGGTGTCGCGGGCGCAGGCGCAGAGCCTCGAAGACCGCAACGGGATCGACTACATCTCGCCGCTCTCCGGGTTCGGGCGGCACGCCGTCGACCAGCTCGTCGACGCCACCTTCGACGTCCAGCAGGGCCCGAGCGAGGAGGTCCCCAAGGCCGACTACGAGGACGAGCTCCGGACGCTCATCGCCGGCGAGTACGGCGAAGAGACCGTCGGCGACGTGTTCCCGGACCACGACCAGACGTACGTCCACGGCCGGAACGACTGAGTCGCGGCCTCCCTCGTCAGCCCCGACCGTCCCCTCCCCCGCGGCGGCCGGTCACCTCGCGCCCCCTCCTCGGCGGCCGATCGCGCCGCGCGCCGCACCGGGCGCGGTCGGCGGACTTCCGTCGACTCGCAATAGCCGGAACTACTTTCGACCCCGCGGGCGTAGGGTCGAGTATGTCATCCGAACGAGTCGTCGACCTGCTGAAGACGGCGTATGCCGACGAGATCGAGACCGTGATGAACTACCAGACGAACGCCATCGTCCTCGACGGCGTCCGCGCCGAGGAGATCAAAGAGAGCCTCAAACAGGACGTCCAAGAGGAGCTCGGTCACGCCGAACAGCTCGGACAGCGGCTCAAACAGCTCGACGCGCGCCCGCCGGGATCGGCCGAGTTCACGGCCAAGCAAGACTCGCTACAGCCGCCCGCGGATTCGACCGACGTACTGACGGTCATCAACGGCGTGCTCGACGCCGAAGAGGGCGCGATCGCGACGTACCACGATCTGATCGACGCCGCCGAGGAAGCCGACGACCCGGTCACCGAAGACCTCGCCGTGACGCTCCTCTCCGACGAGGAGGCCCACCGGACCGAGTTCCGCGGGTTCCAGAAGGAGTACCAGAACGACTAGCCGAGACGAGCCGCGTCTCGTCGAACACATTCCGGGCATCGACGATCGCGCTCCCGCCCCGAAAGGATGCTTTCAAGCGGGCGCTCGTCGAACCGACGCCCATGTACGACGGCCTCAAGGGATTCCGTGACTTCTACCCCGGCGAGCAGTCCGCCCGCCGCGAGGTGACCGACGCCATCGAGGACGCCGCGAGCCGGCACGGCTTCCGCGAGATCGCTACCCCCGCCCTCGAACGGACGGAGATGTACGTCGACAAGTCCGGCGAGGAGATTGTCGAGGAGCTGTACGCCTTCGACGACAAGGGCGGGCGCGGCGTCTCGCTGACGCCGGAGCTGACCCCGACCGTCGCGCGGATGGTCGTCGCGAAGGGACAAGAGCTGTCGAAGCCGATCAAGTGGATGTCCACCCGGCCGTTCTGGCGCTACGAGCAGGTCCAGCAGGGCCGGTTCCGCGAGTTCTACCAGACGAACATCGACGTGTTCGGCTCCTCGGCCCCCGAGGCCGACGCCGAGGTGCTCGCCGTCGCGGCCGACGCGCTCACGTCCCTCGGACTCACCGGCGACGACTTCGAGTTCCGCGTCTCGCACCGCGACATCCTCGGTGGCCTCGTCCGCGCGCTCGCCGACGACCCCGGCGCGGTCGACACGGAGGCCGCGATCCGCGCGGTCGACAAGCGCGCGAAGGTCGACGACGGCGAGTACGTCGGCCTGCTCTCCGACGCGGGCCTCGCCCGCGACACCGCGCGCGACTTCGACGACCTCATCTCGGGCGTCGAGACGGTCGAGGACCTCGACGCCGTCGCCGAGGCCGGCGGCGAGGAGGTCGAGGCGGCGGTCGAGAACCTCCGGAACGTCCTCGCCGCCGCCGACGACTTCGGCGCGGGCGAGTTCTGCGAGGTGTCGCTGACGACCGCCCGCGGACTCGACTACTACACCGGCGTCGTCTTCGAGTGCTTCGACTCCACGGGCGAGGTGTCCCGCTCCGTCTTCGGCGGCGGGCGCTACGACGACCTCATCGAGAGCTTCGGCGGCCAGCCCACCCCCGCGGTCGGGGTCGCGCCCGGCCACGCGACGCTCAAGCTCCTCTGTCAGCGCGCCGGCGTCTGGCCCGACGAGGAGCTTTCGACCGACTACTACGTGCTCTCGGTGGGCGACACGCGCAGCGAGGCGGCCGCGCTCGCGAACGACCTCCGCGCGCTCGACGACGACGTGGTCGTCGAGCAGGACGTCTCCGGCCGTTCGTTCGGCGCGCAGCTCGGCTACGCCGACTCGATCAACGCCGAGACCGTCGTCGTGGTCGGCGAACGCGACTTGGAGAACGGCGAGTACACGGTGAAAGACATGTCGAGCGGCGACGAGACGACGGTTCCCGTCGAAGAGTTCCCGCCCGAGGAGGGACTGCCGACGTACGAGGACTACGAGTAGCGCCCGACCTCCGTCCGCCTCGCCGACCGCCGACCGTCCCTCAACGCTTTTGCGTCCCGCGTCGAGACCGTGGGGACGATGATCCCGCTCGCGACGGCGATGCCCCCCGGCGAGGTCGCCCTCCGGATCGCGGCCGGCGTCTTCCTCATCCTGATCAACGCGTACTTCGTGGCGATCGAGTTCGGACTGACCCGCCTCAGGCAGTACCCCGAGTCGGAGATGGACTCTCCCGGCCTGCGCCGCGCTTGGGAGATGACCGACGATCTGGAGTTCTACCTCACCACCTGCCAGATCTGGATCTCGGGCACGAGCATCGCGCTCGGTATCGTCGCCGAGCCGGGGCTCGCGGCGGTGTTCGCACCGGTGTTCGAGAACACGACGCTCGCCTCCGCCGGTGCCGGGTCGCTCCTCGCCTTCTTCCTCATCAACATGGTCCACCTCACGCACGGCGAGCAGACGCCGACGTACCTCGGCGTCGAGCGCTCGAAGCAGGTCGCCGAGTACGGCGCGCGTCCCCTCTACTGGTTCGCGTGGCTCATCTCCCCGCTGATCACGTTCGGCGACCGGGTCGCGAAGGGAACGCTCCGGCTGTTCGGCGTCGAGATGACCGGGTCGTGGACCGAGACCGAAGGGGAGGTGTTGGAGACGCGCGCGCAGCTCCGCACCCGTCTCGGCTCGATGATGGAAGAAGTGGACCTGCCCGAGGAGCGCAGACAGGAGGTCCTCGCCGCGCTCGACGTCGACGAGGTGGCGGTCGGCGACGTCATGACGCCGGCCGACGAGATCGTCTCGCTGTCGACGACCGCGTCCGCCGAGGCGAACCTCGACCGCATCAGCGACACGCCGCACGCGCGGTTCCCGCTCGTCGGCACGGACCTGACGGCGTTCGAGGGGATCGTGTACGCGCCGTCGATCGTGAGTCACTTCGACGAGCTCCGGGCGGGCGAGACGACGTTCGCGGAGATCGCCGCCCCGCCGATGACCGTCTCGGCCGCGACGAGCGTGAGCGACGCCTTCGACCAGTTCCAGGCGGAGCGACAGGAACTGGCGCTCGTGATCGAGGACGGCGCGGTCGTCGGGCTGATCACCGCGACCGATGCGCTGGAGGCGGTGATGGGCCAGTTGGAGGACCCGCTGGACGCGGGCGACTTATAAATCCGCTGCGGTGGCGCGTGCCGGTGAGTGGCCGGTAGGCCACGAACCGCACGCGCGAGGGAGTCGCTGGCGGTTGAGCGGAGCGAAGACCGCCAGCGACGAGGCTGGGGAGGTATGAGGTGCGGTTGCGGTGCTGTGCGGGGCGGGATTCGAAGGGGCAGCCGTGAGGCGGACAGAGACGACGTAAGCACCGCAGGGAGTGAGCGAAGCGAACGACCGAGGAGCGCAACGAGCGTCTGTCCGCCTCACGGCTGGGGCTTCGGCGGTGTTTGCCGTCGCTCCGAGATTACCGGACTATAACCAATCAACCGGCCGTTCGGAACAGCGCTCCGTATCGTCGCTCAGTTCTTGTACGCCTCCCGCAGGAACACCAAGGCCCCGCCGAGCATCGCGAGGTTCCCGAAGAAGGCGAGTCGCTCGCCGCTCGCGTCGTCCTCGTCGGCGTTCCAGAAGTCGTGCATCGTCGCGGTCACGACCGTCAGGAACGCGACCGCCGCACCGGTGGCGACGCGCGGGAGCCGCCAGAGCGCGATGCCGGCTCCGGCGACCACCATCATCCCGGAGGCGAACGGCGCGGCGACCTCGGGCATCGGCACGCCCGCCGACTCGGCGTACTCGACCGTGTCGTCCATGTCGCGGAAGTCCTCCGAGGCCTGCGCGGCGAGGCCGACCCCGAGCAGCACGCGGCCGAGCTGGGAGGGCGCGCCGCGGTTGAGGTCGTCCGTCGAATCGGTTGCGTCGTCGCTCATGGCTAGTGTAACGGTAGCGCACGACATAAATCGCGGTGTCGACCGCAGCCGCCGGAGGACAGCCTGTCCGACGCGGTCAGTCCGCGGTCGCGGCCGCCGGTCCGTGCTCGATCTCCGTCCCGAGCAGGTCGAGGAACTGCGCGATCCACTCCGGGTGGTCGGGCCACGCCTGTCCGGTGACGAGGTTCCCGTCGGTCGTCACGCCGTCGACCCACGAGCAGCCGGCGGCCTCGACCTCCGGCCTGACGGCGGGGTACGCCGTCATCTCGTAGCCGTCGAGGACGCCGGCGGCCGCGAGGATCTGCGGGCCGTGACAGATCGACGCGACCGGCTTGTCCGCCTCGAAGAAGTGTCGGACCGCGTCGAGCACCTCGTCGTAGCCGCGGAGGTACTCGGGGGCGCGTCCGCCGGGGACGACTAAGGCGTCGTACTCCGCGGGGTCGACCTCGTCGAAGCCGTGCGTGAGTTCGAAGTTGTGACCGCGGGTCTCCAGGTACGTCTGGTCGCCCCGGAAGTCGTGGATCGCGGTCTTGACCGACTCGCCGCTCTCCCGGTCCGGGCAGACCGCGTGGACCTCGTGGCCCACCGCCTGAAGCGCCTGAAACGGCACCATGATCTCGTAGTCCTCGCCGAAGTCGCCGACGATCATCAGTATCTGCTGTCCTGTCATGTTTGTAATACCACCTCGGAATACGCGCTGCTGGCAGATAACGATACTGGCGAGCGGTAGCACACCACGAACTAATCTCGACAACCGACCGCGACCGCAGTTCGCGGTGGCGCGCGCCTCCGAGGCCGCATCGCGGCCGAGGAGCGCCGCGTGAGGGAGTCAGTCGCCGGAGCGGAGCGACGGCGACTGACGAGGTTGGGGAGGCATGAGGTGCTGTGCGGTTGCGGGGCGGGACTCGAAGGGGCAGCCGCGAGGCGGGCAGAGGCGTTCACGAGAGCGAAGCTCTCGTGAGCCAATCAGAACGCGAAGCGTTCTGATGACGACGTAAGCACCGCAGCGAGGGAGCGAAGCGACCGAGCGAGGAGCACAGCGAGCGTCTGCCCGCCTCGCGGCTGGGGCTTCGGAACGGTTCGTGCCGATCAGCAATTTACGAGCAGGAACACCGCCGTCTGACCGATCGACTCACCTTCTGACAGCCGCTACAGGCTGTTCGCGAAAACGCGTTTTAGCGTCCTACCGTTCCGTCGAGGGCGGCGAGGGGTTCTCGACGTCCGGCGGCTTCAGGTCCCGGCCGAACTCGTCGAACTGATCGAGGTCGTCGGGGAGTTCGTACTCGATCTCGCGGTCGTCCTGATTGTCGGGCAGCCGCCCGTCCTCTAATTCCTCGGCGGCGGACTCCCAGCCGGGCTTGACGCGGACGGATCGGGCGGGCGATCCGACGACGACGTGATGGTCGGGCACGTCGCCCTGGACCACGGAGCGCGCGCCGACGACGCTGTTCTCGCCGATCCGGCAGCCCGCCCGAACCATCGCGTCGTAGGTGACGCGGGCGTCGGCTTCGACGATCGTGTGGAAGTTCCGGACCGTGGTCTGGTCGACGATGTCGTGGTCGTGGCTGTAGAGGTGGACGCCGTCGGAGATCGACGCGCGGTCGCCGATCGTCAGCTTCCCGCGGTCGTCGAGGTGGACGCCGTCGTGGACCACGACGTTGTCGCCGACCTCGATGTTGTGGCCGTAGGTGACGGAGATACCCTTGAAGAACCGACAGTTGTCTCCGCACTCGGCGAAGAGGTGGTTGCCGAGCATCTGCCGGAAGCGGAGCGCGAACTCGACGTTGTCCGCCATCGGCGTGGCGTCGAACTGCCGCCAGAGCCACTGGAGGTGTTTTGAGCGCTGGAAGCGGTCCTCGTCCTTCTCGGCGTAGTACTCCGATTCCAGCGTCGCGTTACACGGGTCGTACCCCTGAAGGCGGACGCGCTCGGCCCGCGAGACGGACTCGCCGTCCTGCCACGCATCCCACGCCTCGCGGTCGCCGTGGAGGTCGACGAGCACGTCGCGGACGACCTCGCAGGTGTCCTCGTCCGAGGAGAGCCGCTCGTCCACCTCGTCGATGAACCCTCGGACCCCGGCCTCCGCGCCGTCGGGCAGGGACACGTGTCGCTTCGTCATTGCCCTTCCGTTCGGCGCGACGCCTCAAAGGGATTCGGTTGTGCGACCGCGGCGTCAGGGAGCGTCGCTACTCGGTCGGTCGCCTCTGTGGGACGCGCCCGTGTCGCCGTCTCCGTCGCTGCCGTCGCCGCCGTCGACTAGTCCGTCGCGGTCCGGCCCGATCGCGACGCCGACGAAGCCCAACACGATCAGAAACAGCACCGCGACCATGAGACCGATCGGACCGTACCGGAGAGTGAGGTCCGTGAGCGCGGCGGCGGCGATCACCGCGAGCAGGAAGGCGATCACGTCGAGCGCGTCGTGGAGGGACTCGTCCATGCGCGGATGAGTCCGCGGGGACGGGTATAGGTTAGGGCGACGACCGCGAGCAGGCCGACGATGGCGTCGAGCCGCCGACGGAGGGAGTTCTCCATACGGGCCACGAACGCGACCGATCCCGTAAATTTCACCGGTCTGCTCGGATCCGGACCGGCGGTCACGCCCTCGTTCCGCGCCAGCGAGACCGACCGCGCCCGATAAGTGTCCCGACCGCCAATCGGTGGGTATGCAACACCGCGAACTGGGGAACTCCGGCGTCGAGGTCTCCGAGATCGGCTTCGGCGCGTGGGTCGTCGGCACCGACTGGTGGGGCGACCGCTCCGACGAACAGGCGGTCGGGATGGTCGAGGACGCGCTTGACGCGGGCGTCACCTACGTCGACACCGGCGACGTGTACGGCCACGGCGACAGCGAGGAGATAATCGGGCAGGCCATCGACGGCCGCCGCGACGAGGTGACGCTGTCGACGAAGATCGGCTACGACTTCTACGACAACCCGCAGGCGGGCCACGGCGAACTGCCGAAGGAGCTGAACCGCGAGTACCTCACCGAGGCGTTCGAGGCCTCGCTCGACCGGCTCGACACCGACTACGTCGACGTGCTCCAGCTTCACAACGCCAACGTCGACGAGGTGACCCCCGAGGTGCGCGACCTCCTCGCGGAGTGGAAGGCCGACGGCCGCGTCCGCGCGCTCGGCTGGGCGCTCGGCCCCTCGATCGGCTGGCTCGCCGAGGGCGACGCCGCCGTCGAGTACGAGGAGTTCGACGCGGTCCAGACCGTCTTCAACCTCTTCGAGCAGGAGCCGGGGCGACACTTCGTGGAGTCGATCCGCGAGTCCGACTCGGACACCTCCGTCATCGCTCGCGTCCCGCACTCCTCCGGCCTGCTCAACGAGCAGGTGACGCCCGACACCGTCCTCGAAGACGGCGACCACCGTTCGCACCGCCCGAAGGAGTGGTACGAGACGGGCTGGGAGAAGGTCGAGGCGATCCGGTTCCTCGAGGATCCGGACCACGCCGACGGGACGCGGACGATGGCGCAGGCCGCGATCCGCTGGCTGCTCGCGCACGACGAGGTCGCCTCCGTCACGCCGACGTTCCGCGACGGCGACGACATCGCCGAGTGGAGCGCGGCGGGCGTGCCGCCGCTCTCCGACGCCGAGTACGAGCGCGTCGACGAGCTGTACGCCCGCAACTTCGACATCGACCGCGACGACGGGATGGACGTGCTCCGCACCTCCGTCGACGGCGACGACATTGAGGCCGCCGGCCTCGACAAGCGCGCCGCGTCGTACTGAGCGCCGGACGGACCGCCGCCTCGACGCTCCGACTGACCCGCTTCTTTCGCGTCGAAACCGCCGGACAGCGGAGCGTATTCGCCCTCCACGATCACTTTCACTCCGCACCGCGCGAGCGGCCGCTCCGCGAACGATCGGCGAGGTTTCGGGCCGCGAGCGGGTCGTGAACGGACCGGGTCGCTGGCGGTCGTGGGAACGGTGGCTCGGTGGAGAAAGTCGAGAACTACTACTAGACCGTGGCGAGTGTGTCGAGTGTTGTAACTCGGCATGTAGAAGTGGTGGCTCGGTTGAAGTTTTCATCACAAGGGGCTTAGAGGGGGTAACGGATCGTCATGGCCACCACACCGACGATTGCGCGGTCGCGGATATAAATGGCTCGCGACGCTCCGGAACCCGTTTGAACCTCGACCGCCTCGACTCCCGCATGCGGGAAGTGACGTTCCGGATCTACCACGCGGGGGAGCCGGAGTGCGAGGTGAGCGCGAACCACCCGGAGGTGCGCTACCGGTCCGTATCGTCGATGACCGGGAGCGGTCCGGAGCGCAAGCGGATCGCCGAACTCACCGGTCCGCCGGCCGAGATCGAGGCGTTCGTCGAGGAGTTCCGCGAGTTCGACCTGATAGTCTCCGCCGAGCCGCTCGCGCCGATCGAGGGCACCCACGCGTACGTCGCCCTGACGATCGACGTAGCGGCGGCCGACTGGGAGGGGATCGGCGACCGCTTCTCGCGGATGGGGATCCACTACCGGACGGGGACGACCATCTCCGGCGGCGTCGAGCGCTGGACGGCGTACCTCGAAGACGCCGACGACCTCTCGGCGGTCATGCGCGAACTCGAACGCGGCGGCAACGAGGTGGAGCTGGCGCGGAACGTGGAGCTGGCGTCGATCGAGCGCTCCCCGCAGCTCCCGGCGTCCGGTCTCCTCGACGACCTCACCGACAGACAGCGGGAGGTCCTCGCGACCGCCATCGCCGCGGGCTACTACGACCACGGCGGCGGCGTGGGCGTCGAGGAGGTCGCCGCCGAACTCGGACTCGGCTCGACGACGGTGTGGGAACACATTTCTCGCGCGGAGTCGGCGGTGATGAACGCGCTGTTCGACCGGTTCGCGGAGGGAGAGCCGGTCACCGCCGTCCGCGAGGCGGACCGATTGGACTCGTCGTGAATCGTGAATCCGTCGCGAATCGCGGACCCGCCGCCACCTCCCCCCGAACAACGCTTTTGTAGCTTCGGGACAGAGCGCCGCGTATGGACGACGGAACCGTCTCCGTGCCGGACGAGCAGTACGAGCGGCTCGCGGCTCTCGCCGCCGCCCGCGGCGTGAGTCCCGAGACGCAGCTGGCCCGGCTCATCGACGACGCGTACGCCGGCCTTGACGCGGACTCGGACTCCCCGGAGAGCCTCCCGCTCGGCGTCTCCGACTGCTCTGAGAAGGAGTGAGTCGGCCGTCCGACGGGCGGGGAACCGTCCCCGAGCCGCCGCGCGCGCCGAACCTCCTTTCGTGCCTGCTCACCCCTCGTAGGGCCACCGTCCGCCGGTCTTCAGCTCCTCGACGTACCCCTCGTCGATGGCGTCGCGGATCGACTCCCGCGACCGGTGGGCCGCCTCGACTTCTCCCGTCGCGAACCGATAGACGGACGCCGCGACGAGCGTCGCCACCTCGCCGAGGTCCCGCGAGTCGAGCTTGTCGAGCGTGTCGGCGTGGGTGTGGCCCCAGCCGCGACCGGACTGGTCGCTCGTCGTCGAGACCATCACGGCCGGAATGCCCTCCTGAACGAACGCCCACTGGTCGCCGTGGGGTGAGATCGTCTCACCGGTCGCGAGCGGTGCATCGAACGCGTCCACGACCGCCTCGAACACCGACCGCATCCCGTCGAACCCGTTCGTCCCCACGCGGAGGTTCCGCGAGCTACACGCCCCGTCGAGGTTGACGACGCAGGCGATCTCCTCCCGGGGCGTGGTCTCGGCGGCGTGGTACGCGCCCCACAGGCCGATCTCCTCGGAGCCGAACGTGACGAGACGCACCCGCGTGTCGAGGTCGTCCTCGACGCTCGCGAGCAGGCGGCCGACCTCCGCGACGAGTGCCGACCCCGCGCCGTTGTCGTTTGCCCCGTCGCTCACGTCGTGGGCGTCGACGTGCGCGGTGAGGTACACCGCCTCGTCGGTGTCCGGCCCGACCTCCGCGACCGCGTTCACCGAGGTCGTCGGCTCGTTCCGGCAGTCGACGTCGAGCGAGACGGTCGGCCCGTCGTCGCCTTCCGAGCCCACCCCGCCTCCCTTCCCCGCTCCCACCGCGAGCCGCGAGAGCCGGTCGCCGACCTCCTTCGAGACGCCCACCGCGGGGATCGGTCCGGGGCGGTTGTGGTAGCCGATCTCGCCGGTCGGCGGGAGCGCTCCCTCGATGTGGTTTCGAAAGACGAACCCGACCGCGCCGCGCTCGGCGGCCGCGACGTACTTCTCCATCCGGTGGATCCACCGGTCGTGGCTCTCCGGCGTGCGCGAGGAGGCCATCGCGACCGCGCCCTCCAGCGCGTCGCCCGCGGCCGCGAACTCCTCGTCCGTGCCGTCGCCGACGTCGACCAGCGGGGCCGTCACCTCCCCGCTCGGCGTGCCCGGAAGCGCGATCACCTCGTGGGAACGTTCGTGGTGGCGGTCGACCGCCCCCGACACCGACAGCGACGACTCGCCGCGCCACCAGCCGGGGATCTCGAACTCGTCGAGGCCGGCGTTCCGCAGCCCGGCCGCCTCGAACGCCTCGACGACACGCTCAGCGCCGCGCCGCTCGCCGGCCGATCCGGCCATCCGATTACCGATGTCGGTCAGGTCCGTGAGGAGGCTCCACCCGAAGTCGCTCGTCCGCGCGTCGCCCACGACGCGGTCCGGTAGCTCGGTCATACGACGTGGTTGGGCCGAGACCGAAAAGGGGTTGCGGGTACCGGCGGCCCGGCCGGCTCACTTCCACTCGTCGGCGTCCTCGGCCGTCCCCATCTCGCCTTTGGCCTGCCGCGGGGCCCGGCGAAGCGTCAGTCCGAGGACGACGACGTAGAAACAGGTGACGAGCGCGAGCACGAACGCGCCCGGGATCGCACCGACCGCCGCGGTCGCGACGACGCCGCTTCCCGGCGGCGTGAACACCGTGAGCCTGACGACCCACGCGGCGATCAGGACGGAAAAGAGCGGGGCGTACACCCGGCGGAGCCGCCGAGAGACCGCCTCGACGCCCGGCATCTTGATCGTCGGCTCGCGGAGGTCCTCGCTCAGCAGCTCCCGCCAGTTCGACTGCTCGACGCCCTCGGGGTCGAGCGCGTTCGCGAACACGTTCTCCTCCAAGAGCCGCACGCGCGACCGCCAGACGTCGAAGGTCCGGTACCGGCGGGTCTCGATCCCGAGGAAGACGCTGAGCATGACGAGTCCGATGAGCAGCACGTAGTGCGGCCGCGACTCGTTCGAGAAGGTCCACGTCAGGAGCGATGCCGTCACCACGACGGCCCAGTTGGTCGTCCGGTCGATTCGCGTCCGCCACGAGCTGGTCCGCCCGAGCTCGCCGCGGTACGTGTGGCCCATCAGCGAGAGGAAGTCGGACCGGTCGCTCGCGGCCTCGGCCGCGACCTCGCGCTCCTCCCGCGACTCGGGGTCGAAGTCCTCCGGTGGGTCGGGCATACCTCCCGTACCGAGGCGGAACGGGAAAAACCACGAGGACGGCGGGGTCGCGCCCGGGCCGACAGCGGTCGAAGCCCTTGACCGGCGTCAGCCGAATCGCTACTGGGTTTCAGGCCGGGTCCGCCGCGCTCACTTCGACCTCGACGTCGGCGGGGTCGACGCCGATCCGGGCGAACTGCGTGCGGACGTGGTCGCGGGCGGCCTCGACCGCCTGATCGCGGGTGTCGAACCCGCGGGGCATCGGCTCCTCGAAGGCGACCCGGATCTCCTCGCCGTCGACGACGAGCGGCGAGCCGCCGCTCTCGACCTCGTAGAAGGCGTCGCACACCCAGACGTACGGCGCGTCCTCGTTCGGCGCGCCCTTGTACGCGGGCGGCTCCTCGCCGCGCTCGAACACCGTGCCGGTGAGGTCCGTGCCGCCGCCGCTGCCGCGAACGAGTATCATGCCACAAGTAAGGGGTCGAGCCGGATAAGGGCGGTGTGCTGGGAGATACTGTTCGGATGAGCCGTTCCACGCGAACTTCTCAAGGAGTCAGATATTCTGCCGCAACACCGATTCCGCGATGAAATCGCACACTCGGACAGTCGTAACAGATCGCGAATTTCGCTTCGGTCGAATACCGCCACGGCCCCAGCGATATCTGCGATTTTTCGACATGAAGACTGTCCTACCTCAGGGCTGTCGTTGCCGCCAACTCCCGCCTACCGAGGTCGTATTCGTCGTACTGATTCTCCGATTATGCTGTTACCGTGGTCGTCGTACGTTCAATCTCGTCACCTTTGTACAACAGCGAAATCGTGAGCTCTTTTTCGCCCGGTGACACCGCTATTCCGTTGCTCAATCTCACGTGTTCTTGCTCCGATGAACCCGGAAGTAACCCCTTACTGGAAGTCAGTTCGTCCGTGCGTGAGGGATCTCCGATCCCGATTTCTATCGAGTCATAGCGCAGAACTACGTCCCCATCGTTTCGCACACCGAACTTCACCTCAGAGAGTTCGACATCGTCTGTGCCGTTGCCGGGGCTGGAAAACGACGCTTCGATATCTGAGAAGACAGTATCCAGCCCGTCGAATTCCTTCGAATGAGACGCCGAGATTGACCCGTCTTCTAGCTCCAGATTCAAGACCACCTCGTGTGTTCCGCCGGTCCGAATTTCATACGGGTCAGGCTCAATAGCTTGCCGGCCAAGAGACGATGCTTCGTCATAGAACGGTAGATCCTCAAGCCTCTCGTTCGCTTGGATCGTGAAACTTCCATTCTTAATTTTGTTATCGTCGATCGTTATCTGGGCCGAGGGGCTGAGATCAGTATCTGCGTTGACGCTAAGCGTTGCCAGCAGTTCGACGAACTGTCCGTTCGCCCACCCGGACGACATCGAGTCGACCGAGAGGTCAGTATCGGTGATCTGCTGCGATATTATTCCGGCAGCCTGCCCTGCCGGCGAGTCTGCGGTGAATTCAAGCTCCGCATCTTCACCAGAAGTAGCCGTTTGTAGCGATTCCGGATCGCTAACCACTAGACTCCGGCCTGTGCCCGGATAGATCTTCTCAGTCGGAGCCGTCGCTACCTCTTCACCGTTGGCGGTTGCCGAGATCTGGACACTAGTCAGTAATTCGCCCAGATTTCCAACACGAAAAGTAGCATCGGTTATTGTGTTTCCGTCCCAGCTCGGTCTCAACGATACGAATGTTAGTAAAGCTGGGAGACCTGGATCATACGGGAAGCTCTCACTCACCGTCCCGATGTCTGTCTCAACGGTTGCCGTCCCGATCTGTGTTCCCAAGTTTTCCACTTTTATACTCTGAGATGATGAGATCGCAATTTTATCCGCGGTACCGGGGCTAAGAGTAGTGTTGAGACTTCTCGATAAATCTGTGTCAGGAGATTCTAGCGTGAATTCTGCTCTTTCGAGTTGAACGGGGTACTCTCCTTTGTTCACCACCACAATCGTAACCTGATCTAAGCCATCGTCGCCCCAATCCCATTCGATGTCTCTAATCACGATCCGTTCACTGGCTACGTTCGAAGATTCACTATCTCCGTTAGAGGATTCATTATCTACAGTAGAGGAGTCTCCGCAGCCGGCCAACGCTGCCGCACTGGATACCCCGAAAAACTGTAAGACATTCCGCCTATTCATAAACTAGGAGAATTTGGCAACGAATAAAAAGGTCTGGTCTCGGTGATCTCTGTCAAGACGCGTTTAAGTGCCTGTCCTCCGGCTCTGTTGAAATCCTCATCTGGACACCGAGCCCAGAGACGGCCGCTGCGACACGAGGGCAAACGCTTTCGGCCCGGCGACCGGTGGATACGCCATGACGCTGGAGGATTTCACCGAGTACACCGGAGACGGTGACGGCGAGGGTGACGCCGCGGCCGAGGGCGACGACGCCGCCGCTCCGGACGAGGTCGCCGACGCCGAGAGCAGGGGCGAGTCCGAGGTCGGTCCCGAGTCTGCGGTCGACGGCGGGAGCGCGGTCGACTCCGGGACGCGGGGGGGCGATCCGTCCGGCGACCGCGAGGACGACGACTTCGCCGCCTACGACGCCACGCCCGCGGGCAGCGACGCGGGGCTCGGCGTCGTGTCGGTGTCGCAGGGGCTCCGCATCGCGGAGGAGGAGGACGAGACGTCGCTGAAGGCGTTCGTCACGACGGACAACCGCGAGGCGGTGCGGCTCGGGAAGTACCTCCTGATCCCGTACCCGGACGGCGAGCGCCTGTTCTGCCGGATCACCGGCTTGGAGTACGCACAGGAGTTCCAGTCGGACGACGCGACCGAGATCCACGCCCGCCGGCAGATGCGCCGCGACGAGTTCGCCGAGCGCGACTACAAGTTCGTCGCCGACCTGGAGCCGATGTCGGTCGTGTACGGGGAGGGCGACGACATGAAACGCCGGATGACCGACCGGGTCCCCAAACCCGGCGCGGTCGCCGAGGAGGCCGCGGACGACGCCGAGATCAAGACCGGGCTGAAGATCCCCGACGACGGCGTCTTCCTCGGCCACCTCTCGGTCGGCGGCGAGAAGGTGCGGACCGCGGCGGAGCCTCCCACCGTCGACTACCGAGTGAAGGACGACTACGCCGACGGCGACCCGCTCGCGTTCCGGCACACGCTCGTCGCCGGCGGCACGGGGTCGGGGAAGACCCACGCCTCGAAGAACGTCCTCCGGCAGTACCTCGATTCGGACCGCACGTACCCGATGGGTGACGGCCGCGAGTCGCGGATGGCGGTGGTCCAGTTCGATCCGCAAGACGAGTACGCGCAGATGCACGACGACAACCCCGACCTCGACGACGCGTTCGCGCGACGGCTGGAGCGCGAGGGGATCGCCCACGGCGGTCACGACGACACCGTCGCCCTCGTTCCCCGGGCCGCGAACGCGACGTACCCCGGCGAGGGCCACCGCGCCGAGCGCGTCGAGTTTACGATCCCCTTCTCGCTGGCACGGGACATGCCGTGGCTGGTCGCCGGGTCCGGACTCAACGACAACCAGTACCCCGCGCTGTTGACGCTTCTCAACCGCTTTTTCGACAACTACGGCGACTCGGGAACGTACAGCCAGTTCCTCTCGTACCTCGACGACCCGGCGCTCAAAGAGGAGCTTCACGAGAGCGGTCGGGTCCACGAGGCGACGTTCGACGCCGTCAAGCGCCGCGTCCGCGGCGTCCCGAGCGGCGTCTTCGACCAGGACGCGAAGCCGATCACCGAACTCGACCACACCCTCGTGCGTCCCGGTGGCCTCTCGGTCGTCCCCACCTACCACCTGCCGACCTCCCGGCAGAAGGAGATCGTCGTCCTCGCGGTCGCGGGGCTGCTCATCGACGACAAGCTCTCGAACGACCCGGCGAGCGACCGGATAAAGGAGACGCCGCTCTTGGTCGGGATGGACGAGGCGCACAACTTCCTCGCCGACGCCGACAACGTCCAGGCACAGAAGGTCGTCCAGAAGTTCACGGAGGCGGCGAAGCAGGGCCGCAAGGAGCGGCTCGGGCTGTTTCTCATCACGCAGGACCCGCAGGACGTCGCCGAGTCGGTGTTCAAACAGGTGAACACGAAGGTCGTGTTGAACCTCGGCGACGAGGACGCGATATCGAGCGTCAACATCCCCTCGAACCTCGCCGGGAAGGTCCCGTACATGGAGAAGGGACAGATGGTCGTCTACTCGCCGGACAACTCCGAGCCGGTCGAGCTGATCGGCCTCTCCGAGTGCGTGACGCGACACGAGTAAACTACCCCACCCTACTCGCTCACGGCTTCGCCGTTCGCTTCGTTGAGGGTGGGGCTTTCGCGTGGACTCCCGCTCTGGCCGGAATGTCCGGCAGGAGGTTCAAATTCTCCGTTCGCGTTCAACATCCCGCGATTCAAGCGCACGCCTACGGGTGCGCCTCCGCCGTCCCCAGTTTGGTTACGGCGGAGATACCGCAGACCGATGTTCTTCGCCGCGTTGTAGTCGGCGTGGTTTTTGTAGTTGCACTTCAGGCACTCAAACTCCTCACCGTTGCGGTTGTCTGGGTGCGTGAAGCCACACGTTGAACACCGACGAGACGTGTTCTCCGGCTCCACTCGTCCAACCGTAATACCGCGTGGTTCGGCCTTGTACTCAACGTACTCGTACAGCCGCTCGAAGGCCCACTTGTGCCCCCACGCCGCTTCGGGAACTCTGTCACGGATGCCAGTCAACTCCTCAAAAACGATAACCGTACACCCGTTCTCGGCGGCTTCCTCAATGATGCCGTTGGCAATCCCGTGGAGTGTCATCTTGAACCGCCCCGTCTCCTTCCGCCCGACTGCCTGTATGTTCTCGTGGGCGTGACGACTTCCGCACTGTTGGAGTGATGCCCGCCGCTTCTCGTACTCGCGCCGCCAGTGGTCGAACTCGTCGCCGCTCCAAAATGTGCCTGTCGAAGTGACCGCAAGTTGGTTCACGCCGAGGTCAACGCCGAGGACTGTGCTGTGCCCGGTCGTTGCCTGTTCCGGCGTGTCAGACTCCAAATCCGCCTTTGTTCGGAGATGAAGGAACCACTCGCCCCCCTTGTGGTGGAGTTCCGCGCCCGTCACCTCGTAGTCGTTATGGTCGAGATACCGACTGTGAGGCGTGTCCCGCTCCGGGTCAGGGAGTACGTAGTCAACTTCGATGCGTCCGTCCACGGTTGCCAGCGACACGTACTCGTCGTGGAAGGTCGCACACCGCTTGTCGTACACAGCGGTCGGGGTCGAGAAGTGCGGTTTGCCCGCGTACTCGCCCTGTTTCCAGCGGGCGACGACGCTCTGTACGGCGTCGGCGGCCTTGTTGCGGGCGTTCTGGACGAGGTTCGCGTGTAAGCGTGTCTGATTGCGTACCTCGTCGTAGGTTTCCTCCTGCAATTGAGCCTTGCTGGCCGTCTTATATTCGCCCTGCCAAGCGTGGTCTACGACGTAGTTGGCGGCCCACAGAAACTCGTCTACTGTTTCGCGCAGAAGTGCGGCGTCGTCGCTGTTTACGTCGAGTTTGACCGGGACAGTTCGCCGCACTTCCATACGTCAGATGTGTACCCGGTGATTTATCAACGTTGGGGAGAAAGGACGGCAACAGTTCGTGGGATGTGGCGGGATTGTCGGCTTCCTCTCCGGCCTACTCACTCGCTCCGCTCGCTCCTTGAGGCCGGAGGCTCCGCCTCGAATACGCTGACGACGCGCCCTCTCTCCCGCCGAGCGGTTCCCTCTCGTCGCCTCCCGAGCCGGATTGTCGCCGTATCGGAGCCGGCGCGGTGGTTTTTAATCCGAGCGAGCGAACCCTCGCGTATGTCCAAGCGTATCCTCGTTGCGATCGACGGCTCCGCGGAGGCGACTGAGGCGCTACGGTTCGCCGCCGAGGAGTGGCCCGACGCCGACCTCACGGCCCTCCACGTGATCAACCCGGCGGACTCGGCGACGGGGGCCGACGGCGGCTTCCCGGGGGCCTCCGATCAGTGGTACGAAAGCGCCAAAGGGCGCGGCGAGCGGATCCTCGCCGAGGCGACGGGAGCGGTCGACCGCCCGGTCGCGACGAGACTGGAGGTCGGACGCCCGAAGCGGACGATCCTCGACGTAGCGGGCGGCGAGGCGGCGGTCGGCGAGGACGAGGGATCCGGCGAACCGTTCGACCACGTCGTGTTGGCGAGTCAGGGTCGAACCGGACTCTCTCGGGTCCTCCTCGGTAGCGTCGCGGAGGGCGTGGTCCGCCGCGCCGAAGTGCCCGTCACCGTCGTTAGGTGAACGTCGGCGGCCTCCGGCGAGCGCCGGCGGTCACTCCTCGGCGCGCTCGGCCGCGACCACCTCGCCGACCATCGACCAGCCCTCCTCGTCGGGTTCGGACCGGCCGAGCAGAATCTGCTCGTAGTCCTCGGAGCTTATCAGCCGGAAGTCGGCGTCGCCGTCGGCGTCGACCCGGACGCCCTCGCCGCGGAACTCACGCTGGAAGAACTCTGTCGAGGAGAACTCGTAGACGCCGGTCTCGCCGGAGTCGAGTTCGAGTCGCACCGGCCGGGGCTGGACGTTGTGGATCCGCTTCGCGACGGGGTTGAGATCCGGCATGCCAGCGGCTCGGCGCGTCCGCGGCATAAATCTGCGGTCCTCCGAGTTCGCCGCGGAGCCTCTGAATCCGCCGCGAAGCCTCCGAGTCCGTTACGGGGCCCTCGAATCCGTCACGAAATCCAAGTTGCGGAGTCCAGAACCCTCCATCTACGCGGTTGCTCGCGCGCCGCACGACCCGGCGTCGCGATTGCGGCCCGTCGCCGTACTAGCTTAATACCTCAGCGCGCGTCTGAAGGGGTGATACATCATGATAGAATCGTCTCTCAACTACCTTCGCGACGGCGACGACGCCGTCGTCACGACCGTTATCGGCGGACTCCTCCTGCTCGCGAGTCCGCTCGTCATTCCCTCGTTTCTCGTGTTCGGCTACGTCGCTCGCGTCGTCCGGGGGACCGCCGACGGCGACGACGAGCCGCCGGTCTTCGAGGCGTGGGGCGACCTCCTCGTCGACGGTCTGAAGACGTTCGCCGTCACGTTCGTCTACTCGCTCGTTCCGCTCGCGGTCGTCGCGGTCGCGGCGGTGGTCGCCCTCGGGACGTTCGTCGTGGTGCCCGGTGGCGGCGCGGGCGGCGGTGGTACGTTCCTCGGAGCCGCCGTCGTGGGCATCCTCGTGCTGGCACTCGGACTCGTCGGGTTCGCCCTCTCGCTCGCGGGACTGTACGTCACGCCGGCGGCCGTCGCCGCCGTCGCGGAATCGGGGAAGGTCGGCGACGGCTTCGCCGTGACGACCCTCTGGGGCGTCGTCACCAAGCGCGCGTACGCGACCGGCTGGCTCACCGCGGCCGTTGTCGTCCTCGCCGGCGCACTCGCGATCGGGGTCCTCTCCGTGGTGCCGGTCCTCGGTACGATCGCCGGCGTCTTCGTCCAGTTCTACGCGCTCGTCGCTGCGGCCGCGATCATCGGCTGGACGTGGGCCGACGTGCGTCCGATCGCGCTTGACGAGACCGAGCCCGAACCCGCGGAGCGCCCCGCGGTGTGACAGAACGATAGCCCGGCGGCTCGGCGGCCGTCGAAACAGTCGGAATCGACCGTCGTACCGTTTCCCGAGTGTCGACCGGCAGGACGGCGCTCGACTTGCGTAGGACGGCGCTCGACTCGCGTCGCTATATTCTTGCAACGAGTAGTTGGGTGGCCTTCGGAATGATGATGCTGAGAAGCAGCTGCGACCAGATGCTGAACGTCGCCGGATACTCGTTCGTCGAGCTCACCATCTCCATCCGCCGTCGGAGTTCCTCGACCGTGTCTCGGTCCTCTCCCGAGACCACGTAGCGTTTGATGTCCCACCGGTTCTCGACGAGCCGCTGCTCGATCGACTTCAGTCGACGGAGTTCGTGTCGCTTCTCGTCGCGCATGAACCGGTGAAGCGTGAAGACCGCGTATCCCACCGTGGCGATCGATCCGGCCCAAATCGCCGTGAAAACGATGTTCGTCGCCGCCGTCCGTTCCATCTCGATCCCAATAATTGCTGGTCCGTAGAGAAGGAGCGCGAACGCGATCAGCCCGGCGACAACGTAGTAGTACGCGTGTTTGATCAGTTCACCGATCGGCCGGAGCCCGCCGAGCCCTTCCGGGTCGAGGAAATCGATCCCGACGTCAGAGTTCCGGAGACGCCGCGGTGCGATGAGTTCGACCGAGAGGTAGACCGCAAAGAACTGCGTGGCGATCGACGCCCAGACCGGATTCGAGACCGTCCAGCCGATCACCGCCGCGAGGTTCATCTCTCGGTAGATGGTGATGGGTCCGCCGAGAGCGAACATCCGGATGTAGTTTATGGCCAGCGCTGACAGGAACACCGTCCACGGGAGCCACGACGGGATGATGTCCGTCAGCCGCTCGGACTCGTCGACCCGGTCGTCGATCCGCATCTCCTTCATCACGTGGTAGTAGCGTCGACGGAGCGAGCGCGAGCCGTACACCGCCGCGAGCAACGCGATCGGCTGAAACACAAAGAACGGATTCTGGAGGTAGATGATCGGCTCCCCCATCGCGTACGAGTACGCACCGACCACCAGTTCGAGCGTCGTGATAGTCACAACGGCGTAGAGATACGAGGGCGGGATATTCCCCGGTAGCATGTCTGATAGCCATCCCATCCCCAGCTTCCGGGAGATCCGATCCAGCCAGAGATCCTCGTCGAACGCGTCGGTGTCGTCGTCGGGCTCAACGTCGTCGTCCAGCTCAACGTCGTCGATAGCGGCCCGGTCCCGATCGGCACTCCTGTCGGCCGCCACCGCGTCTCCCTCCCCGGCCATACCCGACAACACCCGTGTACTGACATAAATCCATGCGTACTGACATAAACTATCCCACTCGGCGTCTCAACCTTCGCGCTCGATACGCGGAGGTCGAACGAAAACGGGGATTCGACTCCGCGTCATCCGAGAAACTCGCCATCGAAAATGAGGCCGCGGGACGGTAGCGGAGCGCTACTCGTCGAGGACGTCGTCGTAGTCGCCGGCGTCGACGCGGTCGTCGAACGTCCGGGCGTCCTCGCCCTCGATGGTGACGCCGAGGGAGGCGCAGGTGCCGCCGACCTCCTTGGCGGCGGCCTTCGTGTCGTACGCGAGCAGGTCGCTCGACTTCTGCTCGGCGACCGTCTTCACCTGTTCGATGGACATGTCCGCGACGAAGTTCTCCTGCGGCTCACCGGAGCCGGTCTCGAAGCCGGCTTCGTCCTTGATGAGTTCCGCCGTGGGCGGCACGCCGACCTCGATGGTGAAGGAGCCGTCGTCGTCGTACTCGACGGTGACGGGCACTTCCATGCCGTCGAACGCGGCGGTCTCGTCGTTGATCTGCGCGACGACGTCCTGAACGTCCACCGGCGTCGGTCCGAGCTCGGGACCGAGCGGCGGGCCGGGGGTGGCCTGCCCGCCGGGGACGAGCGCTTCGATAGTTCCAGCCATGTCCGTACGAACCCGTCGGCGACTTTTAACGGTTGTTCTTTCGGGTAGGGGGAGTCAGCGGTTCGCATACTTACGATACTGGCCGTGACACGGTGATCGATCCGTTTGGTGGGGTGCGTCGATCCAGCCGTGATCGTAAACGAATGACACCGGTTCCGACTTCGACCACGAACACCGTCGAAGCCCCAGCCGTGAGGACCTCCGAAAGACGGTCGCCTCGCTTCGCTCGGCGCTGCGTCTTTCGTGGTCCCGCTCGCTTTCGCTCGCGGGACTCGCGCGCCTTGCTGCGCGCTTCAGTCGCTCGCTTCGCTCGCTCCTTCCAGTGCTTGCTGCGGCGTGCTTCGTCCTCACGGCTGCCCCTTCGATTCCCGCCCCGCACAGCACCACAGCCTCACGCCTCCCCAACCTCGTCACCGGCGCTACGCGCCGGTTGTAAGCGAGAGCTTCCCTCTCGCCCTGTCGGTGGTCCTCCGCGTTGCTCCGGACCACCGACTCCCTCGCGGACTCCTCGCGGCCGCCGGGGGCGGCCGCTCGGAGGCGCGCCGGCGGCTGGTTGGTTTATGAGTGACCGCATCGGAATTCGCGGAGCGCCGTCAACTACGAGTCCGCGGCGTTCGACCGCTCGCTCGGGCCCGTTTCGCCGGTCGCGTGTCCGGGGAGGAAGGTTCCGGTCTCCCGGCGCACCCCGACGAGGAGGACGGCCCCCGCGGCGAGCGGGAGCACCGCGCAGGCGGCGTAGATGGGCGCGAACCCGACCGCCTCGATCAGCGGGAGCGACACCATCGGCCCGAGTCCCCCGCCCACGTCGCCGAGGACGTTGTTCGTCCCCGAGGCGCGGCCCATCCGCTCGTCCGGGGTGAGGTCCGCGAGCAGGGCCATCATCGGGCCGCTCGTTCCCCCTTGTCCGGCACCGATGAAGACGCAGGCGAGGCCCAAGGAGAGGACTGAGCCGGCCCGGGCGAGCAGCAGGAACCCGACGAACGAGACGGCGAGGAACGTCAACAGGATCGGCGTCCGGGAGTTCCGGGTGTCGGAGACCCGTCCCCCCACGAGCATGAAGAACGCGGCCGACAGGACCGTGCCGGCCATGAACAACCCGGAGGTCCCCTGCGGCGCGAGCCCGAACAGCGAGATGTCGTTCTCCCCGAGGAACAAGACGAGCGTGGAGAACAGCGCGCCGATGTACGCGAACATCAGCCCGAAGTTGACTAAGCCGACCGTCACCGCGGGGACGGCGGTGTCGACCTCCCACGGCTTGATCGAATCCCCGGAGCGGTCGCCCGTGACGTGGGTCTCCGGGACGTAGCGGTACGCGACGACGCTCGCGGTGAGCGCGAACGCGGCGGCGACGACGAACGCCGCGGCGTTGCCCGCGACCGCGGAGACGACGCCGCCGAGCACGAGCCCGGCCGGGAACCCCATCGTGATCCCGCCGCGGACGATCCCCATGTTCGTCCCCCGCGAGCCGCCGTCGGAGAGGTCGGCCGCGATGGTGTAGGCGGTCGCGAACACCGCCGCGGAGCCGAGCCCCCAGAGGATCCGCGCGAGCAGGAACCACGTCTCGGGCGCGACGGCGACCCCGATCGCGCCGAACCATCCCTCCGGGCCGACGACGAGCGGGCCGGCCGCGAGCGTCGGCAGCGAGGCCGCGACGGGACGGAGCGACTCGGCGGACGGCATCGCGAGCGCGACGACGTAGCCGAGGGTGGCGACCCCCTCGACGAACAGTCCGACGACGAACGGCGTTCGCGTCCCGTATCGGTCGACGAGCGCGCCGGCGGGCGCGTTCGCGACAAGCCGGACCCACCGGTTCGCGGAGAGGATCACGCCGACCATGAACGCCGAGATCCCGAGGACTGCGCCGAGGTTCGGCAAAATCGGGAAGACGACGCCGCCGCCGAAGCCGACGAAGAACGTGCTCGCGATCACCGCGAGCAGCACCGGCGGCGGCCGCTCGAATCCGAACCGAGTCATTCGGCGTCGTCAGCGGTCTCGTCCGCGGCCCCGTCCGCGTCCGGATCTCGCCGGAGCGCCTCGATCGCCGCGTCGAGCGGCGGTAGCTCCGTATCCTCCGCCAGCAGCGGCTCGACGATCCGCCGGAGCGTCGCCTCCGCGACGGTGCGGGTGTAGCCGCCGTCCTCGTCACCCCGGACGGAGCCGGCGAGGGTGATCTGTCGCGTCCGCGCGCCGTCGAGGGTCGCCACGATCATCGCCGCCGTCTCCTCGACGTCGACCTCGCGGAAGACGCCCGCCTCGATGCCGTCCGCGAGGATGTCGGCGACGGTCCCCCGGAGCAGTCGGTCGCTACGCGCCAGCTGCTCGCGGATCCGTTCGTTGAACGGTCCCTGCGTCCGCAGTTCAAGCAGCGCGATGTGAAACGCCTCGCGGTCGGTCTCGTCGGGGGCGAAGACGAACCACCCGATGAACTGGACCAGTCGCTCGACCGGCGGGTCGTCGGCGCGGGCCGCGATCCGCTCTTCGGAGTCGGAGACGATGTACTCCAGGAAGGCGACGAGCAGGTCCTCCTTCGTGTCGTAGTGGTAGTGGAGCAGCGACTTGCTCTTCGAACACTCGTCGGCGATGTCCTGCATCGTCAGGTCGGCGTAGCCGTGGGCGCGGAGGGCGCTGTACACCCCGTCCATGATCTCTTCCGCCGCGCTCGGCGCATCGCTCATTGACTGACCGGTCAGTCAACGAGCGGTAAATCCCTATCGGTCGGGACCGTTCCCGCCGGAACCGCGCCGGTCGGGAGGCTCCCGCCGTTTGGCGACCGAACGCCGTTTGGCGACCGAGCGCCCGGCGCTGTCGCTCGCGGGTCGAAAACGGTCGAAAAGCCGATTCGCCTCGGTGTCGTCGCCGACTTACAGACGGGTGACGTTCGTCGCGCGCGGACCCTTGTCCGCCTCCTCGATGTCGAACTCGACTTCCTGACCCTCTTCGAGGTCCGGGCCGCCGACGTCCTCCATGTGGAAGAACACGTCCTCGTCCGCGTCGTCAGTTGAAATGAAACCGTAGCCGCCAGTGTCGTTGAAGAAATCGACTTCGCCTTTCGCCATTGCGACCGAATAAGCGGCGTTGGTACATAAAAGGCTTCCGCGACCCGGCGCAGCGTGAAACGCGGTGTCACGGTGGGGCGTATCGACGCGACGGCGACCGGGGTTCCGGTGTGGCGGTGCCGGATATTCGGCGTTATAGGCTGTTTAATCCCCAATTTTCCGACCCGGTCGCGTTCCGGTATCCGGGAGCGAGCGCCGCCGTGTTAGTAACTACTATACGACACCGGTTCAGAACCGTTAGGTATGAGTCAGTCGTACAATCGAGGCCTCATCGAGGACTTCGGCCGCTGGCGGGAGTTCGAGGCGGGGATGTGGGCGTGGATCTTCCACAAGTTCACGGGATGGGTGCTCATCGGGTACCTGTTCACGCACATCGCCGTGCTGAGTACGGGAATTCCGGCCGCCGGGGCGACCGAAGCGGCAATCGCCGCGGGGAACGACGTGTACACGCAGACCATCGTCTCCCTTGAGGGACTACTGCTCGTGCGCATCCTCGAAGTCGGCCTGCTGGCCGTCGCCGTCTTCCACATGCTCAACGGGACCCGACTCCTGCTCACCGACCTCGGGATCGGGTTGGACGCACAGGACAAGAGCTTCTACGCGTCGCTGATCCTCACGGGAGCGATCACCGTCGCGTCCGTGCCGACCTTCATCGCGGGGGCGTTCTGAGATGGCCGAGCGCTACTCCTCCTTCCAGAAGGGCGGTCGGATGTGGTTCCTTCAGCGGGTCACGGCCGTGTTCCTGCTGGTCGTGTTGGCGTTCCACTTCTTCCTGCTCCACTTCGTCCACCACGCCGACGAGGTGTCGTTCCTCGCGACCGAAGGCCGCATGACGAGCCTGAGCTACTACTCGCTGATGATCACGTTCCTCGTGACCGCGACGTTCCACGGGGTCAACGGCGTGTACAACGCCCTGATCAATCAGGGACTCACCGGCACGAAACGCACCGTGATCAAGTGGACGCTCGTCGCCGCGAGCGTCGTCTTGATCGTCCAGGGAATCCGCACCGCGAACGCGTGGGCGGGCATCGGACTCTACTGAACCGACAATGAGCACGCAAATTCCGAAACAGACCGAGGAATCGACCGAAACCGAGACCGAGGCGGCCGAACCCGCCTCGAAGGGCGACGAGCGCCGCGCCGAGAAGCGCCGCCGCGCGGCCGAGCGCCGCGAGCAGCGACAGGAGGAGGAGGCCGAGAAGGCCGCCGCCGACGAGAGCACGGTCGAGCTGAAGGTGTTCCGCTACGACCCGCAGGTCGAGGGGAAACAGGAGCCGCGGTTCGACACCTTCCACGTCCCGTTCACGAAGGGGATGACCGTCCTCGACGCGCTGATGTACGCGCGCGACACGTACGACTCCTCGCTCACGTTCCGCCACTCCTGCCGGCAGGCGGTGTGCGGCTCCGACGCGATGTTCGTCAACGGCGGGCAGAAGCTGGCGTGTAAGACGCAGATCTCGGACCTCGAACAGCCGGTCCGCGTCGAGCCGCTCCCGCACGCCGAGGTGACCAAGGACCTCGTCGTCGACATGGAGCACTTCTACGACCAGATGGAGGCCGTCGAGCCGTACTTCCAGACGAACGAGTTCCCGGACGGCGAGCTCGAAGAGCAGCGACAGGACCGCGAGAACCGCGAGAAGATCAAGATGTCCACGCGCTGTATCTGGTGTGGCGCGTGTATGTCCTCGTGTAACATCGCCGCCGGCGACAACGAGTACCTCGGGCCCGCCGCGATCAACAAGGCGTACCGGTTCGCGATGGACGAGCGCGAGGGCGAGGAGATCAAACAGAAGCGGCTGGAGATCATCGAGCAGGAACACGGCGTCTGGCGGTGTCAGACGCAGTTCTCCTGTACCGAGGTGTGCCCGAAGGACATCCCCCTCACCGAGCACATTCAGGAGCTGAAGCGCGAAGCGGTCAAAAACAATCTGAAGTTCTGGTAGTCCCGACAGACAGTATCAAGGGACTCCGGAACCTACGAAATTACATACCAACAATGTACGAACACGACGTCGTCGTCGTCGGGGCCGGCGGGGCGGGACTCCGGGCGGCGATCGCGGCACAGGAAGCGGGTGCGGACGTGGCGATGGTGTCGAAGCTCCATCCCGTCCGGTCGCACACGGGCGCGGCGGAGGGCGGCATCAACGCGGCGTTACGCGACGCCGACTCCTGGCAGGACCACGCGTACGACACGATGAAGGGCTCGGACTACCTCGGGGACGCCCCGGCGGTCGAGGCCCTCTGTAAAGAGAGCCCCGAGGAGGTCATCCGGCTCGAACACTGGGGGATGCCGTTCTCCCGCGAGGACGACGGCCGCGTCTCCCAGCGCCCGTTCGGCGGGCTCTCCTTCCCGCGGACGACGTACGCCGGCGCGGAGACGGGCCACCAGATGCTCCACACGATGTACGAGCAGGTGGTCAAACGCGGAATTACGGTGTACGACGAGTGGCACGTGATGGATCTCGCGGTCACCGACGAGGACGACCCCGCCGAGCGGACCTGTCACGGCGTCGTCGGCTACGACATCCAGAGCGGTGAGGTTAGCGGCTTCCGCGCGAGAAACGGCGTCATCCTCGCCACCGGCGGGATGGGGCAGGTGTTCGATCACACCACCAACGCGGTCGCCAACACCGGCGACGGTGTCGCGATGGCGTACCGCGCCGGCGTCCCGATGGAGGACATGGAGTTCATCCAGTTCCACCCGACGACGCTGCCGTCGACCGGCGTCCTCATCTCCGAGGGCGTCCGCGGCGAGGGCGGAATCCTCTACAACGAGGACGGCGAGCGGTTCATGTTCGAACACGGCTACGCAAACAACGACGGCGAGCTCGCCTCCCGCGACGTCGTCTCCCGCGCCGAGCTGACCGAGGTCAACGAGGGCCGCGGCATCGAGGACGAGTACGTCCACCTCGACATGCGGCATTTAGGCGAGGAGCGCATCCTCGACCGGTTGGAGAACATCCTCCACCTCGCGGAGGACTTCGAGGGCGCGGACGGGCTCACGGAGCCGATGCCGGTCAAGCCCGGCCAGCACTACGCGATGGGCGGCATCGAGACGAACGAGCACGGCGAGACCGTCATCGACGGGCTGTACGCGGCCGGCGAGTGCGCCTGTGCGTCGGTCCACGGCGCGAACCGCCTCGGCGGCAACGCGCTGCCGGAGCTCATCGTCTTCGGGAAGCGCGCCGGCCGGCACGCGGCGGGCGAGGAGATGGGCGAGGCCGAGGTCACGACCGGCCGCTCCACCGACTGGGAGCCGGCCGACTACGAGTTCGGCGTCGCGGTCGGCGAGACGGGCAGGTCGGACACGGCGGCGGCGGACGGCGGTGCGGTGGCGACCGACGCCGAGAGCGTCGTCGTCGGCGCTGTCGACCGCGCGCAGGAGCGCGTCGAGGAGCTGCTCTCCCGCGACGGGCGCAACCACGCCGAGATCCGCTCGAAGGTTCAGGAGACGATGACGGCCAACGTCAACGTGTTCCGCGAGGAGGGCCGGCTGGAGGAGACGCTGGCCGACCTCCACGAGGCGCGCGAGGCGTACAAGGACGTCGCGGTGTCGGACCCGTCGCGGACGTTCAACACCGACCTCATCCACACTATCGAGACTCGGAACATCCTCGACATCGCGGAGGCGCTGACGATGGGCGCGCTCGCCCGCGAGGAGTTCCGCGGCGCGCACTGGCGCAAGGAGCACCAAGAGCGGAAAGACGAGAACTGGCTGAAACACACGCTCATCTCGTGGAACGACGGCGAGCCGGAGCTGTGGTACAAGCCGGTCGTCCTCGAAGGCGAAAACAAGACGTACGAGCCGAAGAGTCGCTCGTACTGATCCGAGCGGCGATACCGCCGATCCGCGGCGTCCCGTCGGGCCCCCGCTCCGTCCTACGGGATCGATCCGGATCGTTCACGGTCTCGTATCCGTCGACGGTCGAAAACCCGCGTCGATACGCGTCGAATCTCCGTTCGTCGACCGACGATGTCTCGGCTGATTCGCCGAAATATGCGTCTTGACGCGCTCTCAATCCTCTTCAGATTGTTTCGACGAACGTTGAATAGGGGATTTATTATCGTCGAAGCCAACCGATCGAACAAGATGATCGAGACGGAAACCGCGTCCGCGGCGGCTGCCGCGTTGCCCCCGGAACTTCAG
Organism: Halorubrum sp. DM2; assembly: GCF_901686465.1. Lineage (NCBI taxonomy): Archaea > Methanobacteriati > Methanobacteriota > Halobacteria > Halobacteriales > Haloferacaceae > Halorubrum > Halorubrum sp. DM2. The sequence continues at coordinate 230,311 of NZ_LR594487.1, forward strand.
TCGCCCCGCGCCAAGCTCGTGTACCTCTACCTGACCACGAACGGCGACGCCACGGTCTCGGAGATGGGCGACTCGCTCGGGATGAAGAAGCTCTCCCTGTACAGCATCCTGAAGACACTCCGAAACGAGGGGCTCGTCGACTGCGACGGCGACTGTTACGTGCCGAACTGACGCGGTCGCTCCTTCTCTCGGCCGTGCCGGCTCGACTCGCGAGCGTCGCGGCCGGAGCGTTTAGGGACGCGGAGCGTCCACGTCAACCGTGGACGCGAACCAGACGGAGTTCGAGAACCCGTTCGGGATGGATCCCGACTGCGAGAACTGCGACGAGCTGTGCGGCGTCCGCGACCGCGTCGTTCACGGCTACGGCGACGTGGGGGCCGAGTTCCTCGTGGTCGGTACCGGCCCAACCGCGGCCGCCGAGCGCAACGGCGTCCCCTTCACCGGCGACGGCGGCGGCGAACGCGTCCAGTCGATCTTCGGCGACCTCGGCTTCGTTCGCTCGGAGCCGGACGCCGCGGAGCCGGACGTTCAGAACGTCTTCTTCACGAACCTGACGCGGTGTCGACACCCCGACCGCGCCCCCACGGACCGAGAGGTCGACACCTGCGAGCCGTTCCTCAACGCGGAGGTCCGGATGATAAACCCGCAGATCATCGTCCCGGTCGGCGAGCGCCCGCTCCGCGAACTGGCGGTCGAGTACACGACGCGCCGGCCGGACTCGTTCGACGTCGACGCCGAACACGCGACGACGATCCGCGGGCGCGGATTCGAGCTGGTGCCGATGAAGGAGCCGGCGACGATGACCGACGCGGAGGCCGACGCGTTCCGCGATCACATGCGCGAGAGCGTGTTGAGCCGGGACTACCGGCAGACGAAGGGACGCCGGAGCCGCTGAGAGGCCTCAGTCGCCGTCCCGGGTCATCGCGTCTCGGTCCGCGTCTCCGTCGAGCGCACCGCCCAAGAGGTCGGTCGTCGCCTCGTCGCTGTTCGACCCGAACGCGCAGTCGATGAGGATGTGACCGCCGAGCGTCGACGGCGAAATAACTTGGTCCGCGCCGGCCCGGCGGAGCTTGTTGACGTTCTCGCGTTGCGTCGCGGCGGCGACGATCCGCACGCCGGGGTTGAGCTGGCGCGCGGTCAGTATCGCCAGCGCGTCCTGCGCGTCGTTCTCGGTGGCGACGACGACCGCGCGGGCGTCCGCGATGTGGGCGCGTTCGAGCGGTTCGACGTCGCTGGGGTCCGCGGTGAGCGTGGGGACGGACCGCTCGTCCAGTCGTCTGGCCGCGGCCTCGTTGGTCGTGATCACGGCGTAGGTGGTTCCGCCCCGTCCGTCGAGTTCTTCGAGTATCGGTTCCGTCAGGTCCCCGTAGCCTAAGATGAGGACGTGGTCGTCGAGGAGGTCGATCTGTTTCTCAGTCATCTTTCCGAGCGCCTTGGAGAGCTGCGCCTCGATAGCGGGGGTCAACAGGACCCCGAGCGCCACCGCGAAGGCGGCGACGTTCATCACGAGCGAGGAGAGCACGAACAGCTGTGCGATGTCGGAGTCGGGACCGGTCGCCGGGATCACGTCGCCGTACCCCACCGTCGAGGCGGTGACGACGGTGAAGTAGAACGCGTCGACGATGGTCTCGACCCCGTTGAACTGGTCGCGGAGCGCGTACGACCCGACCGTTCCGTACGAGATGGCCGTGACCAGCGCCGCCCCGGCGGCGAGCTGCGTCGGCGACGGCCGGAACTGGCGGTCGAACCGCCCCCGGTTGTAGAGGAGCGCCGGCATCGAAAGCAGCGACAGCGCCACCAGCGGGAAGGAAAGCACCGACGCCTGCATCAGTCCTTGGATCGCGGTCAGCGGGAGCAACACGGCGGTCGAGTACCAGCCGACCCGGTAGCCGTTCCGCAAAGCGAAGCCGCTCGCGAGCATGGTGAACCCGGTGATCGTCCCCGTGAACCCGACGGTCTGGCGGACGACGTCCGGGACGTACGGAGCGAGCGGACCCGAGACGCCGAGCCCGCCGATCTGTGCCAGCCCGGCGAGAATCGACAGTATCGCGACCGCGAACGTCAGGGCGACGGACGCCCGAACGGTCACCCAGTCGCGGGTCAGCTCCATACCTCCGGGTCGCCGAGACCGCACTTAAACCCCGCGAGGCCGACCGACGCCGGCGGTGACGCTCCGGACGCCGCCTCCCCCGCCGCGTCGGCATCCGTCGACACACGTTTAACCGCCCCGTCGGTTGAAGCGCGTATGTCGCTGCCCATCGAGATCGTCTTCGGGATCTACCTCGGTGTCATCACTGGAATCGTCCCCGCGCTGGTGGCCGGGACCCTCGGGTTCGTGTTCAAGTACGTGACGGACGTGACGATCCCCGGGCTCGGGGTGGTCGTGTTGTCGCTCGCTATCGCCGGCATTAACGGCGGGCTGCTCGCGCTCAACGACGAGACGATCCGGTCGTCGGAGCGCGCGCCGGCGATCCTCACGGCGATCATCGTCGTGTTGATGATCTCGCTGTACGCCCACTCGCAGGGCGACCGGCTCGGGGCCAGCGTTCCCAAGCGGATCTCGCTCAAACAGCTCCGCGACCGGACGCTCTCGACCGACGTGATCGAACTCGTCGGCGGCCGCGGGCGGGTCTCCGTCGAGGTGACCGGCGAGGTGAACGACATGGAGGGGTACCCCCCGCTACCGGCCGAGACCCGGCGGGCGATCCTCGACGGCGACTGGACGTTCCCGGCGGACCTCCCGCTCTTGGAGCTGGAAAACCGGTTCACCGAACGACTCCAGACGGAGTTCGACCTCGCCGACGTGTCGGTCCGGATCGACGAACAGGCGCGGGCGACGGTGTCCGCCGCGCCGCCGACGGGGGCGCTCTCGAAGCGCGTGCCGGCCGGGAAGCGCGCGGTGTCGGTGTCGGCGCTCGTGCCGACTGGGATCGCCCGCGGGGATGTCGTCCGCGTGATCTCCCCGGATCTCGACGCGGAGGGCACCGTCCTCGCAGCCCGATCGAGCGGGAAGCCGGAGCCGGGGGCCGGCGCGCCGGCGAAAGCCGCGCCGGTCGGCGGCGACGATCCGGACCCGGACGGGGACCTCGTGACCGACGGCGGCGGGGAATCGGTGGCCGCTCCCCCGGCGGCGACCGCGCCGACGACGACCGGCGGCGAAGGACGGCTGACGCTCGCGCTCGACCGCTCGGAGGCGGCGGCGCTCCTCCGGGCGGACCGGGGGCGCGTGCTGGTGCTGTCGCGCGGCACCCGGCGCGAGTACGAGCTGACGGCCCTGCTGCGGCGGACCGGGAAGCGGTTCCGAAAGGTGTCGGTCGCCGCCGGCGGGCCGCTGGACGGACACACCATCGGTGAGGCGGAGGTCCGCGAGGCGTACGACGTGGCCGTCCTCGCGGCCCGCCACGAGTCGTGGACGATTGCGCCAAGCGGGTCACAGCAGCTGTCGGCGGGCGACGACCTGTTCGTCGTCGGGAGTCGCGACGCCCTCGACCGGTTCGCGGAGGTGGCCGCGTGACGCCCTCGATCGCCTCTCTCGTCGCCGCCGACCGGGCGGTCGCGGCCGCCGTCGGCGTCGGCTTCGCTCGGCCATGGCAGGCCGCGGTCACGCTCGTCACGTTCGCGGTCGTCGCCGCCCTCGTCGCCGGGAGCGCGGCGCTGGCCTACCGCTGGTACTTCCGATCGGAGATTCCCGAGGGGGTGACCGGACTGCTGGGCGTCGCCGTCGTCGCCTTGTACCTCAACACGACCTCGCTCGGGTCGGTCGCGATCGGCGACAACCCGGCTCTGTTGGCCCCCGAGAGCGTGTTATTCAACCTCGTCTCGCTCGGCGTCGCCGGGGTGATGGCCCCCGTCGGCCGGTACGCGGGTGACCGGATCGCGGTCGACGTGTTCGCGCTCTCCGGGGCCAAGCAGTTGGAGGGCGAGCTGAGCGGGATCGTGCGCGCGGTCGGGCGGTTCACGGCGCTGACGCTCCCGCCGGTCGACGAGATCGCGGACATGGACACGTACGACCCCGTCTCGTCGGACAAGAAGGCCGAACTCGCGGAGACAACCCTGCTGTTCCCGCGGAAGCTCTCGGAGACGGCCCTCCGCGAGCGGCTCGTCTCGCGGATCAAAGAGGAGTACGGCGTCGGCTACGTCGACGTCGACCTCGGCGCGGACGGAGAGATCGAGTACTTCGCGGTCGGCTCTCGCGCCGCCGGACTCGGGCCGACGCTCGCGCCGGGGTCGGCGGCGGTCGCGGTCGTGGCGGACCCGCCGAACAACGCGACAGTCGGCGACACGGTCCAACTGTGGCGCGACGACCCGGAGCCGGAACGCGTCGCTACCGGGGAGCTGCGCGGCGTCGCGAACGACGCCGTCACCGTCGCACTCGACGAGTCGGACGCAGAGCGCCTCTCGGACGAGACCGGCTACCGGCTCGTGACGCTCCCCGCCGAGCCGCAGGCGGACCGCGAGTTCGCCTCGCTGCTGCGGAACGCCGACGAGACGATGGCCACCGTCACCGTCGCGGGCGGGAGCGACCTCGACGGCAGCACCGTCGGCGGCGTCGGGGCCGTCGTCGCCGCGGTCCGCCCGTCGCAGGGGTCTGTCCAGCCGATCCCGCCGCAGTCGTACGCCTTCGGTGCCGGCGACCTGGTGTACCTCGTCGGCCGCCCGGACGCGATCCGACGCTTCGAGACGGCCGCGGCGTCGCGCGGAGACGCCGAGAACGGCGAGTCGGCGTCCGCGGACGGCGGCGAAGACGCCCCGAACGACGCTGAAGACGAGGCGGTCGACGGCGACGACCCCCGCGAGTCCGACGACGAAGCCGACGCCGTCGACGACCGCGGCGAAGACGGTCTCCGTTCCGACGGGACGCAACGCTCTTGAGTCGCCCGCGCGGGGATCCGTTTATGGAGTGGAAGCTGTTCGCCGACCTCGCGGAGATCGCGGGCGACCGCACCGTGACCGTCGACGCGGAGCCGGGCGACACGGTCGGCGACGCCCTCGACGCGCTGTTGGACGCTCACCCCGACCTCCGGGACCGCGTCATCGAGGACGGGACCGTCGCGGACCACATCAACGTCCTCCGAAACGGACGCAGCGTCCGCCACGACGAGGGGCTCGACGCGACGCTGGAGACCGGCGACGAACTGGCCCTGTTCCCCCCGGTGAGCGGCGGCTCGGTCGGCCGATAGATCGGTCGTTTCAAACGCGCGCCCGCCCCATCCGAAGCCATGACTGACAGCGACGACGAGACGCGGGACGACGCCGGGGACGCCGGAGGCGACCGCGGGAACGATCACGAGATGGAGGCCGAAGGCGACCACGACCACGACGATCGCGGCCACGATCACGACGACGGGCCGCACCGCGAGGAGTTCCACGCGGACCCGGTGGGCCACACCCGCGCGACCGCCGGGATGACCGTGAGCGAACTCGTCGACGGCTACGGCGACGCGGGCATCGGGGCCGCCGCGGTCAACGAGGCGGGCGACGTGCTCGCGGAGATGTTCGCGAACGAGGACTGTACCGTGTTCCTCTCGCTTGCGGGCGCGATGGTGCCCGCGGGGATGCGCCGGATCGTCGCCGACCTCATCCGCGACGGCTACGTCGACGCCCTCGTGACCACCGGAGCGAATCTCACCCACGACGCAATCGAGGCTATCGGCGGGAAACACCACCACGGGCGCACCCACGACCCGGAGAAGACTCTCCGCGAACACGACGAGGGGCTGCGCGACGAGGGCGTCGACCGCATCTACAACGTGTACCTCCCGCAGGAGCACTTCGCGGAGTTCGAGGGTCACCTCCGCGAGGAGGTGTTCCCGGCGCTGGAGGCCGACCCGGACGCGGACGGCACCGACGCCGTCTCCATCGCCGACCTGACGCGCGAACTCGGCCGCGCGAACGCCGCGGTCAACGAGCGCGACGACGTGCCGGAGGGGCCGGGCGTCGCCGCGGCCGCCTACGAGTGCGACGTGCCGATCTACTGCCCGGCGGTCCAAGACTCCGTACTGGGGCTTCAGGCGTGGATGTACGCCCAGACCGCGGACTTCACGCTCGACGCCCTCGCCGACATGACGGAGCTGACCGACCTCGCCTTCGACGCCGACGACGCCGGCTGCCTGCTCGTCGGCGGCGGGGTCCCGAAGAACTTCACCCTCCAGACGATGCTCGTCACGCCCCGGGCGTACGACTACGCCGTCCAGATCACGATGGACCCGGAGGCGACCGGCGGCCTCTCCGGGGCGACGCTCGAAGAGGCGCGGTCGTGGGGGAAGTTGGAGAAGGACGCGCGCAACGCCTCCGTCTACGGCGACGCGACCGTAATGCTCCCGATGCTGATCGCCGCCGCTCGCGACCGGGTGGAGTGACTCCGGACGAGACACCTCGCGAACGCGGTACCCGACCGGCAACGCTGCTTAATTAGATGTAATTAGATTTTTCACGCAGGAGCGCGTGGCCGACGGTAATGAGCGACTACACGACGATCTCGCTGCGCAAGGAGTTCGTCGCGGACGTCGAGGAGTACATCGAAGAGGAGCCGTTCGGCTCGGTCAAGGAGTTCGTGAAACACGTCGTCGTCCAGGAAATGGAGTCGGACGACGAGATCAGCGAGGCCGAGGCCCGTCGGATCGGCCAGCGACTCCGGGATCTGGGGTACGTGGAGTGACGCCATGGCGGTCGAACTCCACGCCGCGATCCCCGGCGCGCTCGACCGCGCGGACCTCTTGTTGCTCGCCTTTCCCCTCCTCTTCGTCGCGGTCTACGGCGCGCTGGCGCTGAACACGGGCGACGGGATCCCGCCGCTCGCGGGTGCTTCGGCGGTCTGTTGTCTGCTGATCGTCGACGGCGTCTTCCTCAATCCGCCCGTCGACCGCTGACCGGGGTCGGTCGCTCCGTCTCGGTCACGCTCGCGGCTTCAGATCCATCGCCTCCGCGAGCAGCGCGTGGGAGTCGAGCGCGTCCTCGTGGTCCGGCACCGTGTGTTGGATCATCACCTCGTCGACGCCGACGCGGTCCGCGAGCTGTTCGAGCAGCCCCGAGACCGTCTCCGGCCCGCCGGAGATCGCCCGCGGCCACTCGTCGGGGTCGAGCGTCGCCGGCGTCGGGTCGGGCGCGCCGCCGAGTTCGTCGACCGCCTCCTCGACGGTCGGCGTCTCGTCGCCGAGTTCGCCGCGCTGCATCCGCCGGAACGTCGCCTCCGCGGGCGCTCGTCGGCGGGCGGCGGCCTCGTCCGTCTCGGCGGCCACGGCGTTGACCGCGACCATCCCGCGCGGCTCGTCGAGACCGCCGGGAGTCGCGTCCGGGTCGAACGCCTCGCGGTACGCCGCGAACGCGCGCTCCGCGAATCCGGGGCGGATGAACCCCGCAAAACAGTAGCGCAGCCCCAACTCGCCCGCGATCTCGCCGCTCGACGGACTGGAGCCGAGCACCCACGGGACCGGCGGCCCCTCGTCCGAGCCCGGCACGGAGAGGCCGCCGTACGGGTGGTCTGGCGGGAACGCGCCGCGGAGGTGATTCACGGCCGCGGTGATCCGTTCGCGGTGGTCCTCGTTGGGGTTCTCCACGCGTCGGTCGGTGCCGAGCGCCCGGTCGGAGGCGGGTGAGCCGTTCGCGCGACCCATCCCGAGGTCGACGCGGCCGGGGGCGAGTCCGTTGAGGACGCCGAACGACTCGGCCACCTTGAACGGGCTGTAGTGGTTGAGCAGCACGGCCCCGGAGCCGATCCGGATCGAGTCGGTCGCGCCCGCGAGCCGCCCCAGCAGCACCTCCGGCGTGGTGCCCGCGAGGCGGTCGCCCATCCCGTGGTGTTCGGCGACCCAGAACCGCTCGTAGCCCAGCCGCTCGGCGTGGCGCGCGGCGTCGACGGTGTTCTCGAACGCGTCGGCCGCGGTGCCGCCGCGGGGGACCGGCGAGAGGTCGACGACTGAGAGTTCCATACCCCCGGTCGGCGACCGCTCCGGGAAACGGTTGGGGTCCCGGCGGTACCGTTGCGGAGCGGAACCCACCGCGCTGTGCGGTGGCGCGTGCCGACGAGCGCCCATCGGGCGCGAGGAGCGCCGCGCGAGGGAGTCAGTCGCCGGAGCGTAGCGACGGCGACTGACGAGGCTGGGGAGGTGTGAGGTGCGGTGCTGGGCGGTGCGGGGTGGGACTCGAAGGGGCAGCCGCGAGGCGGGCGCAGGCGACGGCAGGACCGTAGCGAGTGAGCAGCGCGAACGAGCGAGGACCGCCCCGAGCGTGCGCCCGCCTCGCGGCTGGGGCTTCGGCGGTCTCAACGGCGCTGTCACTCGCGGAGTAGTACGCGGCTGGGGCTTCGGCGGTCTCAGTCACGGAGTTGATTCCGACGAACGTCGTCACTTCTACGACCACGATACCTGCCGCTCGCCGAGCGGAAAGCGAGAAGAAAGCCGAGAAAACGCCGGTCAGTTGTCGCCGGTCTTCGACTGCCAGGCGTAATCGCGACGCGAGGCGGACTCCCCGAACCCGCAGGAGGAGCAGCGCTCCTTCTTGACGTGGTAGGACTTCTCGCCGCAGCGTCGACACTTCACGTGGACCGTCTTGTTCTTCTTTCCCTGAGAGGGCGTACCTGCTCCGGTCATGCTTTGATGGTGACGACGTTATCGCCGCGTATAATCGTTGTGTCTTCGATCGCGACCGCGAACTCGCCGTCGAGGTCGTCGTCGACGCGGTCGTCCACGTCGGCCTCCGGTTCGATGACAACGTTCATGTGCTGGTCGTAGCCGCCCAACACGCCGTAGTACGTCGTGCCGTCCTTCAGATGTACCGTCACCGGCTCCTCCAGCGACGCTTCGAGCACGTCGAGGGGTCGTCCACTCATTACCCGGATCGCCGCCCGTCGCGGTAATAAAAATACCGGGACGCAGCCCCCGAGGCCGGTCGGTTTGACACGAACTCGCTCACTCTAGCCGCTCCCGGACGAACGCGGCCGCCGGCGGGACCGCGTCCGCGTACAGCCCGGCGAACGTCAGCTCCGCCTCCGTCTGTCGGGGCGAGGCGTACCCCTCCTCGATTCGGTCGGCGACGAGTTCGAGCGTCTCGAAGACCGGACGGGCGAGCCGCGTCGCCAGCGGATCGTCGCCGTCGACCGCCGCGTCGACCCCGGATCGCGCCCGCTCCGCGGCCGAGCGAACGGACGACTCCGTGGGTACCTCCCGATACCGGCCGTCCCGGACCTTGTCGGCGGCCGTCCGCAACGCGTCGAGCGCGGCCAGCGCGACACCGGCCTCGGCGACGGCGGTCGCCGGCTCGCCGGCGTCGGACGCCTCCTCGATGTCTCCGACAGCCGAGTCGATCCGCCGTTCGCCCGCGGTGAGCAGCTCCTGTGCCACCGTTCCGCTCAGGTCCGCGTCGGCGCGCTCGCGGACGGTCGAGCGCGTGCGGCTCACCGACCCATCCAGTTCGTCGGCGGCCGCGACCAGCGACCCCCACCGCGGCGACGCGTCGTCGCGCTCGGCGAGGAACGCGCTCCGAAGCCCCGCGGCGTCGGTCGCGGTCGCCCGCGCGCGCTCCACGTCGCCGACCGCCTTGCCGGCCCCGAAGGGGTCCGCGACCGGGTCGTCCGGGTACGAGACGTGAGGACGGACGTGTCTCGCACACTCCGCGAGCAGCGACTCGACCGGCTCGTACGCCAACACCGCCTCCTCGACCGACGCGGCTCGGTACTCCAGCTCTCCCGCGAGGGCCGCGCGATCGTCCCGTATCGCGCGACGCCGGGCGACGAGGTCGGAGCCGTCGTCGACGCCGGTCGCCGCCCGGTACGCCCCGCGAACCGTCGCGGCGTCCCCTCTGCGTCGCCGCCACGCGGCGAGGATGTCGACCGGCCAGCTGTCCGGCGGGTCGACGTCCGCGCGCTGCCGCACCCGGTCGCGGTCCTCGCCGATCCGCTCGGCCACCGCGGCGTTGGCGACGTCCGGGTCGGCGGGCACGTCGGCGAGTAGGTCGCGGGTGCGCGACTCGTGGGCGTCGACCAGCGAGCGGCCGACCGCGACCGGGAACGGCCACGCCGGCCGGTCGATCGGCCCGATCGCGTCCGTCGGAAGCGACGGAGGATCGCCGCCAGTCTCCTGCTCGTCGCCGAACGGAAGACCCGAACATCCCGCGGTCGCCGCAACGCCCGCCGCCGCGACGCCGGCGAGGAACCGCCGGCGCGACCCGGAATCGCGCGTCACGCGTCGTCACCTCCGATCTCGTCCGCGTCGGACCGGCCGTACACCGTCGGCGGACCCCCCGGTCGACAGGAGTGACGCATCCCCCGCCCGGACCCGGTCGAGGTGTCGGCGGCGATCGGGACGCGGATCGCGAACCCGACGGTGTGGATCTCGTCGCGCGCGCACTCCACGTCCGCCGGGCGGTACGACTGACAGAAGTCGGCGTGCGGGTGGAGGTCGCCGTCCGCGAGCTCGTCCGGTTCGACGGACACCGACCGGAGCCGGACCCCGCGGCACGCCTCGACGGGCATCGCGAGCAGGTACGCCGACGCCGACCCGAAGTCGGTCTCGGCGAGGAACGACCGGAGCGTCTCCCCCGCGGCCGTCTCGGCGACCGTGAGCGCCGAGAGGTCGTCGGACCCGGTTAGCACGTGGTTGGTCGTGCGCCGCTGCCGCGCCCGCTCGTCAGTGGACAGCGAGGGGAGCGCGTCGCCCGAGGTGACCAGCGCGCCGCCGCTCTCGTCGCGGGCCGTCTCCAGCTCGTAGTCGTCGATCCGTCGTCGGTCGGCGCTCGGATAGCTGTTCGACGCGGAGTCGCTGCCGGAACAGCCGGCCAGGGCGGCGATCCCTGACGCGGCCGCGAGGAGGGCTCGGCGGCGGGGAATCTCTGCCATCGTCGGCGGTTCGATCGAGAGCCTGAAACGCCTTGTGGGACCGCTGCGGTCGGCCGTCCCCGCGTTCGACCGATCCCGCGATCACCGGCCGAGCGCCGACACTCCGAGCGCCGACCCCGCGACGAGCGCGACCGTCCACGCGGCGATGCCGACGCCCATCCAGACGGCCACGTCGCGCGACCGGCTCCCGGCGGCCAGCGCGATCAGGGCGGCGAGGTGGACCCCGGTGAGGACCGGCGCGGCCAACGCCAGCCCGGGGAGTCCGTATCGGTCCCACACGCGGCGAGCCCACTCCCGTCGGCGGGTCGGCTCTGACTCCTCGTCCGTGTCGTCTTCGCGCCGCCGTGCCCGCCACCGCGCCACGCGTCGGTGGAACGCGAGCAGCAGCCAGACGGAGCCGGCGTTGCCGACGAACGCGGTCACGCCGACGGCGACCGGATCGAGACCGAGACCGACGGCGATCGGGATCACGACGAGGATCTCGATCCACGGGAACGCCGCGAACAGCACGACGAGGGCGTACTGGACGGGTCCGCCGGCGGCCGCGAGCGCGCCGCCGACGTCGCCGAAGACGGCCGAAAGCGAGGCGTCGGGAATCCGGGACGGTGCGGGGAGGGAACGCGCCGCCAGCGCGAACGCGGAGAGCGGGTCCATTGCCGGGACCGTTTCGCGGAGCGACCCAAGTGCGTTGCGGGTCCGGTGTCGGACGCTCGGACCGAGACGAGCGGAGCGAGAGTCGGGAGCGCCGCCCGAGGCGGACGCGCCGCGACGGGCGGCAGCGCGACCGAACCCCGGTGTTTTTAAAGCGGGCGAGAGTACGCCGATATACCACACTCCCGCGGGACACGGTGAGCCGACGTCGGCTCGGCCGTAGCGGGGCCTCAACGACGCAGTCGGACGCAGCGCTGACGGCTCCTTGCGGGGTTTCAGTGATGGACGCCACACGGCGTTCGACACGACAACACCATGGAAATCGAAATTGCGACACTCGGCGGTTACGAAGAGGTCGGTCGACAGATGACGGCGGTTCGCGCGGGCGAAGACATCGTCATCTTCGACATGGGCCTGAACCTCAGTAAGGTCCTCATCCACGACAACGTGGAGACCGAAAGCATGCACAGCCTCGACCTGATCGACATGGGCGCAATCCCGGACGATCGGGTGATGAGCGAACTCGAAGGCGACGTGAAAGCGATCGTCCCCACGCACGGCCACCTCGACCACATCGCGGGGATCCCGAAGCTCGCCCACCGGTACGACGCGCCGATCGTCTCCGCGCCGTACACGATCGAGCTGGTGCGCCAGCAGATCGAAGACGAGGGCAAGTTCCAGGTCGACAACGACCTCGTGAAGATGAAGCCGGGTGCCACGATGGCGATCGGCGACTCTGAGCAGGTCGAGATGGAGTTCGTCAACGTCACGCACTCGATCATCGACGCGATCAACCCGGTCCTCCACACGCCCGAGGGCGCGATCGTCTACGGGCTCGACAAGCGACTGGACCACACGCCCGTCATCGGCGACCCGGTCGACATGGACCGGTTCCGCGAGATCGGCCGGCAGGACGAGGGCGTCCTCTGTTACATCGAGGACTGTACGAACGCCGGTCGAAAGGGCCGAACTCCCTCGGAGTCGTACGCGAAGAAACACGTCGAGGACACGTTCAAGTCGATGGAGGACTACTCCGGTGGCATCGTCGCCACGACGTTCTCCTCTCACATCGCCCGCGTGAAGACCCTCGTCGAGTACGCCCGCGAGATCGGCCGCCAGCCGGTCCTGCTCGGCCGCTCGATGGAGAAGTACTCCGGCACGGCCGAACGGCTTGACTTCGTCGACTTCCAGGGCGACGTCGGCATGTACGGCCACCGGAAGTCCGTCGACCGCGCGTTCAAGCGGATCATGAAGGAGGGGAAGGGGAACTTCCTCCCCATCGTGACGGGCCACCAGGGCGAGCCGCGCGCAATGTTAACCCGGATGGGCCGCGGCGAGACGCCGTACGAACTGGACGACGGCGACAAGGTCGTCTTCAGCGCGAGCGTCATCCCGGAGCCCACGAACCGCGGGCAGCGCTACCAGAGCGAACAGCTGCTCCGCATGCAGGGCGCTCGCATCTACGACGACATCCACGTCTCCGGCCACCTCCGCGAGGAGGGCCACTACGAGATGCTCGACGCGCTCCAGCCGCAGCACGTCATCCCGGGCCACCAGTCGCTTGAGGGCTTCTCGCCGTACGTGGGCCTCGCGAAGTCGCAGGGGTACAAGCTCGGGCGTGACATCCACGTCTCGCAGAACGGGAACGTTCACCAGCTCGTCGAATGACGAGCGAGACGAAGGAGGCGCGGGTGTTAGAGGCCATCCGCGAGCGGCGTGACCTCGTTAACGCCGCTATCGACGAGGAGCTACCGGTCCAAGAGCCGGAGCGCCTCTACGAGGCTACCAGATACATCCTCGAAGCCGGCGGGAAGCGGCTCCGCCCGACGGTGACGACGCTGGCCGCGGAGGCGGTCACCGGCACCGAGCCGATGGGGGCCGACTTCCGCGCGTTCCCGTCGCTGTCCGGCGACGACGTCGACGTGATGCGCGCGGCCGTCGCCATCGAGGTGATCCAGTCGTTCACGCTGATCCACGACGACATCATGGACGAGGACGACCTCCGCCGTGGCGTCCCCGCGGTCCACGAGGCGTACGACATCTCGACGGCGATCCTCGCGGGCGACACCCTCTACTCGAAGGCGTTCGAGTTCATGACCGAGACGGGCGCGGACCCGCAGAACGGACTGGAGGCGATGCGGATGCTCGCGTCCACCTGTACCGAGATCTGCGAGGGGCAGGCGCTCGACGTCGCCTTCGAGAGCCGCGACGACATCCTCCCCGAGGAGTACTTGGAGATGGTCGAGCTGAAGACCGCGGTGCTGTACGGCGCGTCGGCCGCGACGCCCGCGCTCCTGCTCGGTGCCGACGAGGACGTCGTCGACGCCCTCTACCAGTACGGGATCGACTCGGGGCGCGCGTTCCAGATCCAAGACGACGTGCTCGACCTGACGGTCCCCTCCGAGGATCTGGGCAAGCAGCGCGGCTCCGACCTCGTCGAGGGGAAGGAGACGCTGATCACCCTCCACGCGCGCCAGCAGGGGGTCGACGTCGACAACCTCGTCGACGCCGACACGCCCGCCGAGGCGACCGAGGACGCCATCGACGAGGCGGTGGCGGCCTTGGAGGCGGTCGGCTCCATCGAGTACGCCCGCGAGACCGCCGAAGACCTCACGGCGCGCTCGAAGGAACACCTCGAACTGCTTCCGGAGAGCGGCTCCCGAAGCCTGCTCGAAGACCTCGCGGACTACCTCATCGTCCGCGGCTACTGAGCGGAGCGACGGCCGAGCGCCCCGGTCGGTGAGCGGACGCCGACGCTGACGGGCCGCGGCGGCGACCGCGGCCCGAAGCCGGCTTCGACCACCGCAACGGACACCGCTTTACCCCCGGCCCGCGTTCGGTCGGCCGTGTCACGGTATCGAGACGCTGCGCTGTTCTGTCTGCTCGCGCTGTTCTGGGGCGGCTCGTTCGTCGCCATCGAGGTCGGTCTCGACTACTACCCGCCGGTGTTGTACGCCGCGTACCGGTTCGACGTGGCCGCGCTGGCGCTGATCTCGTACGTCCTGCTCACCGAGAGCGACCCGTTCCCGCGGAGCCGCGGCGATCTGGCCGCGATCGGGTTCAGCGGCGGGCTCTCGGTGGCCGCGAACAACAGCCTGCTGTTCGTCGGCCAGCAGTACACGACGAGCGGCATCGCCTCGATCACCTACAGCCTCGTTCCCATCGCGACCGTGGCGGTCGCGGCCGCGTGGATCGGCGGGGCGGACCTCGACGCCCGCGGCGCGGTCGGCGTCGTTCTGGCCTTCCTCGGCGTGGGGCTGGTCGCACAGCCGGACCCGGCGAACCTCGGCGGGGGCGTCGCGATCGGCGTCGGGCTGATCGCGATCGGCGTGGTCGCCGTCGCGGTCGGGAGCGTCGGCCTCCGGACCGTGGAGACGACGTTCTCCAGCGTCGCGCTCACTGGCTGGGCGATGGGGTTCGGCGCGCTCGCCATCCACGCGCTCAGCCTCGGACTCGGCGAGGGGCAGCGGCTCCCGGCCGCGGCACCGCGCGCGCTCGCCGCGCTGGCGTTCCTCGGACTGCTCTCGTCGGCGGTGGCGTACACCATCTACTTCACGCTGCTCGACCGGCTCGGCCCCTTCGAGATCAACCTCGTCTCCTACGTCGTTCCGATCGTCGCGACCGTCGCCGGCGTCCTGCTGCTCGACGAGCCGGTGACGGCGTTCACCCTCGCGGGCTTTACCGTCATCGTCCTTGGCTTCGCGCTCTTAAAGCGCCGCGAGATCGCCGACGCGGCCGCCGAGATCCGGTTCCGAGCGTAATCCGGTTCCGAGCGTAGTCCGGTTCCGAGCGTAGTCCGGTTCCGAGCGTAGTCCGGTTCCGAGCGTAGTCCGGTTCCGAGCGTAATCCGGTTCCGAGCGTAGAAAGGTCGCGGCCGCGCCGCACCGTTACGAACCGGCGCTCGCTACGCGGTCGCGTTCCCGGAGGGATCGGTCTCGTTGCCCGACGGGTCGGTCGGTTCGGGCGGCGGCGTCGTCGCGCCCGGCGAGATCGTCGCTCCCGGCGGGACCGCGCCGCCCGGACCGGCCGCCGGTCCGAACGACACGTCGGGGTTCGGTCCCGTCACGAGGAAGTCCGCGACGTTGCCGATCAGGACGCCGTTGTCGGCGCGGCCGGCGTTCTCCGGTTCGAGGAAGCTCGAGTCACCCACTACTGCGAGGGAGTCGCTTCGGACTGCGACGCCGTAGGAGCCGGCCTCTCTGGTCGTCGACAGCTGCGAGGTCTCGGCGGTGGCGAGCGTCGCCGGCCCGCCGGCCGTGCCGACGGGCGCTGCGCCGCGGAGGACGACCTCCTCGACGCCCTCCGTCAGCGACCCCGGCCCGGTCGGCTCGACGAGCACGCTGAGGTAGTTCGCGTCGTTGTTCTCCATGTCGTACACGTAACCCGCCTCGCCGTAGACGCCGAACGAAGAGCCGAAGTCGGTGAGCGCGCCGGCGTTACCGGGGTCGCTCGTGACGAGCGTCCGGCCGCCGGCGTCGACGAACGACTCGACCGCGTCGGCGTCGGTCGCCGACAGCGCGCCGGGGCTCGTGGTGACGAAGGCGTCGGCGTCCGAGAGCAGCGACGGCAGCGGCTCCCCGCCCACGCCACCGCCGTAGAACCGGACCTCGTGGCCGTTCTCGACGAGCGCCGCGGTCAGCGGCGCGACGCCGCGACGGACGCCGCCGAGCGATCCGATGTCCGCCTCTGCGGGCGCGTCGCCGTCCTCGATCGGCAGGACCGACGTGCCGCCGCCGAGTCCGGCCGCCGCGCCGCCGAGGTGGACGACGACGGTGTTCGACGGCTCGCTGCTCTCCATCTCGACCTCGCCGCCCTCGCTGACGGTCTCCGGCTCGACCGCGTCCAGCTGCCAGTGGTCGTCCGCGACGGCGTCGGTATCGGGCGCGCCGCCGTCGAGGATGACGCCCCCGACGGCCGCGACGCCGACGACCGCGAGGAAGACCAGCGCGAACGCGCCGACCGCCGTTCGCAGGTCGACGCTCATTCGCCGTCACCCCCGTTCTCCGCCGCCGCGTCGTCGGTCGTCGGGTCCGTCGCGTCACCGTCCGCGGGCAGCCGTCCGGTGTAGCTCGTCATGATCACGTCGTCGCCGACCGTCTCGTCCCACGCCGCCGGCGCGACCGCGAGGATCAGTCCGTCGCCGAGTTCCCCGTCCGCGCCGTCGGCGACGACGACCGTGCCGTCGTCGCGCTCCAGCAGCGGAATTCCGCCGGGGATGCGGCTCTCGGTGCGGCGGGCGTCGACCCGGTAGTCGTCGAGTCCCGCCTCGCTCGCGGCGTCGGCAACCGCGCCGTCGACGAAGCCGAACTCGTCGGCGAACCCGTTCTCGACCGCCTCGGTCCCGAGGTACGCGTCGGCGTGTGCGATCTCCTCGCGATCGAGTTCGATCTCGTCGCCGCGCTGTTCGATCACGTTCTCCAAGAAGAGGTTCGCGAGCGTCTGCCGCCGCTCGCGCTGCGTGTCCGGGTCGCTCCCGCGTTTGTCCGGACCGGTCGTTCCCGCGTTGGGTCCGCTCGGCGCCGGCGCGGTGCCGGCGACCCCGACGCTGCCGACCGCCTGCGCGGAGGGCGCGACGTAGATCCGGTCGGCCGGCGCGATCGCGAGGTACGCCCCCGACGCGCCGAGCGTGTCGACGGCGGCGTACACGGGCATCACCGACGCGGTGCGGTCGACCGCGGCGTACATCCGCTCGCTTTGCGCGGGCAGGCCGCCACCGCTGTCGACTTCGAGCACGACCGCCTCGATCGAGTCGTTCGTGCGGGCGTCCCGGAGGTTGTCCTCGACGTGTTGGGCCGTCGCGGAGTCGATGGTCCCGTCGATCTCCACCACGGCGACCGTCCCGTCGGGACCGGTCACGGCTCCGTACACGCCGGGCGCGACCAGCAGTCCCGCGGCCACCGCGAGTATCGCCGCGACGCCGACCGCGTGACGTGTCTCGATCCGGTCGAACCCCGTCGCGCGTCCGCCATCCGAGACCGGTCGCTCGGCAGTCGGCGGCGAGCGGTCGGCGGTCGACCGATTCTCCGTCGAGGCCTCCGCGTCGTCCGTCGGTTTGTTGGGCGTTCTCGACGGCGAGTCGTCGGAACTCATCGATTCGTCCTCGTTCGGTGCCGCGGTCGCGGCGTCGTGTGCTGTGTCGTCGTCATCGTGGGTTCGCACGCGCGTCGGTCAATAGTCGATACGTCTGCGTCTCCGGTCGATACGTCTGCGTCTCCGCCGCGGTCGGCGGCCTCGGGGCGGACGCCGTCCCGGTCGTCGCCGTCGCTCACGCGTCGGCCACCTCGATCGGGTCGCCGACGGCCCCGCCGAAAAGCGACGCGTGAGACGCGAACAGGTCGCTCCCGGCCGCGGCGTCGACGATCACGGTCCGCCCGTGTCGGGTGACCGTCGCGTCCGCGAGCGAGGTCTCCCCCTCGCGGGCCGCCCGCGCGATCGCCTCGGCAGTCTCCCTGTCGAGGCGGCGGGGATCCGCGACCGCGCCGTACCGCAGCGCGACGCTCGGATCGTCCGTGTCGCCGTCCGCGGCCGCGCCGCCGCTTCCGCTCCCGGATTCCTCGTCTGTCAGCCGGAGCGACGCTCCGACCGCGCTCGACGCGTCGACCGCGGTGCGGAGCCCCTCGGGCGCGTCGGCGAGCAGGTCGCGGAGGTGGTCGCGGGCGTCCGGTCCCAGGTCGACGCACACCGTCGCGTCGCCGCCGAGCAGCGACGGGAGCGGCCCGTAGCTCGCGCTCGTGCCCGCTCGGCGCTCACGCTCGGCGTCGATTCCGGCGTCGCGGTGCGCCGCGGCCGCGTCGGGCGTCGGGCCGTACGCGCCCACGATCTCGCCCGACGCGACGGCGACCGCCGACCCGATACTCCGCGCTCGGAACCGGGCGAATCCGGAGTCGTCCTCCGCCTCGCGGACCACGTCTGGGTCCGCGTCCAGCTCCGCGGCGAGCGCGGCCGCGTCGACGTCGCCGACGGCGACCGCGCACCCCTCCGGCCCCTCCCCGGTGAGCGCCGCGCCGCCGGTCGCCTGCCGCACGTCGTCGAGTGACGCGCTCTCGTACCGATCGAGGAGCTGTCGGACCCGGCCGCCGATCCCGCTCGGCAGCCCGGTCGCCGTCAGGACCGCCGGGTCGAGCCGCCCCGTCACGACGGTGTCGACGGCGTTCGACGCGGCCGCGGCCGGGTCGTAGGTCCCGGCGGCGACCGCGGAGCGCGGCCCGTCGGTCCCCGCGTTGACACCGCCGCTCGCCGCCTCCTCGTCGGCCGCGTCGACTCCGGACCCGGCCGACTGAACCGCGAGCGTCGAGTCGGGCGGCGGCTCGGCAGTTAGGGCACTGATCGGTCCGCCGACTCCCAACCCAGTCGCTGCGAGCGCGGCTACGCGCTTCGCGAACGTCCGTTTGGAGGGCATCGTTTCACGTGACTCGTGACAAGTAATAATACTACCGGGTGGCGACGCCCGGTGGTCGCCCTTCAGGCGGTCGGTTTCCGTGACCTCGGACGCGTCTGTCAGTCGTCGGACGCGTCTGTCAGTCGTCGGGCGCGTCTGTCAGTCGTCGAGCGCGTCGATGTCGTCGAGAATCTCGACGGCGTGGTCCTCGGGAGAGACGCCCTCGTAGGCTAAGGCGACGGTCCCCGTCCCGTCGAGGACGTACGTGTTCCGGAACACGCCGTCGAAGGTGTTCCCGAACATCGACTTCTCGCCGTAGGAGTCGTACGCGGCCGCGACCGCCCCGTCGGGGTCCGAGAGGAGGGTGAAGGGCAGATCGTACTCCGCGGCGAACGGCTCCAGGTCCTCGACGGGGTCGTCACTGATCCCGACGACGGCGACGTCCCTGTCCTCGAACGCGTCCCACTCGTCGCGGAAGCTACACGCCTCGGCGGTACAGCCGGGGGTGTCGGCGCGCGGGTAGAAGTACACCACCGTGTGGCTCGCGGCGGCCGGGTCGACGGTGACCGTCTCGCCGCGGTGGTCGGTGAGCGTGATCTCGGGTGCGGAGTCGCCCGGGTCGAGCATACGAACTGACTCTCCTCGAACGAGTTAGGGGATTCGGTCCATTTTTACCGACTACTCGCAACCTACCCGTATCGATGGCGTGGCAACCGACGCCGTACACGGTTCCGCTGCTCGTCGCGGCGGTCGCGTCCTTCGCGTTCACCGTGTACGCGGTCGCCAACCGCTCTCGCGGCGGTCACGCCCTCCTGTGGAGCTTCGTCGGCGTCGCGGGCACCGCCGGCCTCTGGTCGCTGACGTACGCGGCCCAGCTGTCGGCGGCCTCGCTTCCGACCGCGCTCCTCCTCAACCGCTTCGTCTGGCTCGGGGCCGCCGGGTTGGCGGTCGCGTGGCCGGCGTTCGTCCTCTCGTACGTCGATAGGACAGCGTGGCTCGGTCGCCGGCGCTTCGCGCTCTTCTGGATCGTCCCCGTCGCGGTCGTCGCCGCGGTCTGGACCGTCGGCGTCGACCCGCTGTTCTACGCCGACCCGTCGCTCGTCGACGCGGGCGGCTACCGCGTCCTCGACTACGAGCCGACGCCCGCGCTGCTCGGGTTCGTCGGCTACACCTACGCGGTCAACCTGTTCACCTTCGCCGTCCTCGGCTACGCCGCGGCCACCCGCGACGGCGTGTTCCGTCGGCAGGCCAGCGTCCTCTTCGTCGCCGGCGTCGCGCCGCTGGCGCTCGGCGCGGCCGGCATCGCCGGCGTGATCGGTCCCGAGAACGGGCTCGTCGATTTCACTCCCGTCGCGTTCAGCGGGACCTCGGCGCTCTTGGCGTGGGTCGTGTTCCGGTACCGGCTGCTCGACGTCTCGCCCATCGCCCGCGACGCGGTGTTCGCGAACCTCTCGGACGGCGTCGTCGTCTGCGACGCCGACGGCCGCGTGGTCGACCGCAACGACCCCGCGCGGTCGCTGTTCCCCGACGCCGAACTCGGCGTCCACGCCGAGGAGGCGTTCGACGACGCCCCGTCTGTCGCCGAGGCGGTCACGGACGGGGCGGTCGAAGACGAGTTCCGCGTGACGGTCCACGGGAGCGGCGCGCCGCGGTTCCTGACCGTCGACGTCCACGGCATCACCGCGCCGGGAACGGCCCGCAGCGGGACGGTCCTCCTGTTCCGCGACGTCACCGAGCGGGAGACGCTCCAGCGGCGCTACCGCGCGCTCATCGAGAAGTCGCCGAACGTGATCGCCGTCTGCGGCGACGACGGGTTACTCCGGTACGTGAGCCCGTCGATAGAGCGCTTGATCGGCCACCAGACGAGCGAAGTCGAGGGCCGGCCGGTCATCGACCTGGTCCATCCCGAGGAGCAGCGGGAGGCACAGGAGGCGTTCGAGCGCGCCTTCGACAGCGACGAGCCGGTGTCGCTCTCGCACCGTATCGCCTGCGCCGACGGCAGTTGGCGGCAGTTCGAGACGGTGATCGAGCGGTTGTTCGAGGACGCGCGCGAGGTCGTCATCACCGCCACCGACGTCACCGAGGCCCGGCGGTACGAACAGCGGCTCCAAGTCCTGAACCGCGTCCTGCGACACGACCTGAAGAACGATACCAACGTCATCGGCGGGTACGCCGACCTCCTCCGCGACCACGTCGACGAGGAGGGGGACCTGTACCTCGACATCATCGACCGGAAGGTGAAGACGCTGACCCACCTCAGCGATCAGGCCCGCGAGATCGACGTGGCGCTCCACAGCGACGCGGGCCGGAGCGACATCGACCTGGCCGCGCTCGTCGAGCGGCTCTGTGACTCGCTGGAGTCGTCGTTCCCGCACGCCGCGGTGACGGTCAGCGTCCCCGAGTCGGCCATCGTCTCCGCCGACGAGCTCTTGGAGTCGGCGATCCGCAACGTGTTGGAGAACGCCGTCGTCCACAACGACCGCGACGACCCGCACGTCGAGGCGGCGGTCGTCGCCGACGGCGACCGGTTCCGGGTCGACGTGGCCGACGACGGGCCGGGGATCCCGCCGATCGAGCGGGCGGTGTTCACGGAGGCCCGGGAGACGGCGCTCGAACACGCGAGCGGGCTCGGGCTCTGGCTCGTCCACTGGATCGTCACGGAGTCGGGCGGCGACCTCGAGATCGACACCCGGGAGCCGACCGGCACGGTGGTGCGGATGTGGCTCCCGCGAGCGGCCGAAGAAAGCTGACCCCGCCTACACGTCGACGCGAACGACGTGGCCGCCGCAGCCGCACTGCTCGACGTACTCCGGGTCGAGGTCGTCGTCGAACGCCGCCTCCAGCGCGTCGAAGAGGTACCCCTCCGGGTGGCCGTGGTCGCCGTGAGTGACGAGGTTGACGTGGTTGCCCGCGGCCGTGTGCTCGACCGCTTCGATCGCCTGCCGGACGAGCAGGTCGCGGTTCGCGGCGTGTTCGGGGCCTTCGAGGTTCGCGGACCACGAGTTCTCGTGGACGTGGTCCGTCACCGGGTCCGTCACCGGGTCCGCGCCGTGGTCGTGGTCGTGATCGTCGTGTGTAGCCATCTCGATCGGAGGAACGTTCCCCACGCGGATACCGCTTCGAGCGAACATGTTCGACGGGAGGGTTACCACCGCGCGGCCCGTCGATCGATCCATGAGCGCCGACCCATTCGACGACGCGGACGAGCGCTTGGACGCCCGCGAGATCGACGGCGAACCGTTCGGCGATATCATGGCCGCGCTCGACGGCCTCGACGACGGGGAGTCGCTACTCCTGGTCAACAGCTTCGAGCCGGTCCCGCTGTACGACGTGCTGGCGGAGCGGGGGTTCACCCACGAGACGGCGAACCCGGCCGAAGACGAGTGGTTCGTCGAGATCACGCCCACCTGAGCGGAGGCTGAGACGGCTCGGTGACCCCGAGCCGGAGCGCCGCCGACCGCCCTCCGCAACCTCTTTGCGCGCGGTCGCCGAACCCGAACTCATGAGTCACGGATCCCTCGACGCGGACGCGGTCGAGAGCTACCGCGAGGCCGGCGCGGTGCTGACCGAGGCGATGAACGAGGCCCGCGAGATGGTCGAACCGGGCCGCACCCACCTCGAAGTCGCCGAGTGGACGGAGGACTTCGTCCGCGAGCAGGGCGCGGGGCTCGCGTTCCCGGTGAACGTCAGCGTCGACCCCGAGGCGTCGCACGCGACGCCCGGCCGCGACGACGAGACGGAGTTCGGCGAGGAGATGGTGTGTCTCGACGTCGGCGTCCACGTCGACGGCTACATCGCCGACGCCGCCGTCACCGTCGACCACTCCGGGAACCCCGAACTCGTCGAGGCCGCCGAGATGGCGCTCGAAGCCGCCCTCGACGAGGCCGGCCCGGGCGTCGAGGTCGGCGTCGTCGGGCAGGCGATAGAGGACGTGATCCGCGGGTACGGCTACACGCCCGTCCTCAACCTCTCCGGCCACGGCGTCCAGCGGTACGACGCCCACACCGGTCCCACCGTCCCGAACCGCGGCGTCGACCGCTCGGTCGAGTTGGAGCCGGGGCAGGCGGTCGCGATCGAGCCGTTCGCCACCGACGGCCGCGGCAAGGTGGGCGAGGGGACCGACGAGGAGATCTTCGAACAGCAGGGGTCGGCGAGCGTGCGCGACCGCCGCGCCCGGCAGGCGCTCGAAGAGATCGAGGCGTTCGACGACCTCCCCTTTGCCGCCCGCTGGCTGGAGTCCGACCGCGCGGAGATGTCGCTCCGCCGGCTGAAGCAGGCGAACGCGATCAAGGGGTACCCCGTGTTGAAGGAGGACGACGACGCCCTCGTGAGTCAGGCGGAACACACGCTGCTCGTCACCGAGGACGGCGTCGAGGTGACGACCGCGGGCATCCACGGCTTCGACGACTGATGGAGCGGATCTACGCTCCCTGGCGGATCGAGTGGGTCGAGCGCGACGCGGACCCGATCGAGGGCTGCCCGTTCTGCGTCCTCCCCGAGCGCGACGACGACCGCGAGGCCCGGATCGTCGCCTACAGCGACCGCAACTACGTCCTACTCAACAACGCGCCGTACAACCCCGGCCACGCGATGGTGATCCCGAACGACCACCACGAGGACCCGACCGACCTCGACGACGCGACCCTCCTCGACCACGCGAAACTGAAGGCGGCGACGCTGTCGGCGATGCGCCGCGACGTCGACCCCGACGGCGTCAACACCGGACAGAACCTCGGCGACTCGGCCGCCGGCGGCTCGATCGACCACCTTCACACCCACGTCGTCCCGCGGTGGAACGGCGACACGAACTTCATGCCCGTCACCGGCGGGACGAAGGTGATCGTGGAGGCGATCGACCGCACCTACGGCCACCTCCACGCCGGGTTCGCGGCCGGCGACGACGTGGTCGACGCGGGCGACGCCGACGCGGGCAAGGCGGTGCGGCTCTCCTTCGACCTCGGCGTCGACGCCGTCTGAGATCCGTCAGTACACTAACTCGCCCGAGATGAACTTCCGGGTGCGCTCGTCGGCCGGGTCCTCGAAGACCCGCTCCGTCGGCCCGAGCTCCGTGATCCCGTCGTCGAGCAGCACGGCGACGCGGTCCGCGACGCGCTCGGCCTGATGCATGTCGTGGGTGGCGAGCGCGACGCCGATCCCCCGATCGCTCGCCTCCCCGATCGCGTCCTCGATGACGGCGGTGTTGCGCGGGTCGAGGTCGGAGGTCGGCTCGTCGAGGAGGAGCGCGTCCGGCTCGTACGCCAGTGCGCGGGCGAACGACACGCGCTGGGCCTCGCCGCCGGACAGCGAGTCGGCGTGACGGCCCGTCTCGTCCGCCAGCCCGACCACGTCGAGCGCCTCGCGGACCGCCTCCGGGACGCCGCGCCCGAACAGCGACCCGATTCGGTCGGTCCACGAGCGACGGACGCGGAGCCCGTACTCGACGTTGCGCGCGACGGAGGCGTCGAAGAGGCTCGCCTCCTGGAACACCACCCCGACGCGGCGGCGCAGGGCGAGCCGCTCAGCCTCGGGGACCGTCCACGCGTCGGTGCCGTCGAGCGCGACGGTCCCCTCGTCCGGCTCCGCAGAGAGCGCGAGCAGGCGGAGCAGCGTCGTCTTGCCGACCCCGGACGGCCCGACGACCGCGAGCACCTCGCCGGCGTCGATCTCGACCGAGAGGTCCCGCAAGACGGTCTCGTCGCCGTACGACGCCGAGACGTCGGTCACTCGGAGCATCAGGCCGTCACCCCGCCGTCGCCGAAGTACACGACGACGGCGTTGACGGTCAACACGAGCGCGACGAGCACCGCGCCGAGCACCATCGCCGTCTCGTACTGGCCCTGCCGCGCCTCCAGTTGGATGGCGGTCGTCAGGGTGCGGGTCTTCGAGATCCCGTCCGCGCCCGTGATGTTGCCGCCGACGATGAGGACGGACCCGACCTCGCTTATCGCGCGACCGAACCCGGCCAACACCGCCGTGGCGATCCCGTAGCGCGCCTCCTTGATCACGACGAGCGCCGCGTCGAGCCGCGTCCCGCCGAGCGCGCGCGCGGCGTCGCGGACCCCGTCGTCGACCCCGTCGACGGCGGCGAGGCTGATCGCCGTGATCGGCGGCGTCGCGAGCACGAACTGCGACAGGATCATCGCCTGCTTGGTGAATATGAGGTTCAGCGACCCGAGCGGCCCCTGGTTCGAGACGGCGAAGAGGACGAGCAACCCGACCACGACGCTCGGGAACCCCATCCCCGTGTTGACCACCGACTTCACGAACCCCTTCCCGGGGAACTCCGCGAACCCGAGCGCGACCGCGACCGGCACGCTGACGAGCGTGCTCACGGCGACGGCGGTGACGCTCACGTACAGCGAGACGAAGATAATGCTCCGGACGTACCCGTCCCTGAACGGGAGATCGAGGAGCGAGAGCGCCAGTTCCGGGGTCGTCGCGAGAGCCACGAGTTCCGGAATCGCCGCGAGGGTCACGCTCACTCGTCGCCGGAGTCGCTACTCCAGCCTTCCGGTACGTACTGCTGGAAGTCCGGGTTCTCCGAGACCGCTCTGGGGAAGAACAGCTGCTCGCCGTTCACCTGGTACTCCGAGATCGACGCTTGGACGCCCGGACTCGTGATCCAGCCGATGTACGCCATCGCAAGGTCGTAGTTGGCGTCCTCGTGAACGCCGGGGTTCACCGCCATGACCCCGTACGGGTTCGCGAGGATCTCCGGGCCGTCCTCGATCGGTCCCTGAACGAGGATCGTCAGGTCGATCTCGGAGCGCTGCGAGATGAAGGTCCCGCGGTCCGAGAGCGTGTACGCACCCTGTTGGGTGGCGATGTTCAGCGCCTCGCCCATCCCGCTTCCGGTCTCCTGATACCAGTCACCGCCGGGGTCGGTCCCCGCCGCCTCCCAGAGGTTGAGCTCCTTCGTGTGCGTCCCGGAGTTGTCGCCGCGCGAGACGAACGCGGCCCCCGCCTCGGCGATCGACGTGAGCGCCTCCGTCGCCGAACCCATCCCCCGAATCCCGGCCGGGTCGCTCTCGGGACCGACGATCACGAAGTCGTTGAACATCAGGTCGCGGCGGTTGACGCCGTACCCGTTGCGGAGGAACTCGTCTTCGAGCCCGCGGGCGTGGACCATCACCACG
This sequence comes from Halorubrum sp. DM2, assembly GCF_901686465.1. Taxonomy (NCBI): domain Archaea; kingdom Methanobacteriati; phylum Methanobacteriota; class Halobacteria; order Halobacteriales; family Haloferacaceae; genus Halorubrum; species Halorubrum sp. DM2. Next base: position 256,307 of record NZ_LR594487.1, read on the forward strand.
TCCGAGTCGCCGTTGCGGGCGGTCTCCAAGGCCGCGCCGGTCCCCTGCGCGACGGCGTCGACCTCGACGCCGTACCTCTCCTCGAAGTCCGTGTGGATCGCGTCGAGGAGTCCGGTGTCGTAGGTGCTCGTCGTCGTCGTGAGCGTCAGCGTCTCGCCGGCGACGCCGGCGGCCCCGCCGGCGCTCCCGCCGTCGCTGGTCCCGTTGCCGGCAGTCCCGTCCCCTTCGTTGCCGTCGCCGCCGCTCGTCGACGAGCAGCCGGCCGTGCTCACTATCCCGGCGGCACTCAGCGCCGCCACGAACTCGCGGCGTTGTATCGTCATAGATACAACGGTGGGTCACCGCCACATATAGCTTACGTGCGCCGGTCGACGAGGGACGCCGGCGGGGCGAAAACGCCAACACGCCTCGGGGCAATCGCGGAGACATGGACGAGACGAGCGACCGCGGTCCGGCCGCCGCCGCCGCGGGCCGCGGCCGCGCCGCGCTCATCGAGGACGGCGTCGAGTTCGACGGCCGGGACGCGGCCCTGCTCCGCGCGGTCGACGCGGCGGGATCGGTCGCGGGCGCGGCCTCGGAGCTCGGTCGCTCCCGCGCCCGCGCCCTCTCGCGGATCGAGACGCTGGAGGGGGCCTACGGGACCCTCGTCGAGCGGCGGCGCGGCGGCGAGGGCGGCGGCGGGAGCCGACTCGCCGCCCCGGGACGCCGCCTCCTCGACCGCTACGACCGGCTTCAGGCCGTCCTCGCGGCGACCGCGGCGGTCCCGGAGACGGTCCTCGACGGCACCGTGGTCGCCGTCGACGGCGAGATCGGGGTCGTCGACACCGCGGTCGGCGAGCTGTCGGGATTTCATGGCGGCGGTGCGGACGCCGGGGGCGACGGGGCGGCGGTCGGCGACGCGGTCCAGGTTCGGATCGGTGCCGACGCCGTCACGGTCAACGACGCGGACAACGCGGTCGACCCCGACGCGACGAGCGCCCGGAACTGCCTCGCCGGGCGAGTTCGAGCTATCGAACCGGGCGAGACGGTGTCGACGGTTCGGATCGCGGTCCATGAGGCCGTCGTCAACGACAGCGACGAGGCGACCGACGGCGTCGAGCTGGCCGCGCTGATCACCGCCGAGAGCATCCGGCGGCTCGGTCTCGCCCCCGGCGATCCGGTCTCGATCCGGTGGAAGGCGACCGCGACCCGGCTGGTTCCGCAGACGGAGTGACGCCGGCGGTGGGCGGTCGCGTCGACGGGTCCTCCCGTGACAACCGCTCCCGCGCAAGCGAACGGTTTTTGCGTCGACCGACGGGAGAGATGGTATGAACGAGAACACCCCCGAAGGGGAGCCGCCGTCGGCGAGCGCTCCCCGGACGGACGGCGGGACCGAGCGCGCCGACGAGCCGGCCGAGGACGTCGCGCTCGACCCGTGGGGGTCGGCGTCGGTCGGCGACTACGCGGACCTCTTCGAGGAGTTCGGCATCGAGGCGTTCGACGAAGTCGGCGACGACGTGCCCGACCCGCACTACCTGATGCGCCGCGGCGTCATCTTCGGGCACCGCGAGTACGACGCGGTCGCCGAGGCGATGGCGAACGACGAGCCGTTCGCGGCGCTGTCGGGGTTCATGCCCACCGGTGACCCGCACATCGGCCACAAGCTCGTGTTCGACGAGATCATCTGGCATCAGGAGCAGGGCGGCGACGCGTTCGGGCTCATCGCCGACCTCGAAGCGCACTCGGCGCGCGGGATGTCGTGGTCGGAGATCGACGAACACGCCCGCAACTACCTCCTCTCCCTCCTCGCGCTCGGCTTCGACGCGGAAGAGGGAGAGATCTACCGCCAGTCCGACAACCGGACGGTACAGGATCTGGGGTTCGAACTCGGCTCGAAGGCGAACTTCTCCGAGTTCGAGGCCATCTACGGGTTCGACGGCGAGACCAACATCTCGCACATGCAGAGCGTGATCACCCAGACCGCGGACATCCTCTACCCGCAGCTCGTCGACGAGCCGAAGCCGACGGTGATCCCGGTCGGTCCCGATCAGGACCCCCACGTCCGGCTCACGCGCGACCTGGCGACCCGGGTGCGCTACTTCAAGGTGACCGAGGCGTTCGCCTCCTTCGAGCTGGACGACGACGAGCGGCGGCTGGTGCGGGCCGCCTACGACGCGCTCGCCGCCGATGCGGACAGTTCAGAGACCGACGTGCGCTGCGAGGACGCCGCCGACTGGCTCGCCGACTACGAGCCGCCCGAGAGCGACCGCGAGAGCGTGGACCTCGCGGCCGCGAAGGCGTCCGCGCTCGACAAGCTCGAAGCCGGCGGGAAAGAGCCGCTCCGCCCCCGCGTTCGCTTCTTCGACCGCAACGCCACCGACGAGGCGTTCGAGGCGCTGATCGAGGCCGTGGAGAGCGAAAAACGCGTGTTCGAGGGCCACGTCGACGCCTTCGACCTCACCCGCGGCGAGGCCGAGTCGGTCGCCCGCGAGGTCGAGATCGACCACGACGGGTTCGGCTTCCGGCAGCCCTCCTCGATCTACCACCGCTTCATGACCGGCCTGACGGGCGGGAAGATGTCCTCGTCGATCCCGGCGAGTCACATCTCGCTGCTCGACGACCCCGAGGACGGCTACGACAAGGTGCGCTCGGCCACGACGGGCGGGCGCGACACGGCCGACGAGCAGCGCGAACTCGGCGGCGAGGCCGACGAGTGCCCCGTCTACGAGCTGTACGCTTACCTCCTCGCCGGCGACGACGACGAGCTGACCAAGACCGTCTACTCCGAGTGCGTCAACGGCGAGCGGCTCTGTGGCGGCTGTAAGGAGCAGGCCGCCGAACTCATGCGCGAGTTCCTCGAAGACCATCAGGAGAAGCGCGAGGAGGCCGAGGAGCTGCTCGACGACCTCGACATCGATTTGGACTCCGACCGGCGCGGCACCGGCGGAGAGCACTGAGACGACGCGACCGAAACGCGCTGCTTACTGACGTTTTATCCCGCGGTGGCGCGCGCCTCCGAGCGGCCGCCACCGGCGGCCGCGAGGAGCGCCGCGCGAGGGAGTCAGTCGCCCGGAGCGAAGCGGAGGACGACTGACGAGGCTGGGGAGGTATGAGGCTGTACTGTGCGGTCGCGGGGCGGGACTCGAAGGGGCAGCCGGGAGGCGGGCGCAGGCGACGTAAGGACCGCAGGAGCGAACGAAGTGAGCGACGAGGACCGCAACGAGCGTGCGCCCGCCTCCCGGCTGGGGCTTCGGTAGTCCTCGTGTCGATCGCGGATTTACAAGCAACGACGTACGGCCGAGCGACTGGGGCCTCGACGGTATCTTCGCCGCCACGCCCCGTCTCACACTACAGTTCTTCCTTCAGATACACCCCGAGCAGGCCGCCGAGCGCGCCCAAAACCACGGAGTAGGCGACGCCGCCTATCACAGAGATCACTGTGAGGACGGCGATCACGCCGATTGTGAGACCGACTTCGAGCGGGATCGCGAAGAACCCGAGAAACGGGAGGAGTACCAGCACGAGCAGCAAGATGACGACGATCGGAATCGACGCGATCGCGCCGGAGAGCGCGCCGACCCGAAGGCCGTCGTCGCTCTCGGCCGTCCCGTCGCTACTCAGATACCCGGCGACAGCGCCGCCGAGGAGCGGTCCGAGACCCGTAAACGAGAGCAGGACCGATGCGACCGCGCCGATAACCGCGTTGAGGAGGGTGTTCTCGGTGTCCATAGGTGGTCGGACTCTCGGCGGCCGCATACGCTTTGCGGACGCCGCCGCACCGAGACGAGCCGACGCGCGACACTGTTGGCCGTGCCGAGCCGATGGTTTATGATGCGGGCGGTACCTGTCACGGGTATGAGCGAGGAGGAGGCCATCCACGTCGCGGACGTCAGCGAGGGGATCGGCGGCGACGCGACGGCGGAACCGGGCTCGCCGGTCGATCTCCCGGTCGTCGACGTGCTCACCGGCCGGTCCTTTATCACCGGGAAGAGCGGCTCCGGGAAGAGCAACACCGCGAGCGTCGTCATCGAGAACCTCCTCGACAACGGGTTCCCCGTGATGATCGTCGACACGGACGGGGAGTACTACGGGCTGAAAGAGGAGTACGAGATCCTCCACGCCGGTGCCGACGACGAGTGCGACATCGTCGTCTCGCCGGAACACGCAGAGAAGCTGGCGAACCTCGCCTTAGAGCAGAACGTCCCGATCATTTTGGACGTCTCCGGCTACCTCGAAGAAGACACCGCGAACGAGCTACTCTTAGAAGTCGTCAAACAGCTGTTCGCGAAGGAGAAGCGACTGAAAAAGCCGTTCCTGCTCGTCGTCGAGGAGTGCCACGAGTACATCCCCGAGGGCGGCGGGATGGACGAGACGGGGAAGATGTTGATCAAGGTCGGCAAACGCGGCCGGAAGCACGGCCTCGGCATCGTCGGGATCAGCCAGCGCCCCGCCGACGTGAAAAAGGACTTCATCACCCAGTGCGATTGGCTCTGCTGGCACCGCCTCACGTGGGACAACGACACGAAGGTGGTCGGCCGCATCCTCGGCTCGAAGTACGCCAGCGCGGTCGAGGACCTCGGCGACGGCGAGGCGTTCCTGATGACCGACTGGGACGAGTCGATACGCCGGATCCAGTTCCACCGCAAGCAGACGTTCGACGCGGGCGCGACCCCCGGACTCGACGACTTCGAACGCCCGGAGCTGAAGTCGGTCTCAAGCGATTTGGTCGGCGAACTCCAGTCCATCTCCGACGAGCAGGAGCGCCGCGAGTCCGAACTCGCCGACCTCCGTCAGGAGATCGACAAGAAGGACCAGCGCATCCAGGAACTGGAACGCGAACTGGAGGAGGCCCGCGACCTGAGCAACATGGCCGACCAGTTCGCGCAGGCCCTGCTCGGGAAAGCCGAAGCCCCCTACCGGGGCGGCGGCGGCGGGCGGCCCCCCGCCGAAGCCGACCGCCTCGGAACTACCGCCGCCGGCGAAAACGAGGCCGACGGGGGCGTCGACCAGTCCGTGCTCAAGTCGTACGACGAGGCGGTCGCCGCGACCGAGGCGGACGGTGAGACCGAGGTCGACGCGGAGGTCGAAGCGGACGCGGAGACCGAAGCAAACGCAGAGACCGCGGAGATCGCGGACGCCGCGGCGGACGACGGAGAGTCGGTCCCGGACGACGGCGACTCCGGCCCCGCGGCCACCGATTCCGGGGCCGTCGACCCGGCGGTCGAGGGTGAGTCGGGTCCGCCGGACGACGTCGACCCCGTTACCCGCGACGACGTGGCCGAGAGCGCGCTCCGGTTCGACGACGCGATCGAACTCGGCACCCGCGAGGCCGTCATCGAGGAGCTCCGCTCGCGGATCGAGTCGCTCCCGGAGCTCTCCCGGGGGATGCTCCGTCACTACCGGCGGGAGGGCGCGAGCGACCCCGTGGCCGCCCACATCGACGCCGGCGGCGACGGCGACTCCGGACACGCCTACAGCCGTCACCGACCGATCCGACGCGCGGGACTCATCCGCCACGCCGGCCGCGGCCACTACGCCTACGCGGTCCCGGAGCTCGTCCGCGAGGCGTACGCCGACCGGCTCGACGAGACGCAGGTCGACGAGATCGTCCGCGCCGTCGAGCGCGTCTTCGTCCCGCCCGCCGAGCTGAGCTACCCGCCGGACGCCGACCCGTCCGACGTCACCAGCCCGGACTCTGCGGAGGCGACCCGTCCGTCCTGTGAGAGCGCCTCCGATGGGCCGACCGTCCCCGAGAACGAGGACGCGATTGCGGCCGGCGAAATGACTACCGACGACGGCGACGCGGTTGCGGCCGACGGCGACCCGATATCGGACAGTGGGCGCGCCGCATCGGACGGGGCGGTCGGCTCGGACGGGGCGGTCGGCTCGGACGAGGCCGAGGCGGCCCGCGACTCTGAGTTGAGCGACGCCGCGCGGCGGTTCGCCGAGCGGTCGGAACGCTGAGACGCCCGCTCCGGCGAGCGGTCGGCGGCGGCGAGACCCTTCCGGGGTCAGAACGGCAGCGAGAGGTACTCGCTCGGGACCGCGTTCCGCGCCGTCACCTGCGGATCGACCACCTGACTGATCTCCAGTCCGCCGACGAGGCTCGAAAAGAGGTACGCGTCGGTGCGCGAGAAGCCGTGGTGGTGCGCCAGCAGATCCAGCATGTCGCCGTTCGCCAGTTCGACGGCCTCTTCCACCGTCTCGGCGCTGGCGAGGGTCTTCACGGCGTCGCCGGTGTCGACGACCGGCCGGTCCAGCGAGACGGGCGGGTCCTCGATCACGGAGAGCGTCGCGTCGACCTCGACCGCGATCTCCGCGCCGGTCCCGCACATCTCGCCGTCGGCCATCGCGGCCTTCGCGTCCCCCATCGCTAGCATTGCGCCCTCCTGAAAGACGGGGAAGTAGACCGTCGTCCCGCCGGTCACGTCGGTCGTGTCGAGGTTCCCGCCGTGGTCGTCGGGCGTGAGCGTCGAGACCGTCTCCCCGCCCGTCGCGACGCCGATCGTTCCGATCACCGGCTCGATCGGCACGTCGATCCCCTCGAACTCGATCCGTCCGCCGTCATCGCTTCCGGCGGCTGCCGCGCCGTCGCGGTCGACCTCGGTGATCCGCGTCGCGGGATGGTCGATCTCCGGGTCGTCCCGAAGCAGGCCGAATCCGGGTGCCGTAAGCACTCGACCGCGGTCCTCCGCGACGCGCACGGCCTCGATGTCGACCGCGAGGAGGTCGCCCGGACTCGCGCCCGCCACCGCGATCGGCCCGGTCGCCGCGTTGACCTCCTCCGGGATCGCGTCGAGGAGGTCGTCGTCGGTCTGGATCGCCCCGTTCAGGCTGTCCACCGTCTCGACCGTCAGCGACTCGCCGTCGGCGGCCTCGTAGACTGGGTCCATTTCGGGGGCGAACTCGTAGACGTGGCCGTCGCGGTGTGAGACGACTTCTCGTGACATCGGTTCGGGATCCGCGCCGCACAGTAAAAAATCCGGGCGGCGAACTCGACGCGAGCGGAGCGTCGCGCCGACGGGGTATGCCGCGACGACGAAGCGCTTCGCGACCGTGAGGGCGTTACTCGTCGCTCCCGTCCGCGTCTTCCTCGTCCGCGTCGCCCGCATCCGCGTCGCTTTCGGCGTCTGCCTCGGTCCCTTCGTCGTCCTCGTCGTCACCGCCGAGTCCGGCGGCCTCGAAGGCGGTCTCGATCTCGTCGACCGGGACCGTGCGGAAGCCGTCGGCCTCCGTCACGGTCGCGACGGCGAGGTCCGACGGCTCGAAGTCGTCGTCGTGGGCGGCCAGCGCCGCGACGGCGAGTTCGATGCCGTCCTCCAAGGAGAGGTCGTCGCGCCACTCGTCTTCGAGGTGGCCCTGGATGTCCTGTCGGCCGCCGCCGATGACGGTCGCCTTCCACTCGTTGGGCGTCCCCGAGGGGTCGGCCGCGAACAGGCGCGGCTCGCCGTCGTCGATGCCGCCGATGAGGAGGGCCGCGCCGTACGGCCGCGTGCCGCCGCGTTGGGTGTTCTCTTGGATGTGGTCGGTGACGAACTTCGTCAGCGTCTCGACGCCGACCGGCTCGCCGTAGCGCAGGCGGTTCCCCTGCGACTGGCGGCGCGCGAGGTCAATCAGCTGTCGGGCGTCGGCGACGTGGCCCGCGCTCGCGGTGCCGAGGTGGTCGTCGAGCTTGTGGAGCTTCTCGATGCTCTCCGCCTCCATCAGCGACGAGGAGGGCCGGGACATCGCGACGAAGACGACGCCGTCCGTCGTCCGGACGCCGACGCTCGGCGCGCCCCGAGAGACCGCCTCGCGGGCGTACTCCACCTGATAGATCCGGCCGTCCGGCGAGAACAGCGACGTACCGCGGTCGTACGCCTGCTGATCGTTACCGCCCATCATCGCCGATCACCCGCTCGCGCGGTGTCACGCTCGCTCATTACCTTCCCTTGCGTCGCGCCGTTGAAAAAGGGTCCGTAACCGGTACGTCTCGGTCCCGACCGGAACCGCGGGGCCAGCGTAGGGTTCGGCCGCCGACGGATATATCCACGCAGGTCGCTTAGATAGTCTGACATTGACGCACACACGAACTTCAGCCGCGCTGCTGGCCGCGCTGACGATTCTGTCGGCCGTCGGCGGGGCGTTCGCGGTCGGCGGGGCGGCGGCGGTACCGGACGCGCGGATCACCGTCGGGGCGGTCGGGGTCACCCCGAGCGATCCGGCCGTCGGCGAGCGGACGGCGCTGAACGTCACCGTCTCGAACTCCGGCGGCAGCGACGCGGCGGCGAACGTGACCGAAGTCCGCGTCCGCGACGCCGACGGCGACGTGCTCGACAGCGCCAGCGGCGTCGGCGCGCTCTCGGCGGGCGACTCGCTCGACGCGACGCTGTGGACGACGTTCGAGGAGCCGGGCGAGAAGCGGCTCACCGTCGAGGCCGTCGCGAACCAGTCGACGACCGGCGAGTTCGTCACCGTTAGCCGCGACACGGTGATCGAGGTGCGGCCGACGGAGGTGTCGCTCGACCTGCGGACCCGCGCGCTCGACCCCGAGGACCTCCAGAGCGACGACGGCAGCGAGAGCCCGACAGCCGACCTCGGTGTCGGCGGCATTCAGGGCATCTTCGGGGGCGGTGGCGGACTCGACGCCAACGACGGGGCACAGAGCGAGGAGTCGCCGCCGGTCGCCGACTCGCCCGTCGAGGTGACCGTCGTCAACACCGGCACGACGACGGCCGACCGCGTCAGCCTCCGGGCCGTCGGGACCGCGGTCGAGAGCGGCGACGGCGAGGCGGCTGACGACGGCGGGGACGCGGGCGACGACGTGAGCGCCGAAGAGACGGTCTCCGTCGGCCCGTTCGTCGTCGAGGACGTGGCTCCCGGCGAGGAGCGCCGGGTGATCGTCGACCTCGGGCCGCTCGACCGCCGCTCGGCGGTGACGGTCTCCGCGGCGTTCCGGGCCGACACGGACGCGCGCGACGACCGCGGGGCGGACCGCACCGCGGAGTCGACGGTGACGTATCCGGTCCGCGAGGCGACGCCGACCGTGACCGACGCGACGGTCCGCGAGGGCGCGGACGGCGCGGTCGTCATCGACGCCAACCTCGGAAACGTCGGCGACGGGGAGATGACAGGCGCGGTCGTCTCCGTCGGCGACGCGCCCGGCGTCGAGCCGACCCCCGCCGGCGGCGAGTACTTCGTCGGGTCGCTCTCGGGCAGCGACTTCGTCGGCTTCGAACTCGAAACGACGACGAACGCCTCCGTGGCGGAGGAGATCCCGATCCGCGTCGCCTACACCGAGCGCGGCGTCCGGTACACGGAGACGCTGACGGTGGCGGCCCCCGAACCGGACGACGAGAGCGACGGCGGCGGGACGCTCGGCCGGATCGGCGTCGGCGGAGTCGGGTCGGCGGGCACGCTCGCGAGCGCGCTCGCGCTCGTCGGTCTCGCCGGCGCGGTCGGCTTCGCGGTCAGGAGCGGGCGCGTCGGCGGGTCGAGGGGTCGGCGACGCGACGGACGCGACGGGTCGGCACCGTGAGCGAGAACGCCGCGGACGACGCCGGGGCCGCCGACGCGGCGGCCGACGGCGACGTGGCGGTAGACGGCGACGCGGTCGACGACGACGCGGCGGTAGACGGCGACGCGGTCGACGACTACGGTGTCGCGCTTCGCGGCGTCGTCAAGCGCTACCCGAGCGGCGGCGGCGAGCCGGTCGTCGCGCTCGACGACGTCGACTTCGCGGTCCGCCCCGGCGAGTTCGTCGCGGTGGTCGGTCCCAGCGGGTCCGGGAAGTCGACGCTGTTGAACGTCCTCGGGCTGCTCGACGACCCCACCGCGGGCCGCCGCCTGCTCGACGGCACCGACGTGACGAACCTCTCGGCGGCCGAGCGCACCCGGGCGCGGAAGGAGTCGATCGGGTTCGTCTTCCAGGACTTCCACCTGTTGCCGACCCTGACCGCCGTCGAGAACGTCGCGATGCCGACCGCGTTCGACCCCGGCGATGCGAGCGACCGGGCCGCGGACCTCCTCTCGCGGTTCGGGCTCGGGGACCGGCTCGACCACGAGCCGAGCGAGCTCTCCGGCGGCCAGAAGCAGCGCGTCGCCATCGCCCGCGCGCTCATCAACGAGCCGTCGGTGTTGCTCGCGGACGAGCCGACGGGGAACCTCGACACGGAGACCGGCGAGTCGATCCTCGCCGAGTTCGAGCGTGTGAAACGGGAGGGCGTCGCCGTCGTCGCCGTCACGCACGACCCGCTCGTCGAGGAGTACGCCGACCGCGTCGTCGATCTCACCGACGGGGTGATGACCGGCGGGCTGCCCGACGACTCCCCCGTCGCCCGAGGTGAGCGATGAGCGACCGGAGCGCCGACGGTCTCTCGGGCTGGCTCCGCGGGTGGGGACCCGCGGTGTCGATGGCGTCGCGGAACCTCCGCCGGAACCGGGTGCGGACCGTGCTGGCCGTGTTGGGCGTCTGTATCGGCGTCCTCGCGGTCGCGGCGCTCGGCATCTTCGGGAACGTGCTGGCGCTCGGGGCCGACGACGCCATCGGCGACATCGGGACGCAGGTCGTGGTCTCGCCGAACGCCGACGCCGGCGTCGAGTCGCTGTCGAACGCGGACGTCGCGTCGATCCGGCGCGCGGTCGACGGGGCCGCGGGCGGCGGGGCGGCGGTCGTCCCGCTGTACTCCGACAGCGCCACCGTCGCGCGGCAGGGCGACCAGACGTTCGCGACGGTGTACGGGGTCGAGGAGCCGGCGCTCGCGTACGAGGCCGCGGAGGGGAGGTTGCCCGAGCGCCACCGACAGGGGGCGATCCTCGGCGCGGGGGTCGCCGCGGACCTCGGGGCCGGCGCGGGCGACACCGTCGAAATCGCCGGCTCGCAGGTGCGCGTGATCGCGGTGCTGGTCGAGAGCCAGACGTTCAGCCCGGTCGCGCCCGACGACGCCGTCTTCCTCCCCGAGTCCGCGTTCTCGGCCGACGGCTACGCGCAGGCGCTCGTGATCGCCGACTCGGGCGCACAGGCCAACGCCGCCGCGGACGCCATCCGCGAGGAGGTGAACGCGCGCGAAGACCGGGTAGAGCTGTTCGAACTGGCGGCCCTCGTCGACGAGATCAACGAGTTCTTCGGCCTGCTCTCGACGTTCCTGCTCGGCCTCGGTGCCATCTCGCTCGTCGTCGCCGGCGTTTCCATCCTCAACGTGATGTTGATGAGCACCGTCGAGCGCAGACAGGAGATCGGGGTGATGCGCGCGGTCGGCATCGCCCGCCGCGACGTGTTGCGCGTCCTCCTCGCCGAGGCCGGACTGATCGGCGCGGTCGGAGCCGCGGCCGGCACGCTGCTCACCGTCCTGCTCGTCGCCGGCCTCGTCCTCGCGACGCCCGCCGTCGACGCCGCCCTCGTGCTCGACCCGACGAACGGCTACTACCTCCTTCTGGCGCTCGGCTTCGGCGTCGGCGTCGGGATCGTCAGCGGCGCGTATCCCGCGTGGAAGGCGGCCAACGAGCGCCCGGTCGAGGCGCTTCGGAGCTGATTCGAGGAGACGACTGGGAGCCCGTTCCGGATCGTTCGCCGAACCCGGGAGATCCGAGCCGAGATCGGGTGACAGGGCCTCCCGTCGAACGCTTCTCATTTGGACGCGAGATTGAACGAAATGGACGTCGCTAAGGCGTGCGAGTCGACCGGTTAGAATCCCACCAATTCGAGTACGAGCCAACTGATACCATTGAGCTAGATATTCACAGAAAACATATACGCACCCATTGACACCGCTTCCGTGTGAAACGCCGAGATCTCATCGCTGTCGGATCCCTCTCTCTCATTGCTGCCGGTTCTGGCTGTATGGATCTCTCAGAGGGAGAATCTCAGGACGAGCCGCGGGTGAGTATGCCCGTCACTGCAGACAACATTAGAGTCGGCTTCGATACCGAACAAGTTATTGAGATATTCGACCTGGCAGGAAGCCAATTACCTGAGGAAAATCAGGAGCATACCGTCAGAATAGACGTTACCCCGTTAGAGCAGTATGGAGTAAACACAGAAGATCTCTCTGTCGAAACCACACAAGGGAGATACGGATCTACAGAGGCTTACAACAACAACGTCGATACTTTGGATATCACTGACGGGATTATTGACCTCGTGATTCGTACGTCGGAGGATGCGTCCGATGCGGACCCGATCGCATTGAAGTTGACAGGATACCAGTTCACAGATGTCGAAGCAGTGACTGAAGTCCAATACGACGTTCAATCCCCCGATGACCATGTGGAGTTCCGCCAAGGCAGTTTCCACGGTGGTAAAAGCGGGAGTAAGTGTGGTTTCGCGCTTTCATTAGACGGGGAGTTCACACTCGTTAACCCTCAGTTACTCCCACCAACACTGTGTCCGAATTCAATTAACACCTATCGTGAGACCCAACAGGATCTCTACGTTGAGTGGCTGACTCCAGAAGCTGACGAGGTAGTAATCGAGATTGATATATCGTTACTTGAAGAGTACGGAACAATAGAAGGGTTCACCATTGAGCCACTGAGCAAAAGTCGTAATTCTGATGAACCTATGGTCTGGGGCGCAACTCTTGAGAATTTAGCAATTGATGATTGGACAATTTCCATGAAACTAGTGCCAGATTCCGGCACTAACTACGCTTCGGTAGGTGTCCAACTCAGTGGAATAAATCTCAACATCGGAGACCCGCTCAGAGATGTTTCATACGATATGACTATTGAAGGAGACGCTGATGAGACGGTGGAGACGGAATCATTCGACATCGTTGATGATCCGCCTGATAACGATCATTAATTGTCAAGACTGACTCGTTTTTTTCGTGAAGTGATCTGACGAATAACTGGCAACTAAGGTTCGGAGTGACAGGTGAGTCATCTGTGTTGAGCGGATGTCGCTTCGTCGCCAGTCACGCGGACACGCGACGCGCTCCCCATCGAACCGTTGTTCCGACCCCGTAGCCGACGGTTCCGAGGACGACCGCGAGCGGCAGGGCGAACTCGACGACCGACTCCAACCCGCCCATCAGCTCGGCGCGGGCCGACCCGTGCGCGAAGCCAAGCATCCGCGGGTAGCTGTATCGGGATCCGACCGCCCACTCGCCGGTGAGGTAACCGACCAGCGGCGGGAAGACGTACCCCCAGACGGCGATCAGCCCGAGCGAGCCGGTCGTCGGCGCGAGCCCCGCACCGACGAGGCCGCCGGCGACGGCGATAGCGGGCACGATCACGAGTCAGCCGAAGAAGACGTAGAGTCCGACGCTCGCGCCCGCGAGAAACGCGACCGACACGGCCGCGAGGAGCACGGCGACCGACAACAAGAGGGCCCGGCGCGGACGGCGGTTGCCGACGAGGTGTCGTCGGAGCCGACCGCTATCGGGACTGTCGCTGTCGAGTCGTTCGTTGTCGGGAGAACCGCCGGGAGGGCTCATATCGAGCGGTGCGACGCCCAGCGAAAAACGTCTTGTGCCGAGTGTGGGATCGAGCGACCGCTCAGACGCCGCGGCCCTGAAGCTGCTCTTCCTCTTTCATGTCCTCGTTGGACTGGCCTTTCATCCCCTTGCCGGTGCCGCTGGCGATCCGGGCGAGCTCCTCGGGGTCGTCCCAGTTGTTGACGGCCTCGACGATGGCGTTGCCCATCGCCGCGGGGTCCTCCGCGCCGAAGATGCCGGAGCCGACGAAGATGCCGTCGCAGCCGTGGTACATCATCAGCGCGGCGTCGGCGGGCGTCGCGATGCCGCCGGCCGCGAAGTTGACGACCGGGAGCCGCTCGGCCTCGGCGGTCTCGTGGACCAGATCGCGGGGCGCGCCGTGTTCGCGGGCCCACTTCTCGCGCTCCTCGTAGTTGAGGCCCGTGAGCGTCCGGATCTGCTTTTTGATGGTGCGCTGGTGTTTGACGGCCTGGTTCACGTCGCCCGTGCCGGCCTCGCCCTTCGTCCGGATCATCGCCGCGCCCTCGTGGACCCGGCGGAGCGCCTCGGGGAGGTTCCGGGCCCCGCAGACGAACGGCGAGGTGAAGTCGCGCTTGTCGGTGTGGTACTCGTCGTCCGCGGGCGTGAGCACCTCGGACTCGTCGATCATGTCGACGCCGAGCGCCTCCAAGATCTCCGCCTCCTTGCGGTGGCCGATGCGGGACTTGCCCATCACCGGGATCGAGACCTCGTCGATGATCTCGGGGACGCGCTCGGGGTCGGGCATCCGCGCGACGCCGCCGCGCTTGCGGATGTCCGCCGGGACGTGTTCGAGCACCATCACGGCGACCGCGCCCGCGTCCTCCGCGATCCGGGCCTGTTCGCGGTTGACGACGTCCATGATGACGCCGCCCTTCTGCATCTGCGCGAAGCCGCGCTTGACCAGCTCGGTCCCGCGCTTCAGCTCCTCTAAGTCCGTGGCCTCTGGCATGAATATCGATTGGGTCGCCGGCCACTTAACGGGTCGCTTTCGGGGGGATGGACCGCCCAGAGCGCCGCTCGCGCCCGAACCCGTTCGGCGGGTCCCCGCCCGCTCGGAACCACCGCAACGGCGAAGTCCCCGCCCGTCCGAGTGGCGACCATGACTACCGGAGCGATCCTCGCCGGCGGGCGCTCGACGCGCTTCGGCGACGCGGACAAGGCCGTCGCGCCGATCGGCGGCGTGCCGATGGTCCGCCGGGTGGCCGACCGGCTCGCGGGGACCGACGACCCCGTCCCGCCCGGAGCCGACCGCGCCAGCGGCGGCGACCCCGTCGTCGACGAACTCGTCGTCAACTGCCGCCCCGACCAGCGCGAGGCGATCGCCGAGGCGCTGTCGGGGATATCGCTCCCCGTCCGCTGGGCGATGGACGACGAGCCGGACCGCGGGCCGCTGGCGGGGATCCGCAACGCCTGCCGGGTTGCGACCGACCCGTACGCCGCCGTCGTCGCCTGCGACATGCCGTTCGTCGACCCTGCCTTCCTCGCAGCGATGCGCGAGATGACCGCTGATTCGGGGGCCGAGGCAGCGGTCCCGCGGCTCGACGACCGCTGGTATCAGACGACGCAGGCGGTGTACGCGACGGAGCCGGCCGCGGAGGCCTGCGACCGCGCGCTCGACCGCGGCGACCGGAAGGTGCTCGCGCTGGTGGACCGACTGGACGCGGTCGTCGTCGACGACGAGACGATCCGCTCGCTGACGACCGAGCGGACCTTCACGAACGTCAACACGCGGTCCGAACTCGACGAGGCGGAGCGGGCGGTCGCCGCCGCGGTCGACGCGGGCTGAGTCGACAGCCGCGGTCGACGCGGGCTGACTCGAAAAGGGAGGCTCCCGCGACCGCGGCGTCAGTCGGTCAGCGTCTCGTACGCCTCGTTGAGCCGTTTGAACTCCTCCTCGTCGCCGTCCTCGCCGTCCGGGTGGAGCCGCTTCGCGTGCTCGCGGTACGTCCGGCGCACCGCCTCGTCGTCGGCCGTGCGGTCGAGACCGAGCGTCTCGTACGCCTCGCGCTCGGTCATCCGGTCGGTCGACGGCGCGCGGTCGCGGGGGTCTCCCGCCCCGGACGCGCCGGGGCCGCCCGGTCCGCGAGCGCCGCGCCGCCCCGCACCCGGGCCGCGACCGCCGTCGGCAGCGCCGGCGGCGCGGTACGCGCGCTCCCGGTTGGCCTCGGCGCGGGCGCGCTGTCTGGCGCGCTCCCGCTCCGTCGGTCCCGCCCGCTCGGCGGACCGCCGGGCTTGGTCGTGGAGGCGTCCGCTGGCGTGGTACCAGAGGAAGTAGGAGACGGCACCGAACGGCACCGCGAGCGCTAACGCGATCGGGTGGAGCACGATCCCGCCGATCACGAGGAGCGCCGTCATCCCGACGAACGTCCCGGCGAGCCCCACGACGATCGTTCGGTTCGTCACGGCCGTACTCGTTGTCGCAGGACCGTAAGGCTCTCGCCGACGGACGCTCCTGCGCTCCAGCGTCGCCTCCGCACCGTTTATGCCCGCGGCCGCCCGGGTACGGGGTATGGAACCGGCGGACCGAGAGACGGTGACGGGGCTGCCGCCCGGGATCGCCGCCGCCCGCGAGGAGCTCACGCCGATGCTCTCGCAGTACGCCGACCTCTGTGCCGCCCACGAGGACGCCCTGGTGCTGTTTCAGGTCGGCGACTTCTACGAGGCGTTCTGCGAGGCGGCCGAGACCGTGGCGCGCGTCTGCGAGGTGACGCTGACGGAGCGGTCCGACTCCACCGGCGACTACCCGATGGCCGGGGTCCCCATCGACAACGCCGCGCCGTACCTGGAGTCGCTGCTCGACGCGGGCTACCGCGTCGCGCTCGGCGATCAGGTCGAGGACGCCGAGCAGGCGTCCGGGCTCGTCGACCGCGCCGTCACCGAGGTGATCACGCCCGGGACCGTCGTCGAGGACGACCTGCTCGAATCCGGCACGACGAACTACGTGGCAGCCGTCGCCGAATCCGATGACGTCGTCGGTCTCGCCGCCGTCGACGTCTCCACCGGCGAGTGCCTCGTCACGTCGGGCGACCGGGACGCGGTCGCGGGCGAACTCGACCGGGTCGCGCCGGCGGAGCTCATCGCCGGCCCCGCCGCGCCCGACTTCGAACCGAGCGACGCGGAGCGCGGCTGGGCGACCCACGAGTACGACCCCGACGCCTTCGACCGCCGGACCGCGACCGAACGGCTGGAGCCCTATCTCCCCGCCCCAAAGCGCCGCTTCGACGCGGACGCCGAACTGCGGGCGGCGGGCGCGGTGCTCGCGTACGCCGAGTACACGCAGGGCGACGACGGCCCGCTCTCGTACGTGACGCGGGTCCGGCGGTACGACCCCCGCGACCGCCTCCGGCTCGACGCGGCGGCCCAGCGGAGCCTCGAACTGTTCGAGAACCGCGGGCTGGGGGCGAGCGACACGCTGTTCGACGCGCTCGACGAGACGAACTGTGCGCTCGGGCGGCGCTGTCTGGAGCGCTGGCTCCGGCGTCCGCTCGTCGACGCCGACGCGATCCGGGACCGTCACGACGCGGTCGGGGAACTCGCCGACCGGAGCCTCGCCCGCGAGGGGGTCGCGGACGCGCTCGCGACCGCCTACGACCTCGAACGGCTGGTGAGTCGGGTCTCGCGGGGGCGTGCCGACGCCCGCGACCTGCGTTCGCTGTACCGGACGCTCGCGGTCGTGCCGGAGGTGAAGGCGACGCTCGCGGGGGCGGCAGAGGGAAGCGAGTCGCTCCCTCGGACGGACCACCTCCGCGACCTCCGCGACCGCCTCGACGAGCTGACCGAGGTCCGCGAGCTGATCGACGCGGCGATTGCGACCGACCCGCCACAGGAGATCACGGATGGCGGCGTGATACGGGAGGGGTTCGACGACGACCTCGACGACCTCCGCGCGACCGAGCGCGAGGGGCGCGAGTGGGTCGCGGACCTCGAAACGAGCGAGCGCGAGCGCACCGGGATCGATTCGCTGTCGGTGGGGCACAACCAGGTCCACGGCTACTACATCGAGGTGACCGACGCCAACGCCGACCGCGTCCCCGACGACTACCGCCGCCGACAGACCCTGAAGAACAGCGAGCGGTACGTCACGCCGGAGCTGAAGGAGCGCGAGGAGGCGATCGTCGGGGCCGCGGAGCGCGCCGACGCCTTGGAGTACGAGCTGTTCGTCGACGTCCGCGAGCGCGTCGCAAGCGAGACCGAGCGGATCCAGGGGCTCGCGGACGCGCTCGCCGAACTCGACGCGCTGGCCTCGCTCGCGACCGTCGCGGTCGAGTACGACTACGTCCGCCCGGAACTCAGGACGGGTGCTGAGGTGGACGGCGATCCCGGGACGGACGGCGATCCCGGGACGGACGGCGATCCCGGGACGGACGGCGACGCCGGGATCGCGATCGAGGGCGGACGCCACCCGGTCGTCGAGCGGACCGAGGAGTCGTTCGTCCCGAACGACGCGGACCTGCCCCGCGGCTCGGTCGCGGTGATCACGGGGCCGAACATGAGCGGGAAGTCGACGTACATGCGGTCGGTCGCGCTCGCGGTCGTGCTCGCGCAGACGGGCTCGTTCGTCCCCGCGCAGGCCGCCTCGCTCCCGGTCTTCGACCGCGTGTTCACCCGCGTCGGGGCCTCCGACGACATCGCCGGCGGCCAGTCGACGTTCATGCGCGAGATGAGCGAGCTGACGGAGATCCTCCACGACGCCGGCACCGACTCGCTCGTCCTCTTAGACGAGGTCGGGCGGGGAACGGCCACCACCGACGGCCGCGCCATCGCCCGCGCGGCCGCCGAGTTCCTCCACGACGAACTGGGCGCGACCGCGCTGTTCGCGACGCATTATCACGGACTCACGGATCTGGCGGACGAGCGCGAGCGCGTCTTCAACCTCCATTTCACCGCCACCCGCGAGGACGGCGACGTGACGTTCCTCCACCGGGTCGTCCCCGGGGCCTCCTCGTCGTCGTACGGCGTCGAGGTCGCGGAGCTCGCCGGCGTCCCCGGTCCGGTCGTCGACCGCGCCCGCGACCTCGTCGCCGCGGAGGAGGCGGACCGCGGCGGATCCGCCGGCGTCGGGGACGACCCCGAGACCGAACCGAATTCGGACGCTGCGGACGGCTCGGACGCGGCCGATGCCCCGGACGACGAGTCGACCTCCGGCGACGAACCGGCCGCGGCGGACGACCCCGAGGACGCGTCGCTCCGCGAGTTCCTCGCCGAGGAGGCGTCGGCGGGAGCCGGAGACGAGAGGGACGACGCGGACGCGGCCGCCAAGGCCGGCGCGCCGCCCGACCTCGCGGCGGAGCTTCGGAGCCTCGACCTCGCGCGGATGACGCCGATCGAGGCGCTGAACGCCCTCCACGACCTCCAGTCGCGGGTCGACGATGACTGAGCGAGACGCCGGCGGATCGACCGGAGACGAGGGAGAGCGGGGCGACCGCGGCCGCGTCCGTCGGCTCGACCGGGAGACGATCGACCGGATCGCGGCCGGCGAGGTGGTGACGCGGCCGGCGCGGGTCGTCTCCGAACTCGTCGACAACGCGCTCGACGCGGGCGCTTCTCGGGTCGAGATCGCCGTCGACGGCGACGGCACGGACCGGATCCGCGTCGCTGACGACGGCCGGGGGATGACGCGGGCGGACGCGGCCCGCGCCGTCGAGCGCCACGCGACGAGCAAGTTAGCGCCCGACGGCGACCCGGTCGGGGTCGACTCGCTCGGCTTCCGCGGCGAGGCGCTCGCGGCGGTCGCCGAGGCGGCCCGGCTCGAACTCGTGACGAGTCCGGGCGACGGGATCGGCACGCGGGTCGTCGTCGACGGGACCGCAGGGAGCGGGGAGCCGGACGGTTCGGACGTCACGGTCGAGCCGGCGGGCCGCGCCCGGGGAACCACCGTCGTCGTCGCGGACCTGTTCGCGACGCGGCCGGCCCGCCGGGAGTCGCTCGCGGGCGCGAACGCGGAGTTCGCGCGGATCTCCTCGCTCGTCGCGGACTACGCGCTGGCGAACCCCTCCATCGCGTTCGCGCTTGACCACGACGGGTCGACGACGCTGACGACGCCCGGGACCGACCGGACCGACGCCCTGCTCGGCGTGTACGACCGCGACACCGCGAGCCGGTCGACGACCCTCTCCGCGAGCGTCGACGTGGGGCCGGACTCCGACGCCGGCGTCTCTGGCGCGCTGGCGTACCCGTCGATCACCCGGGCCACTCGCGACCACGTCCGCGTCTCCGTGAACGGGCGGCCGGTCCGGAACGACCGGCTCGCCGCCGCGGTCCGGGAGGGGTACGGCCGCCTCCTCCCCGACGGGCGCGAGCCGGTCGCGGCGGTCGACGTGTCGATCCCGCCCGGTCGGGTCGACCCGAACGTCCACCCGGCGAAGCGGGAGGTTGGACTCCGCGACGCCGACGCGGTCGCGGACGCCGTGTCGTCGGTCGTCGCGGACGCGCTCACCGGCGCGGACCTCCGACGCTCCGCGGACGTGGCCACCGACCTCGGATCCGCCCTCGACCCGGTCGGCGACGAGGACGGCTCCCGCGCCGGGGCGTTCGCGGACGCCGAGCCGATCGGCGCGTTCCGCGACCTGTACGTCCTCGTCGAGTCCGGCGACGGCCTGCTCGTGATCGACGGACACGCCGCCCACGAGCGCGTAAACTACGAGCGGCTCGCCCGCGCGTTCGACGGCGAGCCGATGCCGACCGCCGCGCTCGACCCGCCCGCGACCGTCTCGCTGTCGACCGACGAGGCGGCGGCCGCGCGGGCGCACGCCGACGACCTCGCCGCGCTCGGCTTCGAGACCGAGGCGTTCGGCGGCGGGACCCGACGGCTGCGGACGGTTCCCGCGCCGTTCGGTCGGACCGCGGACGCGGACGCCTTCCGCGACGCGCTCGCGGCGTTCTCGGGGTCGGACGGCGGCCGGGGCGGCCGGGGGGCGTCGAGAGACGCCCGGGACGCCCTGCTCGCGGACTTGGCGTGTCACCCCTCGCTGAAGCGGGGCGACTTCGGCGACCTCGACGACGCCGACCTCCGGGCCCTCCTCGACCGGCTCGGGGAGTGCGACCGCCCGTACGCCTGCCCGCACGGTCGCCCCACCGTCCTCTCCGTCGACGCGGAGACGTTCGCGGCGGGGTTCGGACGGGACCGGTGACGGGGGTCCCGACCGGTATCTATTAACACGATGAGGCCGGGGGTACTCCCATGGGAGAGCGGACCGAAGTGACGCGGGGGTCGCTGCCGCAGGAGCGGTCAGCGGGCCGCTTCTCGGGTCCTGACGGGTTCCGGGACCTCGTCGAGCGGCTGCTCGCGTGGCTTCGGGACCGGCGCGGGTCGAGTCTGGAGCGCGTCTCCACGGCGACGACGATGCGGAACGTCGTCGACGCGGACGCGCTCGCGGAGGAGACGCCGGCGAAGTGGAGCGTCCTCCACGACGTGGTCACCTACGGGACGGACTCGCTCACGGACGTGCTCGTCTTCCGACACGGTCCCACCAGACAGGACCTGGTGGTAATGCCGGAGCGCAACACCGAGCCGGAAGGGGAGATCAGCTTCTATCACGCCGACCGGACGCAGGGCGCTCGCCACCTGCTGTCCATCGGCGCGGACTCGCTCACCGCGGCGCTCAGCTACGTCTTGGACCGTATCGAACAGTTCGAGCGGCTGTTCACGGGGCGGGGATCGAAGCTTCCGAGCGGCTACACCGGCCCGTCCGACCGATAGCGAGAGCGGTTCGAGTCGACTGATTCGAGTCGAGCGGCTCTGTTGAAATATTATTGTTTAGGCATTTCTGCCTGAAACGCCCGATCTGTAAATCGTGCTTATAAGACGGGTGGTTCATGAGCCCTGTCGGTGATGAGAACAGGGCCGTTGCTAGCGCGGTGAACACCTCCGAAGCCCCAGCCGCGAGGACGCTCCGCGGCTCGTTGCGCTCCTCGTCGCTCACTACGTTCGCTCCTGCGGTGCTTACGTCGCCGAGGAGCGTCCTCGCGGCTGCCCCTTCGAGTCCCACCCGACCGCACCGCACAGCACCTCACACCTCCCCAGCCTCGTCAGTCGCCGTCGCTTCGCTCCGGCGACTGACTCCCTCGCGCGGTGCTCCTCACGGTCGCCTTCGGCGACCGCTCGGAGGCACGCGCCACCGCACCGCAGATCGGCCGTTTCTCTCCCTGTGTTGAGCGATCGAGGCTACAAAACTATCAACTATTGAGGAATTAACAAGCCCAGTCAAACGGTTTCAGGCGGGTCGGTTGTCCGAGCGACCGTCGCCGTCCTCGTCGGTCCGCTCGACGCGCTCGACGGTATCCGCCGCCTCCGCCGTGTCGGGCGGGTACGAGACCGTCCGCTGCGGGTACGGGATCGAAATTCCCGCGTCGACGAAGCGGTCTTGGATCCGCTCGACCGCGATCGCCTTCGACCGCCACCGCGCCTGCGGCGTCGGGGGATCGATCCAGAACCTGAGATCGAGCAGGATCGCCGAGTCGCCGAACCCGGAGGGGATCGCGTACGGCTGGGGGTTGTTCGCGATGTGGTCGATCCCGTTGAGGACCTCCTCGGCGATCGCCGCCGCCTCGTCGGGATCGTCGTCGTACCCGATCCCGACCTCCATGTGGATCCGGAGGCGGCCCTCGCGGCTCCGGTTCGTGATCGCCTGATTGGCGACGAGGTCGTTGGGCACCACGACGTACTCCCCGTCGAAGTTGCGCATGTGGGTGTTCATGATCGTGATGTCGGTGACGAACCCCTCCTCGCTGCCGATCTCCACCCAGTCGCCGATCTCGAACGGCCGGGCGAACATCAGCACGAAGCCGGCGATGAGAGACCCCAGGGTCTGCCGGGCCGCCATCCCGAGGACGATCCCGAGGAAGCCGGCCCCGACGAGGAGGCCGCCGAGGTTCACGCCCCAGATGCCGAGGACGGTGATCAGCGCGAGCACGAGCAGCCCGACCTGCGCGAGCCGGGTGAGGAGCTGCTCCTGATGGGCGGTGATCCGGTCGCTGCCGGCCGACAGGTCGGCGACGTACGCCTCCAGCGCGTCGCTGGCGACGTAGACCCCGCCGAGCAACACCGCCGAGACGAGGACCTGCGCCCCGATCCGGACGCCGTCCTCCGCGACGGGCCGCACCGCGACCACGAGGTCGAACCGTCCCCACAGCGTCAGGACGGCGACGCCCGCGAGCGCGAACAGCGCGAGCTGTAGGAAGCCGACCGCCAACCGGAGAAGGAACGACGTCGGGACGCCCTCGCGGAGCGTCTCGACCGCACCCTCGGTCGACTTTCCCGCCCGGTTATCGAGGAACTGCTCGACCCACCCCGAGACGGTCCGCTCTCCGGCGCGGACGGCTCTGGGAAGCAGCAGCCAGCCGATCGCGAGCGTCACGAGGGCGATACCGGCGGTGACCGCTATCCGTCCCTCCGTGGTCGCGACGTCGCTCAACACCGCGCCGAATCGCGTGCCCAGTCCGCCTATCACGATCGTGGGTTCGTCGCCGGTCGGATAACGCGTTCGACGCGAGTCTCAGCGGAGAGAATCGGACCGGGCGCTTCGACGCGGCGCGCCGCCGCGGCCACTCCCCCGGTCACCGGCCGCGCCGAAGCTCCTCGATCAGCTGTTCGATGAGCGTCGACTGGCGGTCGAGCCGGTCGGACTGCGCCTCGACGGTGCGCCGCAGCGCGGCGACCTCGCTCGCGAGGTCCGCGTCCTCGACTCCGGCGCTCTCGAACGGCGACCCGTCGAACGCGTCGTCGTCAGGGACCGCGGCGTCGCCGTCGTCGACGGGTGCGGCCTCGGAGGCAGGGTCGGCCGGGGGTTCGTCGACCGCCGGGTCCGCCGCGGCCGGGGAGTCGTCGACCGCCGACACGGGGTCGTCCGCCGGCTCCCGTTCGAGTTCCTCGGCGACGGACGCGGCCGTCGTCGCCTCCGCGTCGCCGGGGGCGGGTTCGGCTGCGTCACCGGTGGTCGCGTCGTCGACGGTCGCGTCCGCGGCGAGTGGATCCGAATCGAGTGGATCCGCGTTGAGCGGGTCCCCGTCCAGCGGGTCGTCGTCCGCTCCCGACGGCCCCGTGGACGCCGGATCCGCGGAGGACGGCTCCGCAGTGTCGGTCCCCGCCGCGACCCCGGTCTCCCCCGCGGCGTCCGCCTCCGCGTCGGCGACCGGGTCCGACCGAGAAGCGGGGTCGGCGGCACCGGACGCCTCTCGGGGTTCCGTTTCGGGTCCGTCGCCCTCCGCCTCCGCGTCGGCGACGGGGGACGCCGAGAGCGGGTCCGGTCCCTCGCCGAAGTCGGTCGTGTCGCTGGGGTCGGCGTCCGTCGCCGACTCCTCTCCCTCGGCGGCGGCGACGCGGAACTCTTCGAGGCTGTCGACGCCGTGGAACGAACACACCGCGTCGGCGAGCGTCTCCCGGACCGCCCGGGCGGACTCGTTCGGTGCCTTGAACCGCTCCGAGCGGCCGCCGTGGGTGAGAACGACCGCGGTGGCGACGGTCCCCTCCTCGAAGTCGAGGCCCGTGAGGTCCGCGTAGTGGAACTCCTCGAACTCGGGGTCCCAGACCGCCGACCCGACGTGTTTGACCAGCCGCTCGCTGGTGACAATCAGCGTGAGCTCCGAAAAGCGGAAGGTGCGCACGACGGTCTCGCCCGGCCCCGTGACGCCGCTCCCCGAGAGGACGCCGGCGAGGATCGGGTGGAGGACGTCGTCGACGCGCTTCGCGGGGACCGAGAGGGTCTCGTCGCCGTCGAGACCGTACCCGAGGGTGATCTTCGCCTTGCGGCGGCCCGTCGAGACCTCGATGCGCTCGACGTCGTGACCGTACTCGTCGACGGACTCGTCGGACAGGAGCCCGTCACCGCGGTAGACGAGGGTCCGGGTGGGCGTGACCGCGAGTCGATCGCCGCCGCCCAGCGGCACCTCGGCGACGACGTCCTCGTCGCCGACGGTCCCCGCGAGCAGTTCGGGAAGGCTCATACGCCCGGAATACGCCGCGCCCGGCATAAATCCGCTGGGTCGGCGGCGAACGCGACCGGACGTGGCCGCGACCCCACTCGCGACCGCGGGTCGGATCCGCCTCGTCGACCCCCCGACGCGACCGCCCGCGGCGATCTGCGATCGGTTCACATCCTTCCGACGGATGGGAAGGTTAAAGGGTCTCATCGCGGTACGAAAGAGTGAGGCCGGGTGGCTTAGCTGGACATAGCGCCGCACTCATAGGGTTCAGAGATTCGGTGCGGTGACGCCTTGGAAGCGTCCGCGTCCTTCCCGTGGCTCCGCCGAGCCTCGGACCTGGGACATGCGGAGATCGTGGGTTCGGAGCCCACCCCGGCCATATCTCGTTTCGTCACCCCGGTAGCCAGAACTCCCCTGAGCGGTGCGACCGGCCGCCGGACGACTCTGTCGGCGTCGGTTCAGACACCGGATATCTCCGAGAGAACGGTTCCGAGGAGAGTCAGACAGGCGGCACCGATCAACAGCAAGAGCGCGCCTCCGGAAGCCGTGAACTCCTCGGGGTCGGTTCGCAGCGATTCGTAGCCGGCGGTGGCGACCAACCCGACTCCGCCGACTGCCATGAGTAGCACCCCGATTCCGTGGTCGCCGGCAGCGAGCGATCGGGCCGCCGGTACTCCGATCGACAGCCCGATTACCGCGAACGCGCCGTTGAAGACATACAGTCGCTCCATAGCCGCGCGTCAGCACTCCCGGGTCACCGCGAGCGATCCGCGCTCGCACCGTTCCGATTCCGTGTCGGTCCGACGGCTCGGTCGGTTGCTCTCTGCGGCCGGTCGGTGAACTCCCCGTCGCGGCCGGTCGGTCATACGAAGCCGATCGACCACTACCAGTTAAACGTCATGTCCGGTCCGTCGTCCGGCCTCTCGGTCCGTCCGACCTCTCGGTCCGTCCGGCGATCTTACGACCTCACACCGAAACCGCTTCGCCGGCGACGAGTGCGACCGCGGCGGCGACGCCGCCCAGCCCGAGAAGCGCGTAGTTGGCGACCGGGTTCGCGGCCGCGAACAGGTCGAGGGTGTACTCGTCGTCCCGGACGGGCGCGTACGGCCGGACCCCCATCGGCGTGAGCGCGTCGGCGAGGAGGTGCGAGACGATCGTCCCCGCGCCGAACAGGAACCCGACGCCGCCGAACAGAAGGGCGGTCGCGGCGTCGTTCCGGACACCGAGCGCCAGTCCGACGGTCCCGAACGCGGCTCCGACGAGCAGCGCGAACCAGACGGTGTGCGTGATCCCCCGGTGTTTCACGAACGGGACGCGCACGTCGAGGTCGGGTACCATCGCCGTCGACGCCACGCCGAGGGCACCGAGCAGTCCGGCCTCAAGCGAGACGAGCGCGGTGACGAGGAACCCGAACGGAGCGTAGACGGCGAGCGACGCCCCGATGTGGCCGTTGCGGTACACGCGATCGACTGCGTTCCCGGCCGGTAAGTCCGTTACGTCGGACCCCCCGTCGCGCCCCCGGGGCGAAACGCCTACGGCCTCCCGCCGTGACCGTCCGGTATGTCCCTGACTGCCCGCGATCTCATGGAACCGGACGTGAAGACGGTGTCCCCGGACGACGACGTCGCCGAGGTGTTCAAGCGGTTCGCCCGCTACGAGTTCAGCGGGTTCCCGGTCGTCGACGACGACGAGCGAGTGGTCGGGGTGATCACCGAGTCCGACCTCGTCGACCTGTTCGAGCCCGAAGACGAGACGCTGTGGATCCCGATCGGACTCCCGCCGTTCGTGGACACCCTCTCGTATCAGGTGAAGCGGCCGTGGGCCGACCTCGATCTCGGGGTCGACCTGATCCGCAACGCGGACCGCCCGATCTCCGAGGTGATGAGCGCCGACGTGGCGACGGTGACGCCCGACGCGAGCGTCGACGCCGTGCTGGATCTCCTCGTCGGCGACGACCCCGACATCAACCGCGTGCCCGTGGTCGATTCGGACGGGCGGCTCGTCGGGATCATCGCCCGGCAGGACGTGATCCGCGCGTTCCGCGACAAGCGACTGGACTGAGGGGACGAGAATTTCCCGGCTACCACGGTAGGTGGGCTGTACGTGATTTCGGCCGACGTGGTGGCAAACCACTCCGAAGCCCCAGCCGGGAGAACTCGCGCGACTCGCTGCGCTCCTCACTCGGTCGCTCACGCTCCCTCGTTGCGGTGCTTGCGTCGTCGTGCTTCGTCCTCCCGGCTGCCCCTTCGAGTCCCGCCCCGCACAGCACCGCACCGCACCTCATGCCTCCCCAGCCTCGTCGGTCGCCTCCGCGTTGCTCCGGCGACCGACTCCCTCGCGCGGTGCCGTTCGCGGTCGCCGGGGGCGACCGCTCACGGGCACGCGCCACCGCCCAGAGTGTGGGTTTCGCCCCGATCAGCGGCTGGGACGCGACTCAGCGGTGGGCCGTCGGGTAGTGTTCAGATAAGCTGATTCCATGCGAAAGCGAACGATCTGATCCACTCGTTTGCTGTTTCTGCTTCGGCGTTGCTAAAACAGTTTGAGAAACTAGTAGTTCTGCGTTTTACCTCACGAAAGACATGTTCGACACTGTTCCGCTTTCCGTGTCGTTCGTATCTAAAATCGAGGTCGTGTTTGCGACAGGCTCGCTGAAGTGGAGCCGCGCCATCAACGAGAAAGATCGCGTCATCTACATCGTGTTTTTTGCGGAGTTCCGCGAAAAACCGATCTGCGAGAGCATTGTTTCTCGTCGATTCAACCTTTGTATGTAACAGATCGTTTGATTCGGGATCGACAGCAGCGTACAGCCAATATTGTTCATCGTCAAGCTGAATCACAGTCTCATCAACCGCGACGTGATTCGGCCTCCGACCAGTTTCTGGCTGTAGATCGGCTTTGTGAACCCAGTTATGAACGGTCGATCGAACTCGATCAACACCGAATACCTCAAGAAAAGAAACAGTATTCGAAAGCGATAATCCAGCCAAGTGAAGCTGAATACTGAGCTTCATCAACAGCTGCGGTGTTGCTTCTCGCTCCACAAACTCTAAGTTGATCTCGTCTAAACAGCCGCTGAGGCGGTCGTTTTCGGGCATAAGTCACTTTGAAAACGCACCGCCTCACCTTTCAATCCTTATCTGAACACCGCGGGCCGTCGAACGGACAGCCTCTTATGGACCGACCGACAGGAACGGACGGACATGCTGATCGCCGGAACAGTCGTCGCCGACTCGGAGACCGTCATCCCCGACGGCGCTGTCGTCGTCGAGGGGGAAACGATCGCCGCGGTCGGCGACGAGACCGACCTCCGCGAGCGGTACCCCGACCACGAGCGCCGCGAGTTCGACATCGTCGCGCCGGGGCTCGTCGGCGGCCACGTTCACTCCGTCCAGTCGCTGGGCCGGGGGATCGCCGACGACGCCGCGCTGTTGGACTGGCTGTTCGACGCCGTGTTGCCGATGGAGGCGGCGATGGACGCCGAGGCGACGCGGGCGGCCGCGGAGCTGGGCTACTTGGAGTGTCTCGAATCGGGGACGACGACCGTCGTCGACCACCTCTCCGTGAACCACGCCGCGGAGGCGTTCGAGGCCGCGATCGACACCGGGATCCGCGCCCGGCTCGGGAAGGTGCTGATGGACCGCGACTCGCCGGACGGCCTCTTGGAGGAGACCGACGCGGCGCTCGCCGAGAGCGAGGCCCTCATTCGGGAGTACCACGGCGCGGCCGACGGTCGCGTCCGGTACGCGGTCACGCCGCGGTTCGCCGTCACCTGTACCGAGGCGTGCCTGCGCGGCTGTCGCGAGCTGGCCGACCGGTACGACGGCGTGACGATCCACACCCACGCCAGCGAGAACGAGGACGAGATCGAGACGGTGGAGGCCGACACCGGCCGGCGGAACGTGCTCTGGCTCGACGAGGTCGGGATCACCGGCCCGGACGTGACGCTCGCGCACTGCGTCCACACGGACGAGCGCGAACGGGAGGTGCTCGCCGAGACGGACACGGTCGTCACCCACTGCCCCTCCTCGAACATGAAACTCGCCTCGGGGATCGCGCCGGTCAAGGACTACCTCGACCGGGAGATTACGGTCGCGCTCGGCAACGACGGCCCCCCGTGTAACAACACGCTCGACCCCTTCACCGAGATGCGACAGGCGAGCCTCCTCGGTAAGGTCGACGCCCGGGACCCCACGCGGCTCCCGGCGTCGACCGTACTGGAGATGGCGACGGAGGGCGGCGCTCGCGCGGCCGGTTTCAACCGGCTCGGAACCCTCCGGGAGGGTCAGCGCGCCGACGTGATCGGGATCACGACCGACCTGACCCGGGCGACGCCGCTCCACGACCCCCTCTCGCATCTGGTGTACGCCGCCCACGGCGACGACGTGGTCTTCGCGATGGTCGACGGGACGGTCCGCTACGCCGGCGGGGAACACGTCGGAATCGACGCCGCCGCGGTCCGGAAGCGCGCCGCTCGGCAGGCGGAACGCGTCGTCGAGGAGGCGGGGATCGAGACGGACGCGCCCGTCTGAGTCGACGCAGTCGGATCGGCAAAGACGACGGGTGAAAAGAGACGCGGCGCGTTCACAGCGTCGGTTCGATCGACGGCGACGAGCCGGAGTCGTCGGGCGACGCCCACGTCGCCGCGGCCGACGGGTCGTTGAACGCCTCGACCTCGATGTCCTCGACGTCGATCGTCCGCTTGAGGAATCGCCGCTTCGAGCGCTCGCCGACGACGGCGAAGCGGTCGACGCCCCGGGCGACCGCGATCTGCGCGGACTCGCGGAGCGCCCGCCGCCCGGCGTCCGAACACGGCCGGCTCGTCCGCACGACGATCACGACGGCCTCGACCGCGTCCGGGGTGGCCACGTTCCGCCACCGATCGAGCAGCGCCTCGCCGTCCGCGGGGGTCAGTCCAGTTCCATGAGGGAACTCGACGACGAGGACGTCGTCCTCGACCCGCAGTAGCCAGCGCTCGCTCGGTTCCATATCCTCCGATATCACGCTCTTGATTATAAAACCGCGCCCTAGAATATCAAATATGATATCATCGATCGGTCGAATCGAACGCACGAATCGAGCGAACGACCCCGATTCGGCGGGTCTCGACCGACTGTCGATGGACTAACCGGTTCTCGTTTTCGACCGAGAGATTCGGAACCGACGCCCGGGTCACGGACGTGTCGCTCCCGCGGTACGTCGGTCACGCCGACAGTGACGGGGCGAAACGCGAACGAAGCTACCGCCGGTCAGGATCGCCGTCGCCTCCCGTCCCGCCGTCGAGCGCGTCGACGACCGCGGTCGCGAGGGCCTCGAACGACGCCTCGTCGGGGACGACGTCGACCGCGACGCCGTTCTCGGCGGCCGTCTCCGCGGTCGGCGGGCCTATCGCGCCGACGACCGCGTCCGCCAGCCCGGCGCGCGCCTCGTCGCCGACGCCGCGGTCGGCGGCCGCCGCGAGGAAGTTTTCGACCGTCAGCGAGGAGGTGAACGCGACCGCGTCGAGGTCGCCGGCCGCCGCCGACTCCGCCGAGTCGCCGGCGTCTACCGGCCGCGAGAGTCTGTACAGCACGGTCTCGGTCACGTCAGCGCCGGCCTCGCGGAGGCCGTCGAGCAGCACGTCGCTCCCGTGATCGGAGCGGGCGACGACGACGCGCTCGCCCGCGACGCGCGGTTCGAGCGCCGCGACGAGCCCGGCGGAGGTGTACTCCTCGGGGACGACGTCGACGGTCCAGCCCGCCTCGCGCGCGGCCGCCGCGGTCGCCGGGCCGATGGCGGCGAGGTCGGCGTCGCCGGGTTCCCAGCCCGCCTCGGCGGCCAGTTCGACGCCGGTCTTGCTCGTCAGCACGACGAGCGGCGCGTCCTCGGGGACGGCCCCCGTCGGCTCGACTTCGAGCATCGGGTCGGGGACCGGCTCCGCGCCGAGCGACCGGAGCAGGTCGACCGCCGACTCGATCCGCTCGTCGTCGGGGCGGAAGACGGCCACGCGCGGCCGCCGGTCCGCGCCGTCGCTCACGCCGCGTCACCTCCGCCGTCGTCGGTTTCGGCCTCGCCGCCCTCCGTCGGCGCGCCGTCTCCCTCCTCGGCCGGTTCGCCGCCCTCGCTCGCCGACCGGACCGGCGCGGAGCCGGCGTTTTCGAGGAAGGTCACGACGCGGTCGCGGGTCGCGGCCACGTCGCCGATCACGGTGATCGCGGGCGGTTCGATCCCGGCCTCGTCGCGGGCGTCGACGATCGAATCGAGCGTGCCGGTCGCGACGCGCATGTCGGGCCAGGTGGCGCGCTCGACGAGGGCGACGGGCGTGTCGCCGTCGAGGCCGGCGTCGCGGAGTTCGGCGGTGTACGCCGGCAGCTTGCCGACGCCCATCAGCACCACGATGGTCCCGCCGGTCGCAGCGAGCGCGTCCCAGTCCACCGCGGACTCGTCTTTCGTCGGGTCCTCGTGGCCCGTGACGAACGAGACCGACGAGGCGTGATCGCGGTGGGTCACCGGGATCCCGGCGACCGCCGGCCCGGCGATGGCGGAGGTGACGCCGGGGACGACCTCGAAGGGGATCCCGGCCGCGGCGAGGTGTTCCGCCTCCTCGCCGCCGCGCCCGAAGACGAACGGGTCGCCGCCCTTCAGCCGGACGACGCGGTTCCCCTCCTCGGCCAGTTCGACCATGCGCCGGTTCGTGTACTCCTGCGGTGTCCACTCGCCGCCGGCGCGTTTCCCCACGTCCTCGCGTTTCGCCTCGGGGATCTCGCCGAGGATCTCCGGGCCGGGGAGCTTGTCGTGGAGGACCACGTCGGCCGACTCGATCAGCCGCTTCGCCTTCACCGTCAGCAGGTCCGGGTCGCCCGGCCCGGAGCCGACGAGGAACACTGTCCCGACCGGGTCGTCGCGGCTGCGGGTCGGCGGCTCGTCCGCGCCGGCCCTCGGTCCGGTTCCCGGCCCCGCGCCGGCGTCGTCCTCACTCATCCGTCTCCGCCCCCGCTCCCGCCTCCTCGCGCGCCTCGGCGATCAGGTCGTCCGCGCCGCGGTCCGCGAGGTCGGCCGCGAACTCCGCGGCGGCCGTCGCGTGCGACCGGATCGGGAGGTCGCGGGTGTCGGCCACCTCCTCCGTCCCGTCCGTCGAGAGGACTCGCGCCCGGACGTGGACGTGTTCGCCCTTGACGAGCGCGGAGACGCCGATCGGCGCGACGCAGCCGCCGTTGAGCTCGCCGAGGACCGTCCGCTCGACGGTGACCGCCACGCGGGTCCGCGGGTGGTCGACCGCCTCG
This sequence comes from Halorubrum sp. DM2, assembly GCF_901686465.1. Classification (NCBI taxonomy): domain Archaea; kingdom Methanobacteriati; phylum Methanobacteriota; class Halobacteria; order Halobacteriales; family Haloferacaceae; genus Halorubrum; species Halorubrum sp. DM2. The sequence continues at coordinate 287,901 of NZ_LR594487.1, forward strand.
CGGACCGCCTCGACCACCTCGGGGTCGCTCGCGGTGACCGCGATCGCGCCCTGTCCGGCGGCCGGGACGAACTCCTCGCGCGGGAGCCGCGTCGTCTCGACCTCGTAGAAGAGGTTCGAGCGTCGGAGGCCGGCCTCGGCGAGGACGAGCGCGTCGTACTCGGTCTCGACGTTCCGCTCCATCGCCGCGCGTTCGAGGTCCGACAGCGAGTCGAACCACTCCTCGACGCTCTCGTCGAACTCCTCGTCGACCCCGTCGTCTTCGTCCGCGTCTCCTCCCGACTCCTCGCCCTCCGCCGTCTCCGCGGCGATCTCGCCCGAGGCGATCAGCCGCCGCTCGTGTTCCGCCTGAAGGCCCGGCGCGAGCAGCTTCTCTAGCCGGGTGTCGACGTTGCCGCGGATCGGCTCGACGGTGAGGTCCGGCCGAGCCGCCCGGATCTGCGCGCCGCGCCGGAGCGAGCCGGTCCCGACGACGGAGCCGGGCGGGAGGTCCTCGATCCCGAGCCCGTCCGGCTGAACGACCACGTCCCCCGAGGGGGCGCGCTCGGGGACGGCCGCGACGACCAAGTCCTCCATCTCCTCGGTCGGGAGGTCCTTCAGCGAGTGGACGGCGAGGTCGGCGTCGCCGGCGAGCACCTCCTCGTCGAGGGCGCGCACGAACGCCCCCGTCTTCCCGAGGCGGTGGATCAGTTCGTCGGGGATCTGGTCGCCGCGCGTCTCCACCTGCCGGAGTTCGACGTCGCGGCGACGGCTCGACAGCGCCTCGCGAACGGTCTCGGCCTGTCGGAGGGCGAGATCCGACCCGCGGGTCGCGAGCCTGAGCGTTTCGGTCATACGCGGACCGAGGTCCCCCGCGTTCAAAAGCGCACCAGTTCGGCCGCCTGAGTGTCGGCGTCACGGGAATTCCGTGGCAACTCCCGCCACGGTCACGACCCCTTTATCGGTCCGCTCGTAAGGGCAGGACGACAATGGCACGCGCGAGCGTCGGGGCGCGGCTCCACTTCGGCTTCTGTAACCTCAGCCTCTCGCACGAGCGGCTGTACGGCGCGCTCGGCGTCGGACTCGCGGCTCCGCGGGTCGTCGTCGACGCGGAGCCCGACTCGGCGGTCGGCGTGACGGTCGAAGCGGCAGCGGGCGCGGAGTCGTCCGGTTCCGCCTCCGCCGTGCGCGAGGACGTCCGCGAGTACGCGACCGCGGCGACCGACCTGCTCGGCGTCGACGGCGCGCGGGTCGCGGTCCGCGAGTCGCTCCCGCGACACGCCGGTCTCGGCAGCGGAACGCGGCTCGCGGCGGCGACGCTCGCGGCCGTCGCGACCGCCCACGGCGAGCCGGTCCGGGTGCGCGAGCGCGCCCCGTCGCTCGGCCGGGGCGGGCGCTCCGGCGTCGGCGTCGCGACGTTCGAGTCCGGCGGCTTCGTCCTCGACGCCGGCCACCCGACCGCGCGGTTCACCATCGACCGCCCGGCGGACGGCGAATGGACCGTCCCGCCCGTAGCGGCCCGCCACGCCGTCCCCGACGACTGGCGGTTCCTGCTCGTCGACCCGGACGCGGACGCCGGCCGCAGCGGGGCGGCCGAGGACGATGCGATGCGGACTGCGGTCGAGCGCGCGGAGCCGGGGATCGCCGACCGGATCGGCGGGATCGTCACCCGGCGGGTCCTCCCGTCGATCGCGACGGGGAACGCGGAGGCGTTCGGCGCGGCAGTCGCCGAGATCGGCCGGCTCAACGGCGCGTGGTACGCCGACGAGCAGGGCGGCGTCTACCGGCCGCCGGTCGGCGAGATCGTCGCGTCGCTGTCGGAGGCCTCGGCGGTGTTCGGCGCGGGCCAGTCCTCGTGGGGACCGACGGTGTACGGCGTCACCGACGCGGACCACGCCGACGCCGCGGCCGAGGCCGGCGAGCGCGCGCTCGACGCGGCCGGCGTCGGCGGGTCGGTGTCGGTCGTTCGGGCGACGAACGAGGGTGCGCGGATCGCCGACGAGGGCGGGGCGGACCCGCGATCGACCGACTCGGAGAGGGGTAACACTAAGCCTCGCGGCGACGGGGCGTAAGCCATGGCACGTCTTCCGTTCGGGGTCGCGCGCCTCGACTCGATCCTCGGCGGCGGAGCGCCCCCGGGAAGCGTCGTGTTGCTCGCGGGCGAGGCGGGTGCCGGCGCTCGGGAGTTCGCGTACACCAGCGCGGCGATGAACGCGTTGGCGCGCGCCGACGAGGAGCTGTTCGACCTGTACTACGGCGACATCGACGCGGGCGCGGCCCTGCCCGAGTCGGTCCACTACATCTCCTTTACCGCAGACACCGACGCGATCACCCGAGAGATGGGGTATACGATGGCCGACGAGATCGTCGACGCGGCGGTCGACGAAATCGAGTTCCGCGACCTCTCGCCCGAGTACTTCCAGCTGTCGCCGGTGCCGCGCGACTGGTACGAGACGGAGACGGCGTCGATCACCGAACTCGGCGACCGCGGCGAGTACGAGGACGTGCTCACCGCGTTCGGCGACTACCTCTCCGAACACGGACAGGGGAGCCTCGTCTGTATCGACTCCGTCACCGACCTCGTCTCGATGGTCTCCGACGACACCGACTGGAGCGACGTGGCGATGGTGATGAAGGGGCTGAAGAAGGCCGCCTACGAGTGGGACGCTCTGGTGCTCGTGTTGGTGAACACCGAGGCGCTCCGCGACCGCGAGTTCGGCACGCTGATGGACGCCGCGGGCGGGACCCTTCAGTTCTCGTGGGAGAGCGGCGGCTCCCAGCGCGCCCGGACCATGTTCGTCCGCGAGTTCCGCGGCGTGCTCTCCCGGCTGGAAGACGAGAACATCGTCCGCTTCGAGACAGAGATCCACGAGGGCGGGTTCGACATCAGCGACGTGCGCAAGATCCGGTAGCGAACGCCGTCCCGTCGGCCGCTCCGCACCGCCTTCAGGCGGTTCGACCGCCCAAGTATCGATCGGGAGAACGCCGCGACAGATTACTTAAGCCTCGCGGCTCAACGGTACGTAGATGACGGAGGACCCTCGATGAGCGACCTCGATCCGGCGGCGGCCGCCCTCGACGCCGCCGCGGAGGACGCTGGCGTGAGCCGCGAGGAACTCCTCAAGCGCGCGCTCGTCGCCCTCGCGGAGTCCGAGGGGATCGACGTCCCGGACGCCGAGGAGGTGGCGGCGATCGAGGCGCGCCTCGACGACCTCGACGAAGACCTCGACGCCGCGGTCACCGACCTCCGCGAGCGGTTCGTCGATCTCTACCGCGAGGTGGAGTCGCTGGACGCCGGTGCGGACGGCGGCGGTGACGACGACGGCAGTGCGGCGGACCCGGACCGCCTCGACGAACTCGCCGACGAACTGGAGGCGACCGCCGCCCGGCTGGACCGCCTCGACGCCGCGGTCGCCGACGCCCCCGCCTCCGATCGGGTCGACGATCTCGCCGACCGGCTCGACGCGCTGGACGCGCGGCTCGACGGGTTAGATGCCCTCAGAGACCGCCTCGACGGCCTCGACGAACACGTCGACGAGGGGATAGCCGGGGTCGACGCTCGCATCGACGACCTCGACGAGCGCGTGGCGAGCGTCGAGTCCGACGTGGCCGGGATCTCCGCCGACGAGCTGTCCGAGGTCGACGACAAGCTCTCCCGGGTCGCGAACGCGGTCGTCAAGGTCAAACGGCGACTCGACGCCGCCGAGCGCGACCGCGCCGACCGCGAGCGCCTGGACGCGCTGACGCGGACGGCGAACCGACACGGCGTGCGGACCGCCGACTGCGACCACTGCGGCGGGGGCGTGGAGCTGGGCCTGCTGTCGACGCCGGAGTGTCCTCACTGCGGGCGTCGGTTCGAGGACGTGGAGCCGAACACCGGCTTTCTCGGTACGTCGCGGCTCCTCGTCGCGGACCGCCCCGCCATCGACGGCGACGTCGCGGACGGCGACCGCGAGGGCGGGAGTCGCACGACCGACGGGACGAACCCCGCCGCGAGTGACGGCGGATCGGACGGGGACCGCCGATGAGCGGCGGTGACCGTTCGGACGACGACTCCGAGGCGGACGATGGGGACCGCTCCGACCGCGATTCCTTCGATGACGACCCCTTCGACGACGACTCGTTCGACGACGACTCGTTCGACGACGACTCGTTCGACGACGACTCGTTCGACGACGACTCGTTCGACGACGACTCGTTCGACGACGACTCGTTCGACGACGACTCGTTCGACGACGATCCATTCGCGGCGCTCGGAGACGAGGGTGTCGACGACGCGGGACCCGATGCGTCGTCGCGCGCGAACTCGGAATCGGGCGCGGACCCACAACCGGGCGCGTCGGCGGACGACCCGTTCACCGAACTGGACGCCGACTCGGGGGACGTGACCGGCGAGGGGGACCCCTTCGAGTCGATGGACGTCGGCGACGTCGGCGAGGAGGACGTGTGGGAGGCGCTCGACGAGGAGACCTCGGTCGGGGGCGACGCGGCCGAGTTCGACGCCGGCGGCGCGACCGGCGACGCGGCGACACAGTCCGGCGGTCTGGGATCGGGATCCGCGGCGACCGGCGACGAGCACGTGATTGATAAGCGGACCTACTGCCAGCAGTGCCCGCACTTCGCGTCGCCGCCGGAGACGGCGTGTACCCACGAGGGGACCGACATCGTCGAATTGGTCGACTTCTCCCGGTTCCGGGTCCGGAACTGCCCGATGGTCGACGCAGGAGACCCCGCGTTCGACGAGGAGTAGTCAACACCCCGGACGTAATCTGAATCAGTTTCACCGGGACCGTCGGGTGACCCCGGCCAATTTCTGAACACGTTCAAGCGCGTCCGCCCGATAGGGCGGATATCACGTGACAGCATCCGCTTCGAAGGGAGGCCGATCCGTCGCGCTCGGACCGGGGGCCCTCACCGGTGCGATAGGGGATTCGATTACCGTCATCCCGCTCGTCGTCGCGCTGGCGCTCCTGACGGACGTGTCGCTGCCGCACGCGCTCGTCGCGTTCGGGGTCTTCCAGCTCGTCTGGGGGATCCGCTACGGCCTGCCGGTGTCGGTCGAGCCGATGAAGGCGCTGGCCGCGCTCGGGGTCGCCGGCGCGCTCACCTACGCCGAACTCGCGCTCGCGGGGCTGATCCTCGGGATCCTGCTGCTCGCGATCGGTCTCTCGGGGACGCTCGCGTACGTCGAGCGGTGGATCGGCGAGCCGGTGATCCGCGGGGTTCAGTTCGCGGTGGGACTCGTCCTCTTAGAGACGGGGATCGGACTCGCCGTCGAGGACCCGGCGGTGGCGCTCGTCGGCGTCGCCCTCGCCGCCGCGTTCGCGCTCGCGGGCCACGGGAAGGCGAGCGCGCTGGCCGTCGCGCTCGTGGGGGTCGCGACCGCGCTCGTCGCCGCCGGCGTGCCGACCCCTCGCCTGCCCGGCGCGCCGCCGACGCCACCGTTCGGCGCGGCCCTCACGCGCGCCACCCTCGACGGCGTGGTCGCGCAGCTGGCGATGACCATCGGGAACGCCGCCCTCGCGACCTCCCTCCTCTTCGCCGACCTGCTGGACGCGGAGGTGACCCCCGACGAGCTGGCGACGAGCATGGGGATCACGAACCTGATCGCCGTGCCGCTGGGCGGGATACCGATGTGTCACGGCTGCGACGGCGTGGCCGGTAAGTACGCGTTCGGCGCGCGCACCGGCGGCGCGAACGTCGTGCTGGGCGTCGGCTACCTCGCCGCCGCGCCCTTCGCCACGCCCGCGCTGATCGCCGCGTTCCCGCTGGCGATGTTGGGCGCGCTGCTCGCTATCGTCGCCGTCTCGCTCGCGCGCAACGTCACCGACTCCGGGAACCGCGCGCTCTCGGTCGGGATCGGGCTGCTCGCGCTGGCGACGAACCTCGGCGTCGCGTTCGTCGTTGGCATCGCCGTCCACCTCGCGTGGGAGCGGATGGGATAATCGAGGTTCTGCGGTGGCGCGTGCCTGCGAGCGGCCGCCACCGGCGGCCGCGAGACAGCACGCGCGAGGGAGTCGGTCGCCGGAGCGAAGCGACGGCGACCGACGAGGCTGGGGAGGCGTGAGGTGCGGTTGCTGTGCGGTGCGAGGCGGGACTCGAAGGGGCAGCCGTGAGGACGAAGCACGACGACGCGAGCAGCGTGGCGCTACGCGCCACGGGCAGCCGGCGGCTCCGCCGCCGGCGACTCCGCAGCGAAGGAGCGAAAGCGACTGAGCGAGGAGCACAGCGAGTCGCGCGAGTCCCGCGAGCGAAAGCGAGCGGGACCACGAAAGACGCAGCGCCGAGCGAAGCGAGGCGACCGTCTTTCGGAGGTCCTCACGGCTGGGGCTTCGGTGGTCGTGTCGCCGGTAACGATCGTCTCGTATCGAGCGGTTGGGGCTTCGACGGTCGTCACAGTTACTCCGACAGCTCGCCGTCAGAAGTCTCCGGCAGTCATCGGACCTAAACCGCTCGCCTCCGTATTTAATCTATATATGCAGTTCTGTGACGACTGCGGCTCGATGATGGTCTCTCGCGACGGGGAGATGGTGTGTCAGAACGACGACTGCGACGGCACCGCCGAGCGCGACGAGGGGCTCGCCGCCGAGTTCGAGTCGACCACCGAACAGACCGGCGAAGAGGTCATCGAGACGGAGGAGGGCGCGAACTTCGAGGGGAAGCCCACCGCCAACGATATCGTCTGCGACGAGTGCGGGCATGGCGAGGCGTGGTACACGATCAAACAGACGGGAGCCGCCGACGAACCCCCGACGCGCTTTTTCAAGTGTAAGGAGTGCGGCCACCGCTGGCGCGGGTACAACTGAGCGATGGTCGGACCCGAGCGGCCGGCTCGCCGGTGGCCGCGTGCGCTGCGCGCCCTCGCCGTCCTCGCGGCGACGCTTCCCGCCGCCTTCCTCGTCGGTCGCGCGCTCGGCTTCTGGCGGGCGAGGCTCGCGGTCGGCAAGTTGCTCGCGCTGCTGCCCGACGAGGGCGCTCCGGACCACGTTCGGGTGCTCCCGCCGCCGGCCGACGAGTACGCCGGGACGCTCCCGACGACGCCGGCCGAGACCCGCGAGCGACTCCCAGAGCAGGGATTTTCCGAACTCGTCCGGGCGTACTTCCACGCGTACGACCGCGACGGGGAGACGGTCCACGAGGTCGGCAGCTTCGTCCACCGCCCCGAGGGACTCACCGGGGACTGGCAGGTTCACGTGCGGCTGTTTCCGGCTCCCGACGGTTCGACGGAGGTGTGGGCGCACTGGGAGCGGAACCCGTACGTGGCACCGCTGGCGCACCTCCGCATGGAGGGGTACGACCCCGCCCGCGGCGAGCGAATGGCGGCGGAACTGATCGACGATCTGCGGTAAACGCTCTCAGGCGTCTCGAAGCCGCGGCGCGAGGAACTCGGCGACCGCCTCTCCCACGTCACCGGCCCGCCCGACGAAGAAGTGGTCGGACTCGAACGCCACCGTCTCGATTCCCAGTTCCGCAGCGCGCTCGACGACGGGCTCCCAGTCCGCGGTCGAGTCGCGCGTCGCGTAGAGGATCCGGACCGGCACGCCCAACTCGGTGAGGTCGTCGAGCGCTTCGACCGCGTCCACGTCGGGGTTCAGGCGCGCGGTCGGCGCGAGCGCGCAGACACCCGCGAGGTCGGGACGGGACGCGGCCGCGACGAGCGCGACGGTCCCGCCAAACGAGAAGCCGAACAGCCCGACGCGGTCGTAGCGCTCGGCGGCCCACGAGACCGCCTCGTCCGCGTCGGTGCTCTCGCCGTACCCCTCGTCCCAGTCGCCGTAGTCGAACCGGAGGCAGTCGACCCCGCGGTCGGTCAGGGCGTCGCTCGCGGCCACCAGTCGCTCGTCGCCGCGGTGGCCGCGCTGCTGGGGGTGCGGCGGGCAGGCGACGACGACCGCGTCGGCGCGGGAGCCGTCGCTCGCGGCGGTGTCGAGGGTGGCGCGCACGTCGCGGCCGCCGGGGATCAGGACTGTGTCGCTCACGGGTGCGGTGGCGTCTCGTCAGGGGCCTCAGGGCACCTGCGTCACGCGGTCGACGTCGTCGAGTTCGGCCAGATCCGCCACGAGCGCCTCTTGGTCGACGTTCGCCTCGTAGTAGAACACGATGTCGAACGCGCCGTCCCGCAACAGCTGTTGACACTCCCAGACGAACGCCTCGTCGTCGAGCGTCAGCCCCTGAAACTGGTTCGACGAGAAGTCCGTGTCGTCGTTGCCCGCCTCGATGTACGTCTCGCCTTTCCCAGCGTGGTCGGCGATGACCTCGTTGGCGGCGACCGTCAGCTCGTGCATCTCCAGGTCCTGCTGGCCGTCGAGGGTCGTATGGACGATACAGCCCAGCAGCTCGATGTCGCCCGGCTCCAAGAGGGCCTTCGTGCGGGTGTACAGGTCCGAATCGACGGTCTCGCTCATGGCCGATCGTTTCGGCTCCCGTAATAAACGGGTGACGGTTCTCGCGGCGGATCGGACGCCCGATGAACCCGCGTCTCAGCGCCGGAGCGACACGACCACGTCGCCGCCGGTCGCGTCCGACTCGACCAGTCCGTCGTCTGCGAGGTCGTCGACGAGTCCGCAGAGCCGCTTTCGGACGTGTTCGTCGCTGGGCGCGTCGAACGCGCAGTTACTGCGGGACGATGTGTCCGATAGAGGTATCATTCGTCAGCGAGGGAAGCGACGTACTCTTCGAGCGTCTCATAGACCGGATCGAAATCGGGGAGATCCGCAACCAGATCGGGAAGTGTGTTCTGCCACCCGTCACGGATTTCGTCCCGTTTCTCTCTGGGAAGTCCATCCCGGAGATCGATGTCCAGACCGTCGTGCTCACACTTCCGTGAAAATGCGGGGAAAATAACCGAATCGTCGATGTCGGCCTCCGTAATCATCCGATACAGGTCGTAGTAGTCACGAGCCTGTGATCGCTGATAGAGCGCTCGCAACTTCTCAGCGAAGATCTCCTCCAAGCTGTACGCGGTCAACTCGAATTCGGGGACATCCTCGTAACTGTGACGATGGTCTAGCGAGGTGAACGCGACGTACTCGTCGATCATAACGTCCAGGCTCGTCGTGTTCTTGTGACCGAGAACGGCGTTGTACTGGATATTGATATCGACGTAGTGCGTCGGATACGCTTCTTTCTGTAATTTGCGGTGTTTGGTCACCTCGAAGTCGATGCCAGAGGCTCTGGCAGCGTCCTCCAGTGCGCCTTGTAACTCCGCTTCGCTCCCCCCGTAATTCCCTCTGACACCGAAATCAAGATCTTCCGAATAGCGCCACGTCTCCGGGAAGTACAACTTGCTGAGCGCAGTCCCGCCTTTGAACAGCAGATTATCGCCGTACGGACTCGTGTAAATCGCCCACAGGATCCATGAATTGACGTAGTTCTTCTCCGCGTAGCCGAGGCGAACATTCAGATCTCTGGCCAGCCGTCGCAGTTGTGCGTCGGAAATCACTATGAGAAGCCCCCCGGGAGGAACGATTCGGGACCGACGTTCAGGCGGAGTTGGTACGTGCTGTCGCGGGTTCCCGTCGCTTCTCTCGTCGGATCGAGCAGCGGGTACCCGGTCGTGAATTCGCCGACGAGCTCGTCGTACTCCGGAAGATCGATGTCCAACTGGTCGGCGAGATAGACGGTTCGTTTCGTCGCAGCACCGTTCCCAACTCGCCGCAGGTACTCGACGACTCGTTCCCACGAACAACCCTGTTCGACCGCGTTCTGTATCGCCTTGGCAAGCTCTCCGATACCGCCACAGAACTCCGGATGGTCGGCGCAATCGACCAGCGTCTTTTCGATACTCGAAATGTTCACCTGATTCGACCCGACCGCAGTCGGTTGATAGCCGAAGAACTTCTGGTCGGTGACTGACACTGGTCGATACGTGACCCCGTGGATTTCGCGGTCCTGAGCGCGCTCTGTCGTCACGATGTACACCGTGCGGGACATCTGCTCTGTAAGCCCGTGATGATTCATCGCACTCCAGTACCCGATGTACATCGGCTCCACGAGTGCAGACGCGATCACGAACTCGTGTTCGGTATAGACGGCGTTTTCGCCCGCAGCGAGTGGCAAGATGAGATATTTTCCGTGCGCGATTCGCTCAAGCCAGCCTTTCTCCTTGAGCGTATACGCCATGTCCTTGGCCGACTTCCGGGGGATGTCAAGGACGTCCACGAGGTCATTGATGGTGATGATCTGTCGGTCCTCGCTTGCGAGCCGTGACAGTGCTCGTGACTCACGTGTCGACAGACTCTTTCTTTGATTTTCTTCCTCGTTTGTAGGCTCCATAGCCGCTCAGTGTACATAGAATCTAAATCCGAACGGGAATAAAGGTGCCCGTTGATATCTAGTTTGATGAATGTCGTGTCGTTGGACGCTCAGCGTACAGAGACTCTAAGTTAGATATGAAATAAAATATCCCTCCTCGTTTGTAGGCCGTTCAGCGGATCTGAATCAGACTACTGGAGGCGAGCGGTTATCTGGTCGTTCCCTTCCTCGATCTGGACGAGACCGTCGTCAGAGAGGTCCGAAAGCAGACTTCGCAGCCACTCCCGGCCGTGTTCGCCGTCCGGAGCGTAATCCACGCGGATCCGATGACCGAGCGTGTCCAGCCCCATCTCGTCGTGTTCGCCGAGCAGTCGCACGATCCGCCCGCGGAACTGCCGCCGGCTCCCCTCGAAGCTCGGCTGTTCGGGCACGTCGGGCGCGGTGAAATCACCGGTCTGGTAGGCGTGACACCACTCGCGCCACGGGCAGCCCGCCTCGTCGCATCGAGGCTTCTTCCCGCAGGCGACGCCGCCGAGTTCCATGACCGCGTTGTTCCACACCCGCGACTCGCCGGCGGGCATGAGCCGGGACGCGACCCGCTCGAACGCGTCGTCGTCGTCCGGCACGTCGAACGCGCGGTACAGCACTCGCTTCACGTTGGTGTCGACGACCGCGTCGCCGTCGTTGAACGCGAACGACGCCACCGCGTTGGCGGTGTACGGCCCGACGCCCATCAGCTCCCGCAGTTCGTCGGGCGTCTCCGGGAACGCGCCGCCGTACTCGGTCTCGACCTGCTCGGCGGCCTCGTGGAGGTACTTCGCACGGTTGTTGTACCCGAGCGAGTGGTCCGACCAGAAGGCGACCACGTCGGCGCGGTCGGCCGCGGCCAGATCAGCGCTCGTCGGCCACTCGTCGAGGAAGTCCTCCCACGCCGGCACGACGCGGTCGAGCTGGGTCTGCTGGCTCATCACTTCGCTGACGAGGATCTCGTAGGGATCCTCCGTGCCCCGCCACGGGAACGCCCGGTGGTCGGCCTCGTACCAGTCGACGAGCGCGTCGCGGACCGCGTCGAGGTCGGCCGGGAGGTCCGACACCTCCTCGTCACCGCCGACCTCGACGTCGTCGTCCGCGGTCGCGCCGTCCGAATCGCTCATACCTCCGGTCCGGCCGGCGGCGGTTTATCGGTGCTGGTCGCCGTCGGCGCGGACCGCCGTCATCGTCCGCGGATCGCGGTCGGGACCGGGGTACTCCCCGCCGACTGCCTCCGGGTAGAGCTTCGCCGGGTCGAACACCGTCGCGAACGCGCGTGGTTCCCGGACGCTCACGGGCAGGCGGTCCCGAAGCCCGGCGGCGGCCCGCGGCCCGGTCAGCGAGGGGTCGAGGCTCACGACCTGCATCGCGCCGCCGCGGTACGCGGACGCCAGCGCGGGGTGATCGCCCGGCGGCTGGGCGATCGGCTCGCGCCACGTCGCGGCTGCGGCCCGCCAGTCCGCCGCCAACTCCGGGTCCGACAGCGACGCGATCACCGCCTCGGCGTCGTCGAGCAGTCGGTCGCTGGCGACGAGCGTCGTCCACGCGTGCGACCGGAGGACGTCGAGGGCGTCGCGGGCCGCCCCGCCGACGAGGAGGTCTGCCGCAAACACGTCCGCGTCGGCGACGACGCGGGCCGGCTCCGGATCGAGCGGATCGGCGACCGCTCCGTCACCCGCCTCATCCCCCGCGTCGCTCTCGCCGTCTGCGGTCGGTGCCGACCGCACGTCGTCGAGCGCGCGTCGCACGTCCGCCTCGTCGAGGTCGCCGCCGACCGCCGTCGCGCGGTCGAACAGGTCGGCGAAGGTCATACCCGCCGGTCGGTGCCCCGTCGGTAT